>NZ_JBKQXU010000002.1:292718-316170 GCF_048545135.1 Gardnerella bretellae
GTTGGTTGTAGGTGGGTTGGTTGTAGGTGGGTTAGTTGCAGGTGGGTTAGTTTTCTTGCAGTTTTCGTCGCCTGGCTTGCATTCTTTCTGTGGTTCCTTGCAGTTCTCGTCGCCTGGCTTGCATTTTGGCTGTGGTTTCTTGCAGTTCTTGTCGCCTTCTTTGCATTCTGGCTTTTTAGTGTCTTTCTTCTTGTTGTTATTCTGAGGCGCTGGCTTCGTCTTTTGAGGAATAACGTTCGCACGCCTAATCACATTGCTGGTTGTTCGCTGTATTTCCTTCTTTTCTTCCTTCTTTTCTTCTTTCTTATCTTTGTCTTCAGCTTTTGTGTCAGCGCTATTTAGTAATTCAACAGCTAAAGCTCTAATTTCTTTTGCTTTAACCGCATACCATTCAGAAGCTGCCAAAGCCTCAGCGCTTTGGCTTCCAAGCTCTTCTGGAGAGTTTGCTGTGCAGCTTACAACTTCAGGAGTTGTCTCTTTTATTATTTTCGCAAGCTTCTTGCCATTTTCAGACTTATCTTCCGAAAGCTTAATAAGAATTCTGTTTTTAACTAAAGTGTCCCACGTTTTCTTAGCTTTCATAACTTGGGCAACTTTAACTTCGCACTGTTTACGTGCAGCCTTTGTGCGCTCAGTTTGTTTTACATACCAAAATGCGCCAAGCGCGCTAAGAGCTAATGCAAGTACAACAATACCTACAATAAGTATGATTAGCTTCTTCTTTTTGCCTTTATCGGCACTTTCGGAGGTGTGTTGAATCATTGTTTTCCTCTGTTTGTTAATGATTGCCCAATGCGTATCTTCTGATGACACATTTGTATCTATTTTACGACAAAGCTTTTAAGTTAGCCACTTTGTTAGGCGTATATCTTGTTGATATTTGAGGGTGTTGCCTTAAGCCTAATTAGCAATTCGCGGGGTATTCTCGTGTTTTTAAAAACAAAAAAGCCACTGGACTTCCAGTGGCTTGATGGCTCCTGCGGCTGGGCTTGAACCAGCGACCATTCGATTAACAGTCGAACGCTCTGCCAACTGAGCTACGCAGGAATATTTTGTGCAGGCTTACTGCCGCGCACAAGACATTTATATTACACGGAATTTTTGAAGATGCAAATATGGCGTGTTTTGGCGTGTCGAAATAGTGATTATAAGCATATGTTTTATCCACAATGCGCTAAAAGCTTATGATTTTGGCAAATTAGCTGCAAAACTTTTATAAAAGTCGCTTTATAAATATTTATGGGGGATATATGTGTATTCGCAAAAATTATGAATTATATTGCCGAATAGCTGCCTGCTTGGGGATTTTTATAATCTCAGTTATTTTATTAGATACGCTGTTTTCGCAATACGAAATGCAGCAAAATAATCCTGCTAAATACTACGCTTCTAAATCTTTAGGCGTATGCTGTAAAAGCTGCGCTCTTGCTAAAAGTTTTTATAGTGAAGAAACATGCAAATCTGCTATGAAGTGGCCGGTAAAGCCTCCTCGTATTGTAAAAGCTTTTAATCCGCCGCCTAAGCCTTGGATGGCTGGGCATCGCGGTGTGGATTTAGCAGCTTCAAAAGGAACTCCTCTTTATGCTCCTGCAGATGGTGTTATTAGTTTTGTTGGTAAAGTTGCGCGAAAGTCTGTTGTAACAATTAGGCATGGTGAGCTTACTTCTACTTTTGAGCCTGCGGTAACAAATCTTACTGTTGGAGTGTTTGTAAAGCAGGGGCAAAAATTTGCTCATGTTGAAGGTGGGTCGGATCATTGCGCAAATCGCTGCGTGCAATGGGGTCTAAAACGAAAGAATCGTACTTACGTAAACCCTGCAAGTATGACTGCTCGCAAAAAAATCGTTCTTAAGCCAGTCAACTAAATAGCATAATTAATATTCATATTTGTAGAAAACTGAACAAAATCTGCGTCAATCTTGTAGATATTGCCATAGTGTGAGGGTGTGAACAGCGTATAGTAAAGATTAATATCGATTATGCAACACAGGAGCGCATATGCAAGAATATTCTCGTCCACTTGATGAAGCTATTGATACAGATGTTAATATTTTTTCTCTGCTAGAAGATCGAGTTTCTCGCTGCGCGAATGATTCGTTAATTGAGTATGTTGATTCTTTAGGTTCGTGGAAGTCTTATTCTGCTAAAGAATTTCGAGATATGGTAGTTGCTGTTGCTAAAGGTTTTATTGCGCGCGGAGTTATGCCGGGGGATTCTATTTCGATTATTGCGCATACCTCATGGCAGTGGACGGTTCTTGACATGGCTATTATGTCTATTGGCGCTTTAACCGTGCCAATTTATGAAACTAGCTCATCTATTCAAATACAGCATATTGTTGAGGATTCTAAAGTTTGCTCAATATTCGTTGAGTCTGCCGATATGCTTCCAAAAATAGAAGCTGTTAAGGATGATTGCTCTACTCTTCACGACGTTTATGTTATAAACCGTGGAGCGATTGATGCTTTTATTGAGTACGGTAAAACTGTAACTGATTCGGAGTTTTACGAGCGAGTTCACGCGGTTTGCGGAAGTGATTTAGCAACAATTGTCTACACTTCCGGTTCAACAGGCGAGCCTAAAGGAATTGAGCTTACGCATAGTAATTTTGCTTTTATTGCAAAGTCAGGCGTTGTTTCTATGCCAGATATTGCATTAAAAGATAATCCTCGCTTAATGCTGTTTTTGCCTCTTGCTCACGTGTTCGCAAGATTTATGCAATTCTTCTGCTTTGCTGGAAACGTTACTCTTGGTTTAACGAGCAATTTGAAAACAGTTTTGTCTGATTTTCAAACGTTTAAGCCGACTTTTATTCTTGGCGTTCCTCGTATTTTTGAAAAAATCTATAACGCTGCTTCGCAAAAAGCCGGCAGGGGAGTTAAAGGTTTTGTTTTTGCTTATGCGGCAAAAGTTGCGCGTCAATGGTCTTATTCTCAGCAGTCTAAAGCGATGGTTCCGCCTATGCTTGCTTTAAGCCACGCATTATGCAAAAAATTAGTTTATAAGCCACTTTTGCAAGTCTTTGGCGGTTCTGTTTCGTACGCTATTTCCGGAGGCGCTCCTCTCGATATGTCTATTGCGCACTTCTTTAACGGCATCGGTTTGCCTTTGCTTGAAGGTTACGGAATGACTGAAACTTGTGCTCCGGCTATGGTGAATCCTACAACCGGATACCGTATTGGAACTGTTGGTTTGCCGGTAAAAGGCGTGTCTGTTGCAATTGCGGATGATGGTGAGCTGTGTATTAAAAGTCCAGCAGTATGCAAAGGGTATCATAATAATCCGGAGCTTACTCGTCAACAAATTGTAAACGGCTGGCTGCATACGGGTGACTTTGGTTCTTTAGATGATGACGGTTTTGTGCGGATTACCGGCAGAAAGAAAGATCTTATTATTACGGCTGGCGGAAAGAATTTATCTCCAAACGCGTTAGAAGCTTCGTTAATGTCTTCTCCAATTGTTTCTCAAGCGGTTGTTATTGGAGACAGAAAGCCATTTGTTGCGGCGCTTATTGCGCTTGATTTGTCGGAAGTAAATTCTTGGCTTGCTTCCAGAGGAGCGTGCAAAGTGCGCTCGCTTAAAGAAGCGTCAGTAAACGGAATTGTACGTGCAGAAGTTGAGCGTGCCGTCACTAAAGCTAATTTGCTTGTTTCTAGAGCGGAGTCTATTCGTAAGTTTGAAATAGTGCCGGACGCTTTTACGCAAGATAATGGTCTGCTTACGCCAAGCTTAAAAGCTAAACGTCAGGCAGTTGTTGAGCGCTACCACGAGCTTATTGAGCGCGTTATTTACGCTCCTCGAAAGCACTAAGCGTAACTTTACAATCCTGCATCAGCTAGGGAAATGTAGCCCGGGTCTATTAGGCGAGCCTTCAAATTCGTTGCACTAACTGCTATCAGCTGTTCATAAACAGTTGGAACCGTAATTCCAGGCTCAATTGTCGATTGTTTTGTTGCAATCTTTGTAGAAAGATTTCCGGTGCTATTTAACGAATCGCACATTTCTGTAATATCTTTACTAATCTGTGCCTGATGCTCAATAGTTGTCATCCACTGCTTGCCGCTTACAATATTTGGCATAATATTCTTGTATGCTCCGTAGCCGGTTATTGCAGGCCATTTTTTTGCGTTAGCAGCATCGTTAGCATCTTCGGACTGTTCCTTGCTAATTTGCGCGTCTTTTGCGTTCTTATTGGAGCTGTTTTTAGGAGAAGGAACAGGGCGCTTAATAAGATTTCTTTTACCAATGAAGTTTCCAATAACATTCGGCAAAGTAAACGAAGGATTTATGTCTGCAGCGCTTCCTTCGTAGCCTAAATCGCTTAAAGTTTGCGAAGCTTGCAAAGCAACTTGATCGTCAAGAGCAATAATGCCATCAACATGCATTGGTGAAGGAGTTAGAAGATTATCGTTTTTAGTAATACGATTCTTCAACTCAGTTTTTACAGCATCCGAATTATCTGCGTCAAAAGCAACGTTAATCCAGTCTTTTTCGCTACTATTTGCATGCAATTTTCCGGAAGTGCTAAGCAGAGTGCCAGAAGCGAAATATGGTCTAAGTACTTTCCACATTCCCGCAAAAGCTTCTTTTGCAAACTCGTCTTCTAACTGTGTTGAGGAGCTGGTATCTGCATTATCTTTTGAACTATTTTCGCCACTATTTTGAGATTCTTGATTATTATTTGAGGAAGAATTTTGGTTTTCACTGTTAGAATCTGCATTATTTGAGTCAGAATCGTTTGAACCGTTTGAATCGTTTGAGTTTTGACCGTTTGTGCCACTATTAGTTTTTGCGTGCAAATTTATATTTTTCTGATTGTGGCATGGCAAAAGAACTTCAATATAGCGCGGATTTTCGCGAGTAGCACGGTCGAGAGCAAGTTTTTGAACTAATGTTTCTGCTTGAGTTTCGCCAATGCTACTAGCGTCAGAAAGGTGGAAAAGAACATCTGGCTTAAATCCTGGAATTGAACGCGAAAGCATAACTACGTGCATTCCAGATTTTTGAGCAAGTCGAAGAGATGAGGCTAAACGCTTTTGAGAAAGAAGAATATTTTTGTCTGTGTCTTCAGAATCGTTTTTGCCTGCTAAAAGACCCTGATTATTTTTTGTGTCTTCTGTTTTGTTTGATGTAGGTAAAGTTGCGTAATCCCCATAATTATTATTGCCATTTTTATTAGTCCATGGAGCAATAACAATAGTGGTTTTACTCAGCTTCTTCTTAATTTTTTCGTTTGAATTGCCAGTATTTTGCTTATTTTTATTGTTATGATTTTCCGAATGCAATGATGTTAGCAAATTCACAACATAATCCTGCACGTCTTGACTCTGCTGCGAAAGACTAGAAGAAGTTTTTGTAGTAATAGAATCATCGTTAAAACCCTTATTTTTTAAGTCTTTAACGATTTCTGGAACAAGATGATCCCATGTGCTTAGTGGCTTGTGTCTTGTTAAAGCTAAACCATCTGAAGGGGTGAAAATAACAACATTTCCGCGATACGTTTGCTGCACGTTTTTAGGACTGGAAGAAGTTTTAGAAGTAGTGCCGCATGCACTAACAACAAATAGTGTTGAAACTAGTGCTGTTAGCACAACTATAATTCTTTTCCAAGTGCTTACACGCAAACGAATCATACTAATGGCCTTTCGTAATTTTTACGATTAAGTCTTTAAATGTTTTATTTGTTCACTGCTGAAAGTCAGCTATTTAATAATCTTCTGCACATTTCTCGATACTCGCTTACGTATCCGCCGCCAAAGAATACGCAGTGGCCTGCAATAGGGTAGAGCTGCCAAATAATCATGCGCTGCTCAAAACCTGCCTTAAGTGGATGTACAGACTGGTATCCGTCCAAAATCTGCTTAAAATAGCTGATTCCAAACAGGTGAAGCATAGCTAAATCTTCTTCGCGGTGCCCGCCGTGGGCTGCAGGATCAATCAGCACAGCCTCAGTATGCTCTCCATCCTCGCTTTTAGTCCACAAAACGTTTCCACTCCACAAGTCGCCGTGAACGCGCGCAGGCTTATCTTCCGCAGTCTTTCCTAATAAATCAGGCAGCGCATCAATAACTTCGTTCGTAAGAGCCAAATCGCTTTTAGTAAGCTCTCCGCGAGCAATCCCAAGCTCAACCATAGGACGCAAACGCCCATCCGCAAGGTAGTCAATAACGTTATTCCACTCGCCAGTTGGCATATTAACAGGGTCGCTTAAAGGCCCAAAATAGCATGTTCCATCATAATCTGCAGGAGCTTGACCAAAATATTTCGCACCATAGTCGTGCATGTGTGCAAGAGCTGCACCGAACTCAAAAGCAGCTAAAGGAGTTGGGGAAGCAGTGTCAATTCGCTCAATATTAAGGTAGTCGTTTCCCCAATCAAACACTTTTGCAACTCTAGGGCCGCCAAACTTATGGGCTTCTTGCAACCATTGCAAACCCTTGCCTTCGCATTCAAAAAAACGCTCAGGTGCGTATAATCTGCTTTTTTTATACACATTATTGTCCATAGCAGCCTTCTTAACGTACTAGCATATACAGCTTATGCATATACGGCTTATCGTTACACACTTAATAAATATTTTACGAATAAACTAAATTATTCCCAATCTCACTATTTTACTGAAGTATTAGCACAATCAGACAAGCTGTGTTTAAATGCAGGGCAGAATGTTTTTGCAAACTGATAGCCAAAAAGCAATCCTGCTAAAAATAGTGCAGAACCCAAACCGGTGTAAAACACTGCAATAAACTGTTCGGGAGCTATGTTGGTTGCGCGCAAAACAATTCCAAAAGTCATCATAAAAGCCATGATTATAAAAGATTTAACGTCAAAGAATTTGAGGAAAAATTGTTTTTCTTTGTATGCGAGGATTCTTTGAGTATGCTTTTTAACGAGTTTTCCAAAAATCAGGAATTGGAATATTGCAAAAACAACTAGTGACAAAGCGTAATTCAGCGGTTGCAAATAATTCTGGTAAGCTAACAAGCCAATCTTAAGAATATTAAAACCAGCAGCGCCCCAAACTAAGCAAGCAATAAGTAGTAACGTATTTTTTTGTACTTTCAATTCACAACCTCTTTAATATTTATAGTTTTATTGAATTTTACCTAATTTTCTAATATTTATTCGTTTAAAAAGTTTATTTACTATTGTAATGATTTATTTTGCAAAATAAGCATAAAATCTTAATTTTGTGCGCGTATTAGGAAAACTTACGTTAAAACTACATATTTTCTCAATAAAATATCAATAAAACTTGTAAAAAGTGTTGCATAATGACTGCATAAGACGCTATAGTCCTAGGGTATGAACGACAACGATCAACAGTATGCAACAGCTGACAATAAAGCTACTATTGCTGAGCCAGCTTTTCGTTACAACGCGCAGCTCGCACAAGATATTGAGCAGCGCTGGCAAAAAACCTGGGACGAGCAGGGCACGTTCTGGGCTGCTAATGTTAAGGGCAATTTGAAGGATGGCGAAGGCAGGAATGCTGACGGTCGTCCTTCTTTCTTTGCAATGGACATGTTCCCGTATCCTTCCGGTAAAGGCTTGCACGTTGGGCATCCTCTTGGATACTTGGCAACGGATGTTGTAAGCCGCTACCATCGCATGAAGGGTGAGAATGTTCTTCACGCAATGGGTTACGACGCTTTTGGTTTGCCGGCTGAACAGTATGCTGTGCAAACTGGTCAGCATCCGCGCATTACTACCGAGGCAAATATTGCCAATATGCGCAGGCAGCTGCATCGCATGGGCTTGAGCTTTGATGATCGTAGGTCTTTTGCAACGATTGACACGAATTATGTGCGTTGGACGCAATGGATTTTCTCCAAGCTTTATGACGCTTGGTACGACCCTGATTTTGTTCGCAAAGACGGCGGAAAGGGTTCTGCTCGACCAATTTGCGAACTTGTTGACGAGTTTAAGAGCGGTAAGCGTGAAATTCCTGGTTTTGCAGGCAAAAAGTGGGAAGAGCTTAACAAGGTAGAGCAAGCGGATGTGTTGAACGACTTCCGTATTGCTTATATTTCTAAGTCTCCTGTGAACTGGTGCCCAGGTTTGGGAACTGTGCTTGCAAACGAGGAAGTTACTGCAGAAGGTAAGTCTGAGCGCGGAAACTTCCCAGTATTCCAGCGCAATCTTCGTCAATGGTCCATGCGAATTACAGCTTACGGACACCGTTTGGTAGAAGATTTGAACACTATTGATTGGCCAGAAAAAGTTAAGCTTATGCAGCGAAACTGGATAGGCGAATCTCACGGTGCTTCCGTGCACTTTGAAGTGCCATGTGCAGACGGCGAAACGCGCGATTTGGAAGTGTACACTACTCGTCCAGACACGCTTTTTGGCACAACATTTGCGGTTGTTTCCGTAGATCACCCAATTCTTGAGCATGTTCCAGAAGCGTGGGAGGCTAGCGTTCCAGAAAGCTGGAAGGGCGGCTACGCAAGTCTTAAAGAAGGCTTGGCAGAGTATCAAGCTCAAGCTCGCGCAAAAACTGCAAAAGATCGCACGGAAGACGCGGGCGCTAAAACCGGCTTGTTTACTGGTCTTTACGCAATCAATCCTGTAACTGGAGCAAAACTTCCGCTCTTTACTGCAGACTACGTGCTTATGGATTACGGCACGGGAGCAATTATGGCAGTTCCTGGCGGAGACCAGCGCGACTACGATTTTGCAAAAGCCTTCGGTTTGCCAGTAATTTACACTGTTGAGCCTTTGCCTGATTCCGAAGAAAAGTTGGCAGATTACGAAGGTAAAGCTCCATTCGTGTCACACGACGGAATTGTTATCAACTCTTCTGTAGAGCATACGCACAAGCTTGGTGACGCTTTGTCTATTAACGGTTTGCGCGTGGATGAAGCTATTAAAAAGGTGACGACGTGGCTTGAAGCTGCAGGCGTAGGAAAAGGTAGGGTTTCTTACCGACTTCGCGACTGGCTGTTCTCTCGCCAGCGCTACTGGGGTGAGCCATTCCCAATCGTTTACGACGAGGATGGTGTAGCTCACCTAGTGCCAGATAGTGAGCTTCCGATTGCATTGCCGGACGTTCCAGACTATCAGCCAAAAACTTACGCTCCAGACGACGCAAATTCGGAGCCTGAAGCACCTTTGAGCCGAAACGATGATTGGGTAAAAGTTCAGCTCGACCTTGGCGACGGCGTAAAAACCTACTATCGTGACACCAACACTATGCCAAACTGGGCTGGTTCCTGCTGGTACTACATGCGCTACTTGGATCCAAACGACGCTGAGCACATGGTTGACAGCGACGAATACGACTACTGGATGGGAACGAACCGTCCAGGCAAAGAGCATGTTTCTGGCGGCGTTGACCTTTACGTTGGTGGCGTAGAGCACGCAGTTTTGCACTTGCTTTACTCCAGGTTCTGGCATAAAGCGCTTTACGACTTGGGTTATGTGGATTCTGCTGAGCCATTCCACCGCCTGTTTAACCAGGGTATGATTCAAGCTTACGCATACACGGATGAGCGCGGACAGTACGTTCCTGCCGACGAGGTTGAAGAAGGCGCTTCAAACGGCGCTGGTGAACCAACGTTTACATGGCATGGCGAAAGTGTGAACCGTGAGTTCGGTAAAATGGGCAAGAGCTTGAAGAATATTGTGACCCCGGACTACATGTACGAAAACTACGGTGCAGATACGTTCCGCCTGTACGAAATGAGCATGGGTCCGCTTTCTGAGTCTCGCCCTTGGAACACGCGTAACGTTGTTGGTGGAATGCGCTTCCTTCAGCGCTTGTGGCGTAACGTAGTAAACGAAGAAACCGGAGCTTGTGTTGTAACAGACGACGCTTTGGACGATAAAACGCTGAAGCTTCTTAACAATACAATTGCAGAAGTGACTGTGGAAATGGAAGCAATGCGTCCAAATACTGCAATCGCTAAGCTGATTGTGTTGAACAACCACTTGACTTCGCTTCCTCACGTGCCACGAGCAGCTGTTGAGCCACTAATTCTTATGCTGGCTCCAATTGCGCCGCATATTTGCGAAGAAATGTGGAGCAAGCTTGGGCATGATAAGTCTATTGCTCACGCAGATTGGCCTGTTGTGGATTCTCGCTACGTTGGTGAGGATACTGTTACTGCCGTTGTGCAAATCAAGGGCAAGGTTCGAGCAAAGCTTGAAGTTGATCCAAATATTGACGCTTCTGAGCTTGAAAAGCTCGCTTTGGAAGCTGTAGCTGATCGCTTGGGTGGTAAGGCTCCGCGCAAGGTGATTGTTAAGGCTCCGAAGATTGTGTCTATTGTGCCTGACGAGAGGTAAGATTCGGCTTAATTAATGCTGTATTGCGCGACGGCCTGCTTTCGCGCTTTACAGCATTTTTTGTTATTCTTGGGTTTCGTCTATGAGTTTTGTAACTGATTTAGTTTTTTGGTTTTGACGAGGCTGGAAAATTTGTGTTTGCGTGCGTCCCGTCCTTCGTCGCCTTAACTGTTAAAGCATTCTATTGTGTTCGCCTATCGTTTAACAATGTTGCTTCCTCAGTCCTCTTTTAGCACTGAACACAATTTTTCCAGCCTCTCAACACGCTAACCGTCAACACAAAACTCATAGACTCGTGCAGAAAGTTACGTAAAGTGCGTGGTTTACTAAGTGCAACTAAAGTCACACAATTAAGCTGCGGGGTAGTTTGTGGTTTTTGTGTTTAGTGTGGTGTCAGCAGAGCTTTAATTTTAGTGTTCTTTGAACAGTAGAGAATGTTAAAGGTTTTAACCACAGGCGCGACGACCTGCTTTCGCGCTTAGAGCGTAGCGCGCGAAAGCAACTCGGAGCGGAAACTCGCTTAAGTTGGAAGTCCAGTGGACTTCCAACGCGAGTTTCGTAGCGAGCGCGCTTTGCGCGTAAGCGTTCCTTCGTGCTTTACAGCATTTTTTTTTCGATGTTAAAGGTTTTAACCACAGGCGCGTATTTTTCTTGCGCATACTTGCTATTTGTTCAATAGTATTAGCAAGAATTGCGTTAATTGGGGGATGTCATGGAATACTACGAGCCGGGGAGCAAGGTTCCTGAGCCTAAAACTTACTTGCCGCATAGGCGAATCGCTTCGTCTTTGTCTGAATTTTCTAACGACGCTTTTAGCGAAAATAATATCGAAAATAATATTAAAAATAACTTTAATTCTTTTAACTCCGCGCTAAAAAGCAACAAATCTTCCGCAAGCTTTCATATGAAACCTGTTCATACTTTGGCAATTATGTTTGTGCTGGTTGTTGCATTGTGTGCGAGTCTTACCATGCTTATTTCGCAGTCGTTAACGTATCAGCGCGTGCAAAATAGTAAGTCTGAATCATTGCAAAAAATAGAAGACAATGCGGATTATTCAAAGCATTCTTTTGACGATTTAGAAGATAGTAATTCTAAGAAAAATAACAAAAATGGTGAATCTGACTACGGTATCGAAAGTAGTGAAAGTGGCGAAAGTAGCGAAAGTGACGAAAGTATCGAAAGTAGCGAAAGCTCTGAAAACGGTCGAAACGGTCAAAGCAGAAGAAGTAGGAAAAGTAGAAAAAGCAAATCTGCTTCTAATAAGAGTGATACTTTTCGCATAAATATTAACACTGCAACAGTGGATCAACTGCAAAGCTTAAAAGGAATCGGACCAAAAACAGCTGCGCGCATTATTGCTCATAGAAAACGAGTTGGCGGTTTTAACAGTTTGGAAGATTTGCTGCAAATAAAGGGCATTGGTCCTAAAACTTTGAATAAATTCCGCGGAAATGTTGAAGTTAAATAGGTGAATTATGCGAGAAAAAGTAGAAAACGTTTCTGGAAGTCGAGATTTTAGAATGATTCCTGTTGCTACAGCTTACTGGGCTGGATGCCTAATAGGAAAATGGTTGAGCCAAATGCGAGTAATCCACGCAGGAATAGTTGCAATAATAGGATTTTCCTTCGCTTTTCTAGTAGCATTTTTTCTGCGTCGTAAATGCAATGATTGGAGCAGAACTATTCAAGCAGTAGCGTACGTTTCTTTAGCAGCATGCATGATTTCATACTTTGGTCAATGTGTGCTTTCAAAAGACGTTATTATGCAAGAAATACGTGCAGAAAACCTTACTAAAATTCATTATTCTAACTATAAATCTACTTTGAATACTCGTATTGCAGAGGCGGAAGTTAGAGTGTTGACTCCTTTTAGAGCGTCGAAAAGTTTTAATGGAGATTGTCAAGCTAATGTGCGCGTCTACAAATTTGCAAACACTCAAAGTTACGTTAATGCTAGGCTCTACGCATACAATCCAGTTTGTAGGAATATTAGTTACGGTATGCGTATTAGAGTGCCTGTTAGCTTAAAATCTTCGCGTTTTGACAATAAGCCTGAATTGCATGTGCAAAAAACGCAACAAAACGTGCAGATTATACAAGGCTCAAACTTTTGGCAAAACTCTGCTAGTAGCTTGTGGAAATCATTTTATGAAGTAACGAATAACCTTGATACTCAAGGAAGAATGTTGGTTCCGGGAGTAACTATTGGAATGTTGGGGCAAGAGTATGTGCCAACGGAAGCAACAAATTCGCTAAATCCAATAGACGCAACTTATTCAACTATGACTCGTCAGCATTTTCAGCATGCTGGAATTATGCACGTTATGGCTGTTTCAGGAGGCCACTTTTTGCTACTTAGCATGATTATTTACAGATGCTGCTCATATTTACTACTTCCGCGTTGGGCTACTTCTTCAATACAAATTGCGTTGCAGATTTCTTTAGCCGCAATAGTTTACCCTTCAGCATCTGTACTTAGGGCGCTGATTATGGGAATAATATCCGCGGTTGCGTGGTGCTGCAAGCGCCCATACCAGTCGGCAAGCGCGCTAAGTTGGACTGTTATTGGAGTGTTACTAGTAAACCCTTCGTACGCTTGGGACTATGCTTTTGCGCTTTCTTCTGCAGCAACTTTGGGAATTATTGTTATGGGAGTGCCAATGTCTAAAACATTTTCGCAATATGTGCCGCATTTTATCGCTTCGGCGCTCGCAATAACTTTGGCTGCACAATTGTGGACGATGCCAGTGCAAATTCTTATGCAGCCGGAAGTTTCTTTTATGTCTGTGCCGGCAAATCTAATAATTGCGCCTTTTATGGATTGGGCAACAGTATTCGGCTTAATTTCGCTTGTTTGCGCGAGTTTTAATGCTGGGGCATCGCTTGTTTTTGCGAGAGTTTCATCAATTGGAACAAGTTTTATGGAAAAGTGTGCGTATTGGTGTGATGAAGTATCTTTTGGCGTGTTTACTTGGATGAAGGGTGCTGCTGGAGCATGGATGATGGCATGTGCAGAAGTTGCGATATTTGCTGTTTTTATGCTTGTTTTTCGCAGTTTTAACAATCGTTATTGCGTTCAGCGCATAAGTATAATCGGACAATTATGGGCATCTTCTGCAAAGCGAACCATAAGTGAAGCCGCGCAAATCTTCGAGTAGTGCTAAGTACGCGCGCATATTCGAGAGGAATATTATGATGGTTAAAGTTAGTTTGTTTAAGGAGCATTATGGCAGCAAGTAATAATCGCGCACAACGTATTATGCCGGTGACTCTTGTAGTTGGCGGGGATGATTACTTAAACAATCTTAATGCTAGAACTTTGCGAGAAAAAATACAGAAGAATGCTCCGGATGCTGAAATTATTGAGCTTGACGCTTCATCCGCAGATAAGTACGCGTTTGACGAAGCTGTTGGTCCTTCGCTTTTTGGCGATGGCACAATTGTTATTATTAACGATTTGCAAAGTGCGGATGAGTCTTTAGTAGAAGCGATTGAAAAATTCTGCCAACAAGCGCAAAATAACGAAAATAATTTTGACGAATCTTCTTTAAGCTGGGTTATTGCTCGCCATGAAGGTGGTCTTAAAGGAAAATCTATTGTTACGCGTCTTACAAAAGCTGGTGCTCAAACAATCACAGTGCCGGATCTTAAAAAAGACGATGCAAAACTCAACTTTGTTATGAGCATATTTGATCGTCACAATCGAAGCGTTGAGCCGCAAGCTGCGCAACGACTTGTGGCGGTTTTGGGTGGAAAAACAGGCGAGCTTGCAGCATTGTGCTCGCAATTATGCTTCGACTATGACGATAATCCAATAACTCTTAATATTGTTGACCGCTATCTTATTGCAGATCCGCAAGTTACAGGCTTTTTCGTTGCAGACAAGGCTGTTACAGGTCACTTAGGCTCTGCGGTTCTTTCTGCAAGAACTGCAGTTGCGCAAGGAGTTGACCCTATAGCGTTAATCGGCGCTTTGGCTTCAAAAGTTCGTTTAATTGCGCTCGCAATGGCGGTCCGTAACGGCACAATTTCTAGTGCGGAAGCGAAAGCAAATCCGTGGGCGCTTAAAATGGCAATGCGTCAGCTTGCAGGCTGGAGTAGTGCTGGAGTTTCTAAAAGTTTACAAGCTTTAGCCTGGGCGGATGAGCAGTGCAAAGGCGGATCTAGCGATGCTAATTATGCGCTTGAAAAGTGCATTATGATAATTTCGTCTAAAGGAAATTAAAAAGCGTAAATTAGAAATCGTAAATTAGAAATCGTAAATTAGAAATCTTAAATTAAAAATCGTAAATTAAAAATATTGTGTGAAAGATTGTGTTAAGTATGAAAGAAGAAACGGTGTTAGAACAGCAAAAAGTTCGTACTGTGCCTACGGATACTAATATGCGCGAACTTGGTAAATCTGTGGCAAAACTGGTTAAAGAAGGAGACGTTTTGCTGCTTTCTGGTCCTCTTGGGGCTGGTAAAACAACGTTTGCTCAAGGTTTTGGCGCGGGTCTTTCAATTAGTGAGCCGATTGTGTCTCCAACTTTTACGATTGCGCGCGAATTGCACGGCACTTTTGCGGATGGTAAGCCGGCGACGCTAATTCACGTTGACGCTTACCGTTTGGGTGGTGAGAATTTCGCTCCGGGTCAAGATACTGTTTCGCGTTTGCTTGACGAGCTTGAATCTTTGGGTCTTGATGAAGCTTTAGAAGAGCCGGGAGATGGCACTGTTGTGCTTATGGAGTGGGGTGAGCAAATGGCTGGAGTGCTGGCAAGTGAGCGCTTAGAAGTTCATATTGCAAGGCCTATTGATTCTTCGCAAGTAGATGATTTTACTAGCGATGGCGAGCGAATAGTAACTTTGAAAGCTGTTGGCAAGGATTGGCTTAGTAGACTTGCAAAATTGTAATCAAGAAATACGCGGAAAATATAGCAGAAAATATTACAGTAAATATCGCAATAAATAAAGCAAGTTGTGGTAAGCGAGTAAGCTAGTCAGGTACATGACTTCGAGGAATAAACATGAGTAATGCGCTGATTATTGACACATCATTTGGTTCTACTGTTGGAATTGTGGGCAATGAGCCGATTGTTGAAACCGACTCTCGCACTCACGTGGAGCGTTTGCAAGTAAATATTGCGAAAGTTGTGGAAAATGCGGGGCTTAAGGCTTCGGATATTGATCGTGTGGTTGTGGGAGTAGGTCCTGCTCCTTTTACTGGTCTTCGCGCAGGATTAGTTGCTGCGAAAGCAATCGCGTTCGCCAATAATGCTGAAATTTTGGGGTGTGATAGTCTTCTTCCTCAAAGTTTGATGATGCGCTCTGGAGCGTTTGAAGAAGCGCGCAAAAATGGCGTTATTTGCAAGGATTTGCTGCTAAATATTCCGGATTCTGCTGATTCTTGCGATTCTAATATTCGCCACTTCGTACTTTCGCTAAACGATGCTCGTCGTCGTCAAGTGTACATGTCTTTGTATGACGATGAAGGAAATGCTTTAATCAATATGGATATTGACTATCCGCAAAATGTTGTGTCTCGCGTAAACGAGTATTTAGCAAGCGAAACTAACGAAAATTATTGCGTTGATGTGCTCGGCCATGGTGCTAAAAAGTATGTTGAAGATTGGCGAAATATTGCTCACGTTGGCGTTATTGCGGAAGTTTGCGCGCTTGATTTGGGTGTGCAAGGCTTGCAAATTTTCGAGCAGTGCTCTTTGGAATGTGCAAATAAAGACGAGCATGTAAAAGCTGTTGAACCGCTTTATTTGCGCCGTCCGGACGTGTCTGTGCCAAATCCGCTTAAGCATGTGCTGGGATCTGGCGAAGCGAATAAGGCAAAAGAAAAATAGAAGCGTTTTAACGATTTGAGTAATTATGATTGTCGATATAACGCATTCTAAATTTCCAGCAGTAGCCGAAGGTTGCAATATAGTGTCGAAATGCGATTTTACGTGCGATGAGTTAGCGCAAAAAATAGCGCCAATTGAAGCCGACTTGTTCGGCAAAGGCTCGTGGAACGAGAGCATGATTTCGCAGGAATTGCAAGCTCCTATGCGCGCGTATTATGCAGAAATTGACGAAAATACGCATACATTATGCGGGTATGCTGGCTACTGGTTTGACGGCGATGATGCGCAAATAATGACAATTGGCGTTGCCAAGCAATATCAACGAAAAGGCGTAGCCTCTAAGCTTTTATTAACCATGATTAAAACAGCAAAACAAATTGGTGCTAAACGAATGCTGCTGGAAGTGCGAGTTGACAATGTTCCTGCGCTCGCGCTGTATAATCGCTTTGGTTTTACGAAAATGGGTTTGCGAAAAAGATACTATCAGCCGGAAGGCGTGGATGCGTACACGATGTGCGCTGATTTAAGCGAAAATAACAAACTTTCTACAAAAAATAATGTAACAGAGGAATAAAATGAGCGAAGCAATCGTACTAGGAATTGAATCAACTTGCGACGAAACAGCCGCAGCTATTGTGCGCGGACGCACGCTGGTGTCAAATGTGGTGGCATCTTCAATGCAAGAGCATGCGCGCTACGGTGGCGTAATTCCAGAAATTGCTTCTCGCGCGCACGCTGAAGCTTTTGTACCGGTTGTTTCTAAAGCTTTAGCAGACGCAAACATGGATTTAAGCGATGTTGACGCGATTGCAGTAAGTGCAGGCCCTGGTTTAGCTGGCTGCTTAGCTGTGGGAGTTTCTGGAGCTAAAGCCTTGGCTTGGGCTGCAAATAAGCCAATTTATGGTATTAACCACGTAATCGGGCATATTGCAGTAACGCAGTTGCAATTTGGTGATGTGCCGGAAGATGTGCTTGCTTTAATTGTTTCCGGCGGTCACACTTCGCTTCTTCACGTGAACGATATTGCTAGAAGTATTGACGTTGTTGGCACAACTTTGGACGATGCTGCAGGCGAGTGCTTCGACAAAGTTGCGCGCCTTCTTGGATTCCCATACCCGGGTGGTCCTCATATTGATAGGCATGGAAGGCTTGGCAATCCGGATACTTTGAAAGTGCCGCAAGGCTTAACGCAAGGTCGTTCTGGCAAGGAGCATCCGTACGATTTCAGCTTCTCGGGCGTAAAAACTGCTGTTGCTCGTTGGGTGGAGGCACGTGAAGCTCAGGGTCTTGAAATTCCAGTTGACGACGTGTGCGCTTCTTTGGCGAATTCTGTGGCGGAAGTGCTTTCGCGCAAAGCTATGATGGGCTGTGAGCAGTACGGTTCTAAAACGCTTATGATTGGTGGCGGATTCTCCGCTAATTCGCAGCTTCGCGAGCATTTGTTGGCTTGTGGCAAAGAGCATGGAATTGAAGTGCGTTTGCCGGAGCTTAAGCTTTGCACGGATAACGGTGCAATGGTTGCAATGCTTGGCGTGAATTTGGTGGAAGCAGGAGTTCGTCCTTCCGCGCCTGATTTTGCAATCGATTCTGCTATGCCGCTTACAACGGTAAGTTTATAATAGTAGAAATAATAAAAGTTGCGCTAAAAAGTCGTGATAAAAATCGCGCTCTAAAAAGTCGTGCTCTAAAAATAAGTGAGGTGTTTTGTGCAGTCAGTTAATTCGCGTAGTGGAGTGTTGCGAGTAGGTGAAAAGATTCAATTCACCGATCGTAAAGGTAAGCGAATTACTGCACAACTTGTTTCAGGCGGTGTTACGCAAACTGAGCACGGTCTTATTTGTCACGATGACGTGATTGGTCAAAGCGAAGGCGTTGTAATTACTACTGTTAGTGCGAAGCGCGAATCTCAGCAAACTATTGTTGATCCGTCTAAATCGTCCAACAAACCTTGGAAAGCTGCTCGCGCTATTGGCGGCTGGGATTATGTTGCTATGCGACCGCGCATGGTTGACTACGTGCTTTCTATGCCTAGGGGTGCGCAAATTATGTATCCTAAAGATATTGCGCAAGTGATTGCTTTAGGAGATATTCGCTCCGGAATGCGCGTTTTGGAGTCGGGTGCTGGTTCTGGTGCTATGAGCTTAAGCCTTTTGGACGCAGTTGGGGAGTGCGGAAAGCTTACTACTATTGAGCTTCGCCCGGATTTTGCGCGCATTGCCGAGTCCAACGCAACTTTGTACTACGGTAAGCGCCCAGAATGGTGGAATTTACTTACTGGCGATTTTGATTCGGTTGCAAAAACTTTGGACGCGCACAGTGTGGATCGCATTATGCTAGACATGCTTGACCCTTGGAATCGCCTTGAACAAGCGCATCGCGTTATTGTGCCTGGAGGCGTGCTTGTTGCGTACGTGACGACTACGACGCAAATGTCTCGAATGGCTGAAGCTTTGCGAGAAAGCGGCGTGTGGACCGAGCCGGAAATTCAGGAAACTTTGGAGCGCACTTGGAAAGCGCAAGGTTTGGCGGTTCGTCCGGATCACGCGATGATTGGTCACACTGGATTTTTGATTGTTTCTCGCGCAATGGCTGAAGGTTTTAGTGCTTTGAAGAAGCGCGAGCACGGTACTAAAGATACTGTGAGCGATATTGACGATATGACAGCCGAAGAGCGCGCGGAGCAGTTGGAAGACTTGTCTTTGCGCGATATTTCGGATCGTAAATTGCGTAAAGTTTTGCGAGATTTAGACGTGCAGCTTTCGCAATTGCCGCAAGATTCGCAAGCTTTACAATCGCAAGTAACTGTGCAATCGCAAGAAATAGAGCATAGTCAAGCTAAGTAGGAGATTATTATGGCATCACCAATGAAAAAGCTTATGAAAAAAGCACATCATAGTAAGTACGTTTTGTTGCTGATGCGTCACGCTAAAGCTGAGGCGCCTGAAATGGGCGATGACTGGGGTCGTGGCCTTACAGATAAGGGCTTGAAGCAGGCGAAAATTATGGCAAAAGGCTTGGAGTCTTTGAAGCTTGTGCCGGATTATATTGTGTGTTCTAGCGCGAATCGCACTGAGCAAACTTTGAAGCGAATGTTGAAGCGTTTTGGTGATGCGCCTGTGGTTGAGTCGCGCAAAAGTCTTTACGATGGTGGTATGCAGTCGGTTATGGATGAGTTGCAGGCGGTTCGAGGCGATGTTCATACAACGATGATTGTTGGGCATGAGCCAACGATGTCTATGGCTGCGCAGTGGCTTTCTTCGCCGGATTCGGATCCGGATGTGCTTGGGGCGATGCGTTTGGGGCTTGCTAATGCGTCGATTGTGGTGCTTGCTTCCGATCGACCGTTTGCAACTTGCGGCTTGCGCGGCGCTACGGCCCTCGCAATCCTAACCCCCAAATCCTTCGCCTAACGTTGTATACGCTGATTCCTGTTGTTCAGGGAACACTATCATTAGCGCTGCTGCACACACTACACCAGGCACTCCTACCTACCGCGCACCTACCCGTAGCTTAATTTCGTGACTTTAGTGTACGAATGCCAGTGTGGTGAGATTTGAGATTTTTCGCACTGAGCGAGGCGAACGTCAGAGCCGAAGGCTGCTGATTCGTCGAGCGAAGAAGAAAAATCGAAAAATCTCTGCGATTGGCACGGTTATTAACGAATTAGCATGCAGAGTTTGGGGGATTTCTTTACGAGCACTAAAAGAGGACTGAGAAGCTACATTCTTTAAGAAAGGCGAACACACTAAACGTCTTTAACAGCCAGAGCGCCCGAAGGACGGGACGTGCGAGGAGAGAAATCCCCTAAAACTCGCGCCACGTTAATCAAGGCTGCGAGACAAGCAATTTCCATTGCTCACAACTGGTTAGTTCACACGAAATTAAGCATATAAATTAAGCTTATAACGACACCCCAAGTTCTTTAATGACCACAATCGCTCATTTCTTTGCTAGGCTAAAGCGAGTCGAAAGAAACAAATGTAAATGTGAGTCGAAAAGAAATTTTTTGGAGGACGTATGTCTACGGTTTTTACTTCGGTGTCGGGTTTTCCGCGAATTGGCGCTGATCGTGAATTGAAGAAGATTATTGAACGTTATTGGAAGCAGGATGCTTCTTTGGATGAAGTGCGTGAAGTTGCTCAGTCTTTGCGCGCTAAGCATTGGCGTTTGCAGGCGGAAGCCGGAATTGATTTAATCCCAAGTAACGATTTTAGCTACTATGATCAAATGCTTGATACGGCTATTTTGCTTGGCGCTGTGCCGGAGCGTTATCGTAAATTGAATTTTGAGCATGCTGAGGATACGCTTTTTGCTATTGCGCGCGGCTACCAGGGTGAGCGCGGCGATGTGACGGCGTTGCCGATGAAGAAGTGGTTTACTACGAACTACCATTATATTGTGCCGGAAGTTGAGAATCCGGAAGGCTTGCATTTGTCTGGAACTAAGCCTTTTGACGAGTTTTTGGAGGCTCGCGCGCAGGGTTTGGAAACGAAGCCTGTGTTGATTGGCCCGTACACTTTTTTGAAGTTGGCTCGTACGCCTGAAGCTCAGGAGTTGGAAGTAACTGAGTCTGTGATTTCGGCTCTGGCTTTTGCTTATGCGAGTATTGTTAAGCGTTTTGGCGAGCTTCACGCAACTTGGTTGCAATTTGATGAGCCTTATTTGGCTTTGGATAAAGAGGAAGGCGATTTGGAGCTTTTTGAAGCTTTGTATAAGCCTTTGCTTGATGCTAGGAGCGCGGAAGTTAAGATTCTTCTTAACACGTATTTTGGCAATATTGCTGACGCCTACGAAACTGTGAATAATCTTGGTTTTGACGGTGTTGGTGTTGATTTGGTGGAAGGCAAGGAAGAAAATCTTGCTGCCATTGAGCGCTATGGTGTGAATGATAAGACTACGCTTTTTGCAGGCGTTGTGAACGGCCGCAATATTTGGCGTAACGATTATGCTGTGAGCCTTGGGCTTATTGACGCTTTGCGTGAGAATGTTACGGATCGCGTGGCTGTTTCTTCTGCTTGCTCGCTTCTTCACGTGCCTTTTAGCACTGTTGGTGAGGATGCTTTGGGCGCGGACGTTTTGCAGCATTTTGCTTTTGCTGTTGAAAAGTTGCAGGAGATTCGCGATATTGCAAATCTTGCTGCAGAAAGTGACGAAAGCCGCAAATCAAGTAGTGTTTTGGCTAAAAATCAGGCTTTGTTTGACGGTTCGCGCGTTAAGGCTGATGCTTCTGTTGCTAATCGTCTTTCGAATCTTAAAGATTCTGATTTTGTGCGACTGCCGGAAAGGGCTGAGCGTCAGCGTTTGCAAAAGGAAGCGTTGGGCTTGCCGGATTTGCCAACGACTACTATTGGTTCCTTCCCGCAAACTAAGGATATTCGTAACTCTCGCGCTGCTCTTCGTAAGGGTGAGATTTCGCGCGAGGCTTACGACGAGTTTATGCGCGATCGCATTGCCAAGTGCATTGAGCATCAGGAGCAGATTGGCTTGGATGTGCTTGTTCACGGCGAGTTTGAGCGCAACGACATGGTTGAATATTTCGGCCAGCATTTGCGCGGCTTTAAGTTTACGAAGAACGCTTGGGTGCAGTCTTATGGTACGCGCTGCGTGAAGCCTCCAATCGTGTGGTCGGATGTTTCTCGCGAGTCTGCTATTACTGTTGAATGGAGCGCTTACGCTCAAAGCTGCACTAAGCATATTGTTAAGGGCATGCTTACTGGCCCTGTGACGATTCTTAACTGGTCTTGGCCTCGCGAGGATATTACTCACGAGCAGCAGACTCAGCAGTTGGCTCTTGCTATTCGCGATGAAGTGTTGGATTTGGAGCGCGCTGGTATTCGCGTGATTCAGATTGATGAGGCTGCTTTGCGCGAAAAGTTGCCGCTTCGTCGCTCTGATTGGCATAAGAAGTATTTGGATTGGGCGATTGCTGCTTTCCGCTTGGTTCATTCTGCAGTTGCTGCGACTACGCAAATTCACACGCATATGTGCTATTCGGAGTTTAATGACATTATTCGTGACATTGATGCTATGGATGCGGATGTGATTTCTTTTGAAGCTTCTCGCGGCGACTTGGTTGTGCTCGACGCTATTCACGACGCGCATTTTGAGACTGAGGCTGGCCCTGGCGTTTACGACATTCATTCTCCGCGCGTGCCTGGTAAGGCGGAGCTTGTGGAGCGTATTCACGAGATTTTGCGCAAGATGCCTGCCGAGAAGCTTTGGATTAACCCGGATTGCGGTCTTAAAACTCGAGGCGACGCTGAAACTTGGCCGAGCTTGGAGAATCTTGTTGCTGCAGCTAGCGAGGTTAGGGAAGAATTGCAAGATAACAAGCTAATCAATCAGCCGAGCAGGGGGTGAGTTGTGACTTATAAACCAAAGTTTTCGCTGGAAGTTTTTCCACCTAAGCGCACATCTCCTATTGGTACAATTTACGATACTTTAGATGGCTTGAAGGGTCTTGACCCGGATTTTATTTCTGTTACTTACGGCACTGGAAAGCTGCAGGATCGTACTGCTACTGCGCGTATTGCGCATACGATTCGCTCCGAATATGGCATTGATGCGGTTGCTCATTTAACAGCTCGCTACCTTGATTACGATGCTGTTGATGAAGCTTTGGAAATGTTTAGCAATGCTGGCGTTTCCGGCGTTTTAGCTTTGCGTGGCGACGTGATTGCAGGCCAGGAAGCGTCCGGCGTTTTTGAGCACGCTAGTGACTTAGTTTCTTACATTCGTTCCAAGCGCCCGGATTTGCCTATTCTTGGCGCTTGCTACCCGGAGAAGCATCCGGAAGCGGAAAGTTTGCAGGCGGATATTGAGAATCTTAAGCGCAAAGTTGACGCGGGTGTAACTCACTTAATTTCGAAACTTTTTTACGATAACGAGGATTTTTTGCGCTTCCGTGATTTAGCTCGTGCGGCCGGCATTAACGTGCCGATTGAGGCTGGCGTGATGCCTGTGGCGAATGCTTCGCAAGTGCAGCGCATGACAAGTCTTTGCTCTTCGCGCATTACTTCGCAAGTTTCCGCAATGATGGATCGCTGGGGTAGTAACGCTGAGTGCTTGCGCGATGCTGGTAGCATTTTTGCATCCCAGCAGATTAACGATTTAATTGCTGAAGGAGTGGATGGCATTCACTTGTATACCATGAATCATCCTGGTATTGCGCGCAGGATTTGGGCGAATGTGAAGCCGCTTTTTACGAAGATTGGGTAGGTGGCGCGACGACCTTCCTGAGCGCTTAAAGCGTAGCGCGCGAAGGCAACTCGGAGCGGAAACTCGCTTAAGTTGGAAGTCCAGTGGACTTCCAACGCGAGTTT
>NZ_JBKQXU010000003.1:0-304156 GCF_048545135.1 Gardnerella bretellae
GCTGAGCAGCAAGAGATAAACTTACACCAAACCGCGCTCAAAAGCAAATCACACCAACACAAACACCCCAAAACCATTGAAACAAAGCCAAAACATCGGCGTGTTGAAACAACGCCAGCAACGCACAAACAAATCGCAATCACGCAAATAACAGCAAATACGCCGAAAAAATAATCAAAGAAATAATCAAAATATCCAAAACACGGAGTGTTGCGCAAAATATAAAAAACAAAATAGATAAAAACTCAGCAAAAACAATATGCACAATATATATGCGCACAATATATATGCGTGCTATATATATGTATATGAGAAATAGCGAGAAAAATAGCAAGAATAACGCACACCATCATATTGTTGTGCTAACAGGCGCGGGAATATCTACTAGCGCGGGCATTCCAGATTTTCGCGGACCAGACGGCGTATGGACCAAGCACCCAGAACAAATGAGCGTTTATGATATAGACGCATTTTTAAGCAGTAAAGAGGAACGCATATATTCTTGGCGATGGCAAAAAGAGTCGCCAGTTTGGAACGCACAACCGGGAACAGCTCACAAGGCACTTGTAAAACTCGAGCAGGCAGGCATGCTCGACCTTATAGCCACACAAAACTTTGACGCACTTCACGAAAAAGCTGGCAATAACCCAGACATCATAGTGAATTTGCACGGAAGCATTGGAACATCGCACTGCATGAGCTGCCACGCGAGCTATAAAACTGCCGATATTATGGCAGATTTAGACGAGCATCCAGATCCGCATTGCAGGCGCGCACTACCGTACCGCGGAAATATGCCTTGCAATGGTCTGATTAAAACAGACGTTGTATATTTTGGAGAAGCACTTCCCGAAGGCGCTATGGAACGCAGTGCGCAGGCAATTGTGAAAGCGGACGAGCTGTGGGTTATTGGCTCCACGCTAGAAGTATTTCCAGCTGCTTCTCTCCTACCGTTAGCCGCGCGTGCAGGAGTGCCAATTACGATAATGAACCTGGGAGCTACGCAATACGATTATTTGGCAGAGCGTATTATTCGCGAAGATATTGCGAAAGCTCTGCCAAAATTAGTAGACGAAACTATTGCAAAGTAATTATTGCGAAACAATTATCACAAATTAATTATTGCAAAGTAACAGCTATACCTTCCCAAGGCGAAAGCGTGCCATTTTTAAGCGATGTAAGCGCATGATTTACGTCGTAGGTTGTAACCATTACGTTATGCTCCGTAAAGCTGTTAGAAAGGCGATTTTGCAGCATTTTCGCACTTTCTGCAGGAATAGGAACAGTTGATTCTGTCATATTAACCATTACGAGCATGCGTTCTGTAGATTCTGCATTAGATTCCGCAGAATCTTCCTTAGTTCCGCAATCAGCTTTAAGCTCACGCACAAAAGCGTACACGCACTCGTCGTCTGCATCAACCAAATTCCAAGAGCCTGTGGAAACAATCGGCTCAGAATGGCGCAAAGCAATCAAATACTTGTAAAAAGCATAAACAGAATCCGAATCTTCCATCTGCTCAGCTGCATTAATGTCTACGTAGTTAGGATTCACACTAATCCACGGCTCCGCATTGTTTAGCGACGGAACATTAAAAGGCATGAATCCCGCGTATTTAGAAGCATTCCACTGCATTGGAGTTCGAGAATTATCGCGACCGCGCTTTGCGAGCGCATCCATCATAGACTCCGCCGACTGAATATGCGCTTCTTCTACGCGCTGCTTAAACATGTTCAACGCTTCCAAATCACGATACTGCTCGAGACGAGTAAAGTGCGCGTTAGTCATACCAATTTCTTCACCTTGATACACGTAAGGCGTGCCGCGATGCATGTGAAGAAGCATTGCAATTGCCTTAGCGGATCGCACGCGCATCTCATCGCTAGATTCACTTCCCCAGCGAGAAAGCGCACGCGGCTGATCGTGATTATTAAAGAACAGGCTCGCCCAACCAGCATCCGCTACAGCTTGCTGCTGCTCAGCCATTACGCGCTTTAAATCAGTCAACTTTAGCGGCACAGGATTCCACTTCGTGCCGTTTTCGCAATCAATATCTACGTGATTGAACAGGAACAGCATGTCGAGTTCGCTGTGAGCAGGATCCGTAATATATGTGTTGCGATGCGGAGAAATTCCTGGAGCCTCACCAACAGTAAGATAACCTTCGCGCCCTTCGAAAACTTCTGCACGCATCTCGCGCAAGAACTCGTCTAAACGAGGCCCGTCCGAGCAGAATGGGAATGGCGACGAATATCCGTCAGCACCAGCTGGAAAATCTTCAATTGTGCAGCCATCTTCACCCGGCAAGCGACCTTCAGAATCAACATGCTTTGAAATCTGCGTAATAACGTCCATGCGGAAGCCGTCAATTCCGCGATCCATCCACCAATTCATCATCTTGTACACTGCAGAACGAACCGCAGGATTTTCCCAATTCAAATCTGGCTGCTTTGGCGAATACTGGTGAAGATAGTATTCTCCGCGCTTCGGATCGTAAGCCCACGCTGAACCTCCAAAATACGAGCCCCACTTATTTGGCTCCGCACCCGGCTCTCCTGGAACATGGCCTTCACGCGCAGGCCTCCACCAATACCAATCCACATAATCACTTGAAGCATCTCTTGAAGCTTGGAACCAAGCATGCTCGTCAGAAGTGTGATTTACTACTAAATCCATCACAACTTTAAGCCCGCGCTCGTGAGCGCCAGCCAGAAGCTCGTCCATATCTTCCAAAGTGCCGAAAAGCGGATCAATATCTTGATAATCGGAAATATCGTAGCCGTTATCGTCTTGTGGGGACTTGTAAACAGGGCTGAGCCATAGCACGTCAACGCCTAAATCAGCCAAATAATCAAGGCGCGAAGTAATTCCCTTCAAATCACCAATGCCGTCGCCGTTAGTATCTTGGAAGCTTCGCGGATAAATCTGATACACAACTGCATTCGCCCACCAAGGGTTTGGCGTAGCGCCGTTTGTGCGCACGGATTCTGGCAAGTTTGCTCTGTTAAAAGTCGTCATACATTCCCCATTTATTTACGTAAGTAAGTATTTTATTGCGTATTTTCTATTACGAATAATTTTATATTTAATAGTATTTATAATTTTAGACTCTAAATTCTAGCAGAATATCAGATATTGCACAGCTAATAAAAAAGCGGCCCGCAGTAAAAACCACGAGCCGTTCCTCCTTCTCATTCATGGAACGAATTAGAATGCTCTCCAAATCACTGCTGATGATGCAGCTTGAATGCAAGTTCCGCCAAATGCACGCCGTGAGTTAGGAATTCGTGAGTGCGGCAAACATAGTCGTTTTCGCGACCAAGTTTCGCAATATAACCGTTGATGTAATCGACTTCCGTTTCGCGGCCGCGGCTCATATCTTGGTACATAGAAGGATAGTGCAAAGGATTTGCCACGCGACTTACGTAATCGATAGCTTCCATCTCCTGCTGACGCGTATTAACCATTCGAATTCCGGCGCGATCACACACGTCATACGCTTCGTTAATAAGCTGTCGAGCCATATCCATAGCGCCTGGGTAAGAAATAAACTGACCCATTTGAATCTGATACATAGTGCACAAAGTATTAATTACGGAATTAAAAATCACCTTTGCCATGCAAGTACCCTTGAAATCTTCCGTAATAGTAGGGTTCAATCCGGCAGCCTTAAAGTCGTCTCGCATAGCAAGCTCAACATCACTCACCTGCTCATTAAGCGCGCACATATTCATGGTTCCAACGCCGACTTTACCAATAAAATCAACGTCTCCCGGGCCGTTCAAAACGGTTGCAATCATGGCAGTTCCGCCATAAATATGATCATCCGGGAAGTACTGCTGCAACTTTTCAAAATGTCCCCAGCCATTCATTGCAGCAAACACAACCTGATGCTCTTTGAACAAATGCTTGCAACGCTCCAACATTTCCGCAAGCTGCATTTGCTTCATAAATACAATCCACACGTCTGGATCGCCGTCGTAATCTTCAGGCGTATACATATTAATAGGCACCAAATGACGGTTTTCATGGTCTCGGCTCACCATCACGCCGCCCTGCTCGCGAACTTTATTCACATTTTTATCCCAGGCATCAATGAAATCAACATGAATGCCAGCCGTTTCCTGCAACAAAACGCCATAGCGATATCCCATAGCTCCCGAACCGATCATTGCATATTTCATGCCACTCATAGTGACACCTCCTTTTAGATAAAAATGTGCTTAGGCGAGATTCATGCGTTTTACAGGAATTACGTCGAAGCGACTACAAATATTGCAAAAGCAAAAGTAAAAACGATTGCTTTTTGTTTTTATAGCATATTACTCAATTCGCGGAGATTGTCAAAAAATTTTCTAATTGCGTTTCTTATGGCGTTTCTAATTAAAAAATTATTCAGTTTTAACGGTGATTTTCAAAAAAGTTTCGCAAAACTTGTGCACACTCAGATTCACAAACCGAACCAATAATTTCCGGGTAAGATCCAACGTGTGGGTCTCGCAAAATATCCCATACAGACCCGCAAGCACCCAACTTTGCATCCCAAGCACCAAAAATTACGCGGCGAAGTCTAGTTTGTAAGATTGCTCCAGCGCACATAGGGCAAGGTTCAAGAGTTACTACCAAAGTGCAGTCAGATAAATTCCAAGATTTGCGCGAAGAAGCAGCAGATTTCATAGCAAGAACTTCCGCATGAGCTAAAGGATCGTGCATTCCCTCACGTAAATTTGCTCCGCGGCCAATAATATTTCCGTCACCATCAAGCACAACTGCACCAACTGGAACTTCTCCAGCCTTAGCCGTTTCGACCGCCAATCGCAACGCTTCATTCATTGCGTAAGTAACGGAATCATCTTTTTTGTTCATAAAACCGACTCACAAAACACAAAAAATCACAAAAGACCAGAAGTAATATCGTGCAGCAAGAACCACTTGCGAATATCACCAAGTTCTTCCATATGCACAGCATGATCAAGACCTTTGTACCGCTTTTCCTCAAGCCACGTGTGCTCCTCAAGCCAAGCGGCCGCTGCTGAAAATTCATAAGGCGGAATCACATCATCTTCTAAACCGTATCCGAAAAATACAGGCGTATTGTGCTCAGCTAAATCGTTATCTTTCAAAGAAATTTCAGATGCAGAAGCAGGAACGCTAGGTGCTATAAACCCAGAAAGCGCAACAGACGCGCGATAACGAGCAGGATTTAATCGCAACACATGAACGGCTAAAGCAGCGCCTTGCGAAAATCCGAACGGCACAATATCACGATTTTCTGGAATATTTTCACGCACCCACTCGTCTATTGCGACTGCAGCAGCATACATGTCATAATCTAAATCTTCTCGCTGCGGCACAGCGTCATGAAACCAACTGTACGCACCTTGCGCAAGTTTAAGCGGGGCGCGCAATGAAATCGCATCGTTATACGGAGCTACGATTCGCAATAAATCTAGTAAATCTTCTTCGTTAGAACCCCATCCGTGCAAGAATAGCAGCAACGGATGCGTTGGGTGCGCGGCAGCGTTACCTTGTGAATATTGTGCGTGCGTTACTTTTATAGGTTCACCAAAACGACCCGGCACTACGTGAGATTCGCGACCAATATGCGGTTCGTAAGAATTGATTTGCGCATTATTGCGATTTGGTTCATCGTTAGTAGACATAGTAGTCATTGCCTCACCGCCGCTTGTATAAATTGTTACGTTACAAATCTTTATTTTAATAAATATTTTGTATCAAATCATTATGATTTTCTCATTTACAGCATACACATATAAAAAATTAATTAATAAAAATTAATTAATAGAAATTTAAAGAATGAATATTTTGATTTTAGTAACTTTCGAATTAAAAAGCAGAGTATCGCAAATTCAGTACGATTTGATAATTTATCAGACGTCTGACGAATTGTAACGTGCTTACTGTAACATACAAAGAAAGCCAATTCAGCCGCGATTTCAAGGAGGATATCATGCTGAAAACTGAATTCGTTGTAGGCGCGTACGCGTCACTGCCAAAATCACGCGAAGAACAACAACAATACTACGATTTACTCGGAAGTCAAAACTGGGTTGCCGGAACAGAAATCCCATACCCGGGCGATTTAGCAGATTCGCAAACCCGAGAATGGCTAGCAAACGCAATACCATCAAACTGGCACAAAAACACAATAACCGCAATTCCCGGAACAATGCGGCATATAAATTTTGATCCCGATCCAGAATTTGGCTTAGCAAGCCCGAGCGAAGAAGGGCGACTTCGCGCAATCGACTTCTTCAAAAATATTCGTAACGCAATAGCTGATTTTGCAAACCTTCGAAACAGCTGCGATATTTCGCATATTGAAATACACACGGCACCAACTCGAATAGCGCGCGCGGACGCAATGAAAAAGTCACTAGACGAGCTCGCGCAATTAGATTGGCTTGGAACAAAGCTCGTAATAGAACATTGCGACAGGTATATTGAAGGGCAAAATCCAGAAAAAGGCTTCCTTCCGCTCGAAGACGAAATTCAAATTGCAAAAGATGCAGGAATTGGAATCACAATTAATTGGGGTCGTAGCGTTGTTGAAGAACGCAATGCTAAAGCCGCTATAAATCACGTACGCGAAGCAAGAAAAGCTGGAGTGCTTAAGGGAGTAATGTTCTCGGGAGCAGGCCCAGAAGCTACGCAATACGGGTACGAATGGATTGATGGACACTTGCCTATGGCTCCAGACGAGCCAACGTCCTTAATGACTCTTGCGGAAATTCAGGAAACTGCGCGCGAAGCTTTAAAAGACGATTATTTAATCGACTATTTGGGTGCAAAAGTATGCGTACCGCAAGATTCCAGCGTTCCAGAACGCTTGAACTATTTAAAGCATATTTACGAAGCTGTAAACGCAACACAAATTGCGTGAATTAAAAACTCAATCAATCAGCAAATAAAATATATTTCTACGGATGTGACTTATGAACGAAATAAAAGATTCTCGCTCTACATATCTTGCTTTTGACATAGGCGGAACAAAAATAGCTTACGGATTGGTTACATTACCGGAGTCGGCATGCAGCAAAAATATTGCAGATGCGGCTGATACAGCAACGGCAAATATTGCAGATGCTGCAGGTTGCGTTATTCCGTCCGTGCAAGAATACGGTTCAATACCAACCGAAGCGTCAAAAGGCGGCGAAAGCATAAAAAATCGTTTAGTAGAACTAGCGAAACAAATCCTGGAAAAAGCGCAAAAAAATGGCAAAACCATTAGCGGAATCGGAATCGCAGCCGCAGGAGTGCCGAATAGTAAAACTGGCGAAATAGTTGCAGCAACAGACATTCTTCCCGGTTGGCGCGGACAGCGAATTTACGACGCGTTTAAAAGCATAACTGATTTGCCAGTTTATATGATTGGAGACGTTGGCGGACACGGACTAGGGGAAGCTATTTACGGAGCTGGGCGCGGAAAATCAATCGTACTTTCCGTTGGAATAGGAACCGGCGTCGGCGGCGCAATTATTATAAACGGCAAACTTTTTACTGGAGCACACTCAGTTGCCGGTCACGCCGGTCACGTTGTTAGCGATTTGGGAGTTGGATTCGAATGCTCTTGCGGAACGCACGCTGGGCATATTGAGCCAGTTGCGTCCGGAACTGGTCTTGCAACTTTATACAACCATAATTTGCCTGCAGGTGTTCAAAAAGCGAAAAACGGGTACGAAGTATGTGTTTACGCAAACGAAGGTCAACCGCACGCTAAAGAAACGCTTGCTAAAAGCGCAAAAGCATTGGGAGAATGCATAGCTGGAATGGCGAATCTTATAGACCCGGATGTTATTGTGCTTTCGGGGTCTGTTGTAGAAGCAGGAAATATTTGGTGGGATTCAATGCGAGCTGGATTTGAAGATTCTGCTTTAGATTTGGTTAAAAGCACGCCGATTTTTAAGGGAAAGCTTGGTGGCACAGCTCCGCTTATTGGTGCTGCTTTCGCCGCTTTTACAGCTTCTCAAATTTGAAATATTTTTAAAAAGGAGAAAAACTATGAATCCTGTAGTTGAAAAAATTAAGGGCGGCTTAATTGTTAGCTGCCAAGCTTACCCTGGGGAGCCGCTTAGGCACCCGGAAACAATGGCACAAATGGCAATGGCTGCCGTAGAAGGCGGCGCTATTGGAATTAGATGCCAAGGATTGTCGGATATTTCCGCGATTAAAGGTCAAGTTGACGTTCCTGTAATCGGCATTTGGAAAGATGGCCACGATGGAGTTTATATAACACCTACTTTGCGTCATGCGCGCTGCTGTGCGGCGGCTGGAGCAGATATTATTGCGATTGACGCAACTGATAGGCCGCGTCCAGACGGGCTTACTTACGAGCAGACTGTTAGCGCTTTGCACAATGAGGGCATAGTAGTTATGGCTGATTGCGGAAACTTCGATGACGCTAAACGCGCTGCGGATTGTGGAACGGATATTATATCTACTACTTTGGCTGGTACTTCTCCAGGAAGACCGAAAACAGACGGGCCTGATTTTGAACTTTTAGGCCAGATTTTGCAAGCTTTCCCAAATTACCCTATTATTTGTGAGGGGCGTATTCACACCCCTGAGCAATTGCATGAGGTTATGCAAATGGGCGCGTGGGCTGCAGTTGTTGGGACGGCAATTACGCATCCAACGTCAATTACGCGTTGGTTTGCAGCAAAGCTTTAAAAAGAATAAATGAATTTTCACAATCTCGACACACGCACAACTTGACATCAGACATCAGACCTCTTATGTTTAAAGTAACGTGAAAATCACACGAGCGCATAATTGAAAACTATTCACATTCAAAGATGAAATGTGAATCAACAAACTCAACGGTGAGGAGAAAACATGAAACGGATTAGCTCAAAGCTAACCACTGCAATAGCTGCAGGCCTAGCCGCATTAGTTATGCTATCTGGCTGCGGTGGAGCAAAAAATAAGTCAGCAAAAGCACATACTGCTGTAAAAGATACGATTACAGCTCAAGTTGCGTACGCAAGCCGCGATTTCGCACCATCTACAACCTCTGGCGCGTTGCCAATGGCAGCAAACTGGCATGTTACGGAGCCACTTTACGCTCTTGACTACAGCAACTTTAAAGTTTTCAACGCACTTGCAAAAGGAGAACCAAAGAAGATTTCCGACACCGAGTACGAAGTAACCATTCGCGATGCCGCTAAGTTCTCGGACGGAACAGAAGTAACCGCAAACGACGTAGTATCCTCATTCAAGCGCACAACCGCGCAAGGAAGCCTCTACATATCAATGCTCGACTTCATTGATTCCGTAGAAGCAAAAGACAATCGTCACGTAATCTTTAAGCTAAAGAAAGCCTTCCCACTGTTCAAGCAGCGTCTCGCTTTGATTCAAATTGTTCCAACCGCAAAGTCGGATGCAGACTTAAAGAATCAGCCAATCGGATCCGGCCCATGGAAGTACGTATCAATCACCGATAACCAAGTAAAGTTTGAGCGCAACGATTTGTACAACGGCAAGTACAAGGCACAAACCAAGAACATGGTTTGGAACATAACCGTTGACGATACCGCTCGCGTAACTGCTATGCAAGGCGGCAAAACAGACGTAATGGAAATGGTCCCAGCACAAGCCTTCAATACTTTGAAGTCCTCCGGTTCTGAACTTAAAACCGCTCAGGGCTTCACTCTCCCATTCGTTATGTTCAACACGAAGCAGAAGCCATTCGACGACAAGCGCGTGCGCCAAGCTGTACTCTACGCAATCGACGTAAACAAGCTCATAGCAAACCAAATGAGCGGTCAAGGCGATCCTGCAACAAGCTTCTTGCCGAAGAATTACGCAAACTACCATAAGGCAAAGAACGTATACACCAAAAACATCGACAAAGCAAAGAGCTTACTCAAGGAAGCCGGCGTAAAAGGACCTATCAAGTTCACCCTTTACACAACCGACCACACTTGGATCACCCAGCTCGCTCCGCAAATCAAGAACGATCTTGCTGAAATAGGTATGGACGTAGACATTCAGTCTATGAAGTCTTCCGCACTTTACCCATCAATCACCGATCGCGACGACGCAAACTACTCGATGGTTTTGGCACCAGGCGACCCATCCGTATTCGGAAACGACCCAGATTTGTTGATGAGCTGGTGGTACGGAGACAACGCTTGGACCCGTCAGCGCACATTCTGGAAGACTTCCGAAGGATACGCAAAACTTCACAATCTTATGGACAAGGCTTTGGCAGCTAGCACACCAGCCGAGCGCCAAAAGTATTGGAACCAGTGCTTCGACTTGATTAGCGACGAAGTTCCTCTGTACCCACTCTTCCACCGCAAGACTACGACTGCCGTAAAGAAAGGCTCTTTGGCAGAGTGGAATGCAATCGGCTCTACCGGCATCAACCTTGTAAAAGCAAAGCTTACAAAGTAGGTGCAGAACCAGAAGTATTAAATAAACGTCAACCCCCTAACCTCTAACCGCAAAACCGGCCCAACTGTTTACCTTTCTCGCTTCTGTGCAGACGGGCCGGTTTTGTTATAAAAATAACAATTTCTTCAATGGATGTGTGGATGTCTTATGAGTAATTTTCTTAGACTTTTAGGTAGGCGACTAATTGCCCTGCCGTTCATGGCATTCGGCGTTACGTTCCTCGTATTCTTCCTTATGTCATTTTCAAAATATGATCCAGCAGTTGCAGCTTTAGGCGAAAACTCGTCTCCGGCAGCGCTTGCAGCTTTCCGCCACGAAATGGGCTACGACCGCCCGTGGTGGGAACAGTTCGGATCCTACATTCTTGGTCTTTTCCAAGGAAACATGGGTGTTTACGGCGTAAATAAAGACTCCGTAGCAGAACGCGTTGCAGAAGCATTCCCAATCACTCTGCAGCTAACTTTCATCGGCTTATTAATTGCAATAATTTTTGCAGTAGTGTTTGGCGTTTTTGCAGCACTTTACCGCGATACTTGGGTTGACCAAACAGTTCGAATTCTTTCGATTATTGCAATTGCAACCCCATCCTTCTGGCTTGGTGTTCTTTTGATTTACGTTCTTCAAATTAAGCTAGCTTGGCTCCCAGGTTCCGGCGATTTTGTGCCGTTCTTTGAAGATCCAGAAGCATACATGGCAAGAATGGCAATGCCTTGCTTCGCACTAGGACTTCCAGTAGCCGGCCAGCTTACGCGAATCATACGAACCTCAATGGTAGAAGAATTGGATAAAGATTACGTACGAACCGCAATCGGCGCAGGAATTCCAAAAAGCGTAGTAGTTGCTAGAAACGTATTCCGCAACGCCCTAATCACCCCAATTACAACTTTGGGCATGAAGATTGGTTACCTTATGGGTGGCGCAATCGTTATTGAGGTTATTTTTGCTCTGCCAGGAATGGGCACGGCAATGTTCGATGGCATTAACGGCAACCAGCCAATGCTTGTGCAAGGCGTTGTACTGGTTGTTGCAATCGCATTCATCTTCATAAACATCATTGTTGATTTGCTCTACGTATTAATCAACCCAAGGATTAGGACGGTGTGACATGCTATTTGGAAAGAATCAGGTAGTAGATGCCGCATCAAAGCCAGGCATCAAGTTTAATAGATTTAACAAAATGAGCTTAGGCTCCAGAATTGCGTTCATTGTGATTGCGCTTCTAGCATTTTGCGCTATTTTCGCGCGATTTATAGCTCCGTGCGATCCAGTAAAGATTACGCAAAACTATCAAGCTCCAACAGGTGCGCATTGGTTTGGTACCGATAACCTTGGCCGTGACGTGTTCTCTAGGGTTATGTACGGCGCACGTTATTCGCTTGTAATTGGCTTGTCATCTGTGCTTTTCGCACTGGTTGTGGGAGCTATCATCGGCTCAATCGCAGCAGTAAGCCGCACCTGGATTGCTGAGCTTATAATGCGATTGATTGATATTGTAATGTCCATTCCAGGAATCGCATTAGCGGCCGTATGCCTTGCAATTCTTGGACAATCCATGATTGGCATCATCATTTCTATCGGCGTGCTTTACGTTCCACAAATCGCAAGAATTGTGCGAGCAAATATTATAAGCGAATATGGAAAAGACTACGTACGAGCAGTAATCGTTTCTGGCGCTCGAGCACCATGGATTTTACTCAAGCATGTAACCCGAAATATTGCAGCTCCAGTTATGGTGTTCACGACGCTTTGTGTTGCAGACGCAATCGTTTTCGAAGCCTCGCTTAGCTTCATTAACGCAGGTATTCCAGAGCCAACTCCAACTTGGGGCAACATTTTGTCTTCCGCAAAAGCGGGCGTTATCTTTGGATACTGGTGGCAGGCATTGTTCCCAGGCCTTGCGATTATGATTACCGTTCTGTGCTTGAACATTCTTTCTGAAGGAATTACTGACGCAATGGTTGCGGCACCAACCGCTCCAGTTTCTAAGACTGCAGCCGACGCTGATGCAGCTCGTAAGGAAGACAGGATTCTTACTGACCCAGTTGCAGCATACAAAGAGCAGCACGCAGCTTTGGTTGAATCTCTTGCGAAACTTCGCGAAGCTGAACTAAAGCGCACGGATCGTTTGCAGCCAATGTCTACAGAGCCTCCAGTTATTGAGGTTAAAGACTTGTGCATTCAGTTCCCACGCTACGGCAGCGTAAATGTTGTAGACCACTTGAGCTTCTCTGTTCGCCCAGGCGAGACAATGGGCTTGGTTGGTGAATCTGGTTGCGGTAAGTCAATCACTTCGCTGGCGATTATGGGCTTGCTTGATCCAAAAGCTAAGATTAGCGGACAAATCCTGTTTAATGGCAAGGATCTTGTAAAGCTTAGCCCAAAGGAGCACAATGCTTTGCGCGGCCACGAGATTGCAATGGTTTACCAAGATGCTTTGTCTTCCTTAAACCCATCAATGCTGATTAAAACGCAGATGAAGCAGCTAACTTCTAGAGGTGGCACTCGTAGCGCCGAAGAGTTGTTGGAGCTTGTAGGCTTGGATCCAAAGCGCACGCTTGAATCCTACCCGCACGAGCTTTCTGGCGGCCAGCGTCAGCGCGTGTTGATTGCAATGGCACTTACGCGAGATCCAAAGTTGATAATCGCAGATGAGCCAACAACCGCTTTGGACGTTACTGTTCAAAAGCAGGTGATTGACCTTCTTAACGAATTGCGCGAAAAGCTTGGATTTGCAATGGTGTTTGTAAGCCACGATTTGGCTCTTGTTGCCAAGGTTGCGCACTCGATTACCGTAATGTACGCAGGCCAGGTTGTTGAGCAAGGCTCCACTAAGGAAATCCTAACCGACCCGCATCACGAGTATACGCGTGGTTTGCTTGGCTCCGTAACCTCCATTGAGGCTGGTGCTCCAAGATTGCACCAGGTTCCAGGAACGGTTCCAAGCCCATCCGACTTCCCTAAGGGAGATCGATTCGCTCCTCGCTCTTCTCATCCAGATCAAGGACTAGACGTGCGCCCAGTAATGAAGCGCATTCCAGGAACGTGGCACTTCTACGCCGCACCTCCAGAGTCTGAAACTGATGCACCTTCCGCAATTTTGACCGCCTCCGATCAAGGAGATGTGCGATGAACATGAATGTTAACGAAACAAACAAAGTACAGAACGAAAATGGCGATGTTCCAATCATCGAGCTGCGCGACGCCGAAGTGGTGTTCACTACTCGAGCAGGATCTGGCTTATTCCATAAGAACAAGATTACAGCCGTAAACAAGGTAAATCTTAAGCTTATGCCAGGCAAGACGATTGGTATTGTTGGTGAATCTGGTTGCGGAAAGTCTACTACTGCAAACATTATGTGCGGACTCCAGCAGGTTACGAGCGGCAAGGTTTTGTTTAAAGGGCAAGACGTTACGCACCGAACCGCAAAAGAGCGCATGGATATTGGACGCGTGGTTTCCGTTGTGTTCCAGGATCCAGCAATGGCTTTGAATGCTCGTATGAGTGTGATTGATCAGCTGATTGACCCGCTTGTTGTGCACAAGATTGGAAGCAAAGCTGAGCGCGATGCTAGAGCCAAGGAGCTAATCCGAATGGTTGGTTTGCCTAACTCTGTTCTCGGCGCTTTGCCAGGTCAGCTTTCTGGCGGCCAGCGTCAGCGTGTGGCAATCGCTCGTGCGCTTTCGCTTAATCCAGATGCAATAATCGCAGATGAGCCAACTTCTGCTTTGGATGTTTCTGTGCGTGCTCAGATTTTGAATCTTCTTTCCGACTTAAAGAAGAGGCTGAATCTTTCCATGGTGTTTATTAGCCACGATATTCAAACAATCCGCTACATATCCGACGAAGTCGTTGTTATGAATCACGGAACGATTGTTGAGCGAGGCGAAACGCATCAGGTTATTAACAATCCTCAAAATGATTACACGAAGATTCTGATGGGAGCGGCACCGTCGCTGTTGCACCCAACGGAAGAAGAGTGCAAGTAAGGTGCGTTAAATAAATCCACACAAAATCTTGGGCGGATCACTATCCCTCACAACAAAATTCAAGCGAGCCGCCCATCTCACTCAACTAAATTACGAAAACAAAATATTAAACAGAAATTTTAAATTCGAAATTTAATATCGAAATTTAATATCGAAACTTTAAGCACGAAAGAAGTGTAATTATGACTGAAAAATTCCACGGCGTTATTCCTCCAGTTGTTACGCCATTAACTGCAGACGGCGAAGTAGACGTTGTTAGCTTTGAGCGCTCACTTAATCGCATGATTGATGCTGGAGTAGACGGCCTGTTTACACTTGGCTCTTCTGGCGAAGTGGCATTTAGCACAGATAAGCGCCGCCGCGAAATCATTGAAACCGTAATGCGCATTGTTGACGGCCGTGTGCCAGTTTTGGTTGGCTGCATTGACACGGAAACAAACCGCGTAATTGAGCACGCAAAGGAAGCCAAGGAGCTTGGGGCTTCTGCAATCGTTGCAACAGCGCCATTCTACGCACTCGGCGGCATGGCAGAAGTTGAGCGCCACTTCCGTCTTATTCACGAAGCTGTTCCAGATTTGCCATTATTTGCTTACGACATTCCAGTTTGCGTGCACACGAAACTTCCTGGCAATTTGCTTGTAAAGCTTGGAAAAGATGGCGTGCTTGCTGGCGTTAAGGATTCTTCCAACGACGACGTGTCGTTTAGGTTCCTTGTAGACGACAACAACAAGGCTGGCCACCCATTGACTTTGCTTACGGGCCAAGAGGTTGTTGTTGATGGAGCATACATGGCTGGCGCAGACGGCTCTGTTCCAGGACTTGCAAATGTTGAGGCCACTGGCTACGTGCGCATGTGGAAGGCTGCTCAGGCTGGCGATTGGGCAACGGTTAAGAAGGAGCAGGATTGGCTCGCTGCTTTGATGCGAATCGTTACTGTTCCTAGCGGAGTGGCAGGCTTTGGCGCTGGCGTTGGCGCCTTTAAGACTGCAATGGCATTGCTTGGCGTGTTTGACACAAACCAGATGCCAGATCCAGTTTGCCCACTTAAGGGAGAAAATGTTGAAGCCGTGGCTGGCGTTCTTAAGGAAGTTGGCTTGACTTTGGCAAAGAGTCCGCAAGAAGTGAGCGATTCCACTAAGTAGCGACTTAAGCGCGTATCTTAAGTGCGTATCTTAAGTAAAAATCATAAATAATCATAAATAATCTAATAAAGCCTTTTATTTATGGTGCATAGTAAGTAAATAGTGTTGCGGTGTGCGTTAATTCGCATGCCGCAATGCTAATAATTGCTTAAAGCTTTAAAGGAGAAGCAAAGATGGCAGAAGTTATTATTGTAAAAGATCAGGATGAAGCTGGCGAGCTCTACGCAAAAGCAGTTGTAGATTTGATTAGTCGCAAGCCAGACGCAGTACTTGGCCTGGCTACAGGGTCTAGCCCATTAAAAGCCTACGAGCATCTTGCAAAGCTTGTTAAAGAAAATAATGTTGACGTTAGTCGCGTGCGCGGATTTGCGCTTGACGAGTACATTGGATTGCCATTAGAGCACGAGCAGTCCTACCACAGCACAATCCGCAGAACCGTAACCGACTTAATCGGCCTAAACCCAGATTTAGTGCACGTTCCAGGAGATGTTCTTAACGGAGCGCCATTAAGCGAAGGCAGCAAGATTGCGCACGCTGGAGCTGACTACGACGCTGCTATTGCTGCTGCTGGTGGAATCGACGTGCAAATCTTGGGAATTGGCTCCGACGGCCACGTTGGATTCAACGAGCCGGGATCTTCGCTTGCGTCTGGAACGCGCGTAAAAACCTTAACTGAGCAGACTCGTGTAGATAACCGCCGATTCTTCGACGGAGATATTAACCAGGTTCCAACTCACTGCATAACCCAAGGAATTGGAACGATTTTGCGCGCTAAGCATCTTGTTCTTCTTGCGTTCGGCTCAAATAAGGCAGATGCTGTAGCTGCAACGCTAGAAGGCGGAGTAAGCTCGCTATGCCCAGCTTCCGCGCTTCAAATGCATCCACACGCAACCGTGATTATAGACGAAGCGGCAGCAAGCAAGCTTAAGTTGGCAGACTACTATCGTTGGGTGTACACAAATAAGCCATCTTGGCAGGGAATCTGATAGATCCGATACCTCTGATAGATAAGTCTAAAATTAAGTAACGTATTCAAAAGCACAAACGCAGGTGGGTTAAATGTCAAAAAATGCATACTTAGATGCCGTAAATAAGATTGATGATTCACTAAAATCAAACGAGGGGCGCAGTTTTGTAGTGCGAAACGTTAGCGTTGTAGACGCGCGCGGAATTGTTCCTAACGCTTGGATTTTGGTTAAAGATGGCGTGATTTTAGAAACGGGCATTTTAGACGAAGACCTTGCGCTGGCGATTAATGCTTGCGGCTTGCGCGCATCTGACTTAAATGTTGTAGACGGCGGTGGCTATTTTGCTGCGCCAGGCTATATTGATTTGCACGCTCATGGAGCCTGGGAGCATTCGTTTGACGACGGTGCCGAAGGGATTGCCATTGCGCGCGCGTATCACATGCTTCACGGAACAACTAGGCAAGTTCTTAGCTTGATTACAAATCCTCTTGACGTAATGCAAGAGAATTTGCGCACTGTTAAGCGCGTTATGCAAACGCGACCAGATGTGCTTGGATCTCACTTAGAGGGGCCGTTCTTGGCGCTTTCTAGAAAAGGCGCGCACGACCCTAATTGCCTAGTGGACCCTACTCCCGAGCGTGTTGAGGCGCTGCTTGAGGCGGCGGATGGCACTTTGCGCCAGATTACTATTGCTCCTGAGCGTGAACATGGCATGGAGGCTATTAAACGTTTTGTTGACGCTGGCGTAATCCCAGCCGTTGGCCATTGCGATGCGGATTATCAAACTGCTCGCACATCTTTTAACGCAGGTTCCACGCTTATGACACACATGTTTAACGCTATGAACGGCATTCATCACCGTAAGCCAGGTCCAATTCCTGCAGCCTTGGAGGATTCGCGCGTCACGATTGAGCTTATTAACGACGGCTTCCACGTTGAAAATCCCGTTTTGCAAATGGCGTTTAATGCCGCTCCTAATCGTATTGCGTTTATAACAGACGCTATGGCCGCCACCGGTTGCGCGGATGGCTCTTATAAGCTTGGAGCACTTGACGTTCAGGTTACAGACGGTCATGCAAGGCTTGTTTCTAATGGAGCTATAGCGGGGTCTACTTTAACGTTAGACGTTGCAATTAAGCGCGCTGTTAAAGAGCTTGGCATTGGCTTGCCGGCGGCAATTGCGGCTGCAACTCTCGTTCCAGCCCGCGCTCTTGGGGTAGATAAGCAGAATGGTATAACTAACGCGCCTTTGGGCTTGGTTGAAAAGGGTTACGCAGCCGACTTACTTTTGCTTAATTCTGGGACTTTGGCCGTCGAGCACGTTTGGCTAGAAGGCAATAAAATTTCGTAACGGAAATCGTGTCGTTGCGATTAATCGTGATGCTGTAGTACTCAGGCATCACCATTGAAGATGGAAGAACCGCTCTCTAAACTAGAGCGGTTCTTCCATCTTATAGAATGTATGTGCTTCAGCGCTTTTGCAGTCTATTAAGCAAAATCGACTGAATTGGCTCGTAATGGCTATTTACAGCCTGCCTATATCCGTCTGCGTCTCCCGCAATAGCAGTTTTAAGCATAAGTTCATGCGCTCTAGCGGTTTTTTCAAGCTCGTCCGAAACTTCCAGCCCCAATTGTGGTAAAACAGCCATATGCACAAGCCACAAGCATCGCACAAATTGCTCTGCAATCGTATTGTTTACCGCGCGCAAAATGCCCGTGTGGAAAGCAATGTCTTGTTCCAAGAACGTTTTTCCAGCATGCGCCTCTTTTGTCATTGTTTCCGAAAGCGCTTCCAGCTCTGGATGCTGCGTTCCCTTAAGCGACTCAACAACTTTATCCGCGCATCCAAGGTCTAGGAATTTGCGCATTTCTACAACGTTACTCAAGTCTTCAAAATTCTTATTAATGGAGATTAAGGAGCGAAAAGCGAGTGTTTCCACCATTGGGTCCAAAGATAGCGAGCCAACAAACATGCCTTTCCCTTGCTTAACTTCCACAATGTTAAGTGCTTCCAGCTTGCGAATCGCCTCGCGCACTGATGACCTTGATGCGCCAATCAAATTGCATAGCATTGGCTCAGTTGGCAGCATGTCTTTTGGTTGCAAGCGTTCTCTTAAAATAAGCGATCTGATTGCATCCATCGTTTCGTCGCAACGTTTTCTTGCAACAATCGGAGCGGAGTTAGAGCTTGCTTGCAATAACGATAAGCGGTCTAGTGTTGTCATCTCATCGTCTTCGCGGCTGCTAAATGTCTCTTCCATTTTGGCTCCTTTCAGTTTGCGTGAGTCTTCTCTCTTTTATTTCTTCCATTTTTTCGTTTTTGTGTACTTTGTTTTTGAAACCTGTTTGCAAACTATCTTGCCGACAAAGCGAGGAATCTATTGCTGTTATATAAATTCCAGTAGTCTCTTTTTCCCACAGTAGTTGCAAATTGTGTTTATTGCTAGAGGTAAGGCATTGATAAACGTGGTGGAATGGGTTTACGCACACATTTTTTTGCCACGTTTTGCCGCCGTCGAAGCTAAATCGCACAACTCCGCGGCCGCGGTACGGCATCATTTGGCTTGCGTTTGCAAATGCTATGCAGTCTGCGTTTTGCGCGTTTTCGCCGCTGAAGCAGGTTGCGCTCGGCTGGCTGAATATCTCGGGCAAGCTTTGGTCAAAAATCAGCTCGCTCCACGTTTCGCCGCAATCGTGACTAATGGCCTTGCCTACGCAGCCCGAGCGATTTTGATTGCGGAAGAACGCCAGAATATCGCCATTTTTGCGCTCTACAAACACGGTTTCGGAGCTTGTTGCATCGTCGTCTTGCATTGTTGCGGGATCTACGATTTTGCCGCCCATTAATCGCCCTTCGTTAATCATTTTGCCTCGGCGCCACGTTTCGCCGTCGTCGTCCGAAATAAGCGCTCCCGAAGAATAGTGCGATTTGCTTTGGCCGCTGCAATAAAATGGCACGAGTATTCTGCCGTAATGTTTTTCGCTATGCCTAATAATAATTCCGTTCCCTGGGCATACTCCAGCGAAGCTCATCCACGGTTCTTTAACCATGTGGTCAATTAAGCGTGGTGCGCTCCACGTTTCGCCGTCGTCGTCCGAGTAGATTTGCGCTATGTAGCAAGTTTTTTCGGCGAATAATGGCTGACTTTCGCTTGCAATTTCTGGCGATTTCCATATGTCCCACGTGGAACTGTCGCAAGTTTGATTATTGTGCAATCCGCTGCTCAGGTCTCCGCTCAAATCGCCATTTTTTATGCTTCCATCTGGGTAAATTAGCCAGTTTGTTGCGCATTCTTTTTCGCTAGAATTGCATGGCAATTTTACGGCTGCGCTTGCGTCCATTGCCGCCGCGTAGTGGCCACCTAAGCGGTCTATAAGCTTGATTCTTCCGCATGCGTCTACGCCTACAGCTGTTTTGCAATTTGTTAGCCCAATTCCGCCAGGATTAATGTCAATTAATACGTTGATTCTTTCGCTTTTGCCTTCTGGGTCTAAAACAGGGCAGGAGTCGATTGCACTGGCGCCCAGTTTTCCAAGGTTTTTGCCAGGCATGTTGATTACGGTTTGCAAAGGCCCCCACGTTTTGCCGCCGTCCGCAGACCTGCGAATCACAAAGTTTATGTGATTTGGAGCGTCGTTCGAAACGCTTGTTCGCTGGTCTGCTCCCGCGATTAGCGTTCCCATGCGCGTTTTTACAAGCGACGGTATTCTGTAGCTGCGAGAGTCTGCGTAGCCTGTGTCGAATAATGCAGTTGTTACAAGCGGTTTTACTCTTGATATTCTTTGGATTTGGCCTTCGCTTAGCGCACTAAAGTAGATTCCGCCCGTTCTAGCTTCGCCCATTAATCGCACTCCGCGCAGGTTTTCGCCAATGCTTACGGCGTTTAATCCCGTTATGTTTGCAAACCAGAATTGTCCTATGTTGTGCGACTGGCTGTATCCGTCTACGTAAATGTCGATTGCTCCGCGATTTGCGCGAATAATCAAGTCGTGCCATTCGCCGTCGTCAACGCTTGCGGCTGCTTCGATTACGCTTTTTACGCACGTTTCGCTGTCGATTAGCGTGATTTTTATGCCTTCTGGCCCTGCATACACGCTTATTTTTTCGCTAGATTCTAGATTAGTTTTCGTTCCAACAGTTCCGGCTGCAAAAAGCACTCCGTGTTGGCCTGGCCCGCGCAGCCTAAATTGAATGTGCAGCGTTCCGCTGGACTTGCAAGATACGCGTTTTATGTCTCTTGCGCAAATCGTAGGTCCTGCAAACCATATGTCTGGCTGTGCTTGAGTGGCCGAATTTGCGATTTCTTCTGGATTTGGCAAGTGGTTTGAGTAGTAAAAGTCGTAGATTTGCGAAGATTCTGCCTGTACTGCACACACTTCGGCCGCTTTTTCGCTCACTCTTTGCGGTCCAAGATTCGTTGCGCTCGCAAAGCACTGGTATCCGTCTAAATAAAATCGGCTCCCAAAACTTCCGTACGTTATTGCAAAATCGTGTTCTCGCCCATCGCATGCGCCTAGCGCATCTTCCATGTGCAGTGCAATTTCTTTTGCACCGTTTGCGTCGGCGTTATCTTCTAAAAGATTTTGCGCACTAAGCAGGGGAGCATCTTCTTTAATACTTATTTTTATTATTGGAGTTGCGTGCTCTTGATGCGTGGAAGCTTGCGATTTTTGCGCGGGCTTAATATTTAATAAATCGCAATCCGCATTTGCTACAAATTTGAACCCTATTATTCCTTCGTTTTGATTCCCGCGATTCCCGCTATTTTCGCTAGCTGCCGTAATTTTTATTGTGGCATGATTGAATCGCGTGTGTGCCGAACCCCCGATACTGGCAATTTCTTCACCCAGGTTCGTCGTCTTCGTTGAACGACGTTCCATTTTAGTCCTCCATGACCGTAAAAATTAAAACACCAATGTTTTAACACATCTGACGTCTTACGACGTTCACTATTCAGTCTATCATACATTTTTAAGCAAATGCACAATTGTTACACATGATGTTGCAGCCGTTGCCACAAAATAAAAAAGAACGTTGAAAAATCAACGTTCTTAAAGAGTGCGAACGGCGGGACTTGAACCCGCACGAGCATACGCTCACTGCCACCTGAAGACAGCGCGTCTACCATTCCGCCACGTTCGCATACAAAGTGCAAGGCTATCATATTTGATATAAATTCGCAATGTTTAGCCTAGCATTTTGTGGTAAAAACTGCTCTCAGCCTTTTGAACCGTTTTCATAGTAATGAGCAAGAGTCTCATCACGGAACTCTTCAAAATAGCCACCGTCAATAGAAGCTCGAATATCGTCGAGCAGCTTCACGAAGAAACGCTCGTTATGGATTGTTGCAAGCGTAAATCCGTTCATTTCACTAGCGCGCAGCAAATGATCCACATACATTCTGGAATAATGAGTGCAAGTGTAGCAATCGCAGCCTTCTTCAAGCGGACGCTGATCATGCTTAAACTCAGCGCGCTTAACGTTATAACGCCCATGACGAGTAAAAATTGCTCCGTTTCTTCCGCAGCGGGCCGGAGCAACACAGTCGAAAGTATCTCCGCCGTTTTCAACGCAAGCAAAAATATCATCCACGGCTGCAATACCAAGCACGTGGCGTGGGCGATTTTCCGGCATAGCATCGCAAATCCAAGCGCAAGTATCTCCAATAATTCGCTTCTCAATAGCGCCACCAATACCAACGCCATCAAAATCTAAAGAAGCAATCTGCTCGGCCGCATGCCTACGCAAATCCTCATAATTAGCGCCCTGAACAACGCCATATAACGCTTGATACGGCTTACCCACACGCTCCTCGGTTAAACGCTTATGCTCTGCAATACAACGCTTAGCCCAGCGGAAAGTGCGTTCTACTGACTCCTCCTGGTAGCGACGCGTATTCATCAAAGTTGTAAGCTCATCGAAAGCAAACATAATATCCGCGCCAAGCTTGTGCTGTATTCCCATAGAAATTTCTGCACTAAAACGGTGCTTGGATCCGTTAAGAGGAGACTTAAAAGTTACGCCATCCTCGTCAACAAAAGCCATACGCTCCTTACCGGCTGCAATAACATCGTCCGACTTCATGCCGGTAACGTCCATTGCAAGCGTCTTCTTAAAACCAGCACCCAAAGAAAGAACCTGAAAACCACCAGAGTCCGTAAAAGTTGGCTTATCCCAGTTCATAAACTTTCCTAAGCCACCAGCCTCGTCAAGAACATCCGCGCCCGGACGCTCATACAAGTGAAAAGCGTTTGAAAGCATGCACTGAGCGCCCAAATCCTTAATGCTTTCTGGCAACACTGCCTTCATCGCAGCTTGAGTTGCAACAGGAACAAAGGCTGGGGTGTGAATATCTCCGTGAGGAGTGTGTATTACACCAGTGCGCCCGTAGCGAGCGCCGTCACGACCTTTGCCTTCAGCAGTATTGGAAAGTCGCGTTTTATTTGTAAACGAAAATTCTTTGCGGTCACCAGGCTTCCCAGGCTCAGCTCCGCGTGGATGTTCAAGAATACTTGTCATAGCATTTACTTTATTAGAAGGCATGACGATAGCATTAAATAAATTTAATAGTGCATATAAATAAGAAGATGGTTTATGATGGTGTATCAAGAGTCTTTTTTAAGGAGGATGAATGGCTGACGATTTGTATGGTACCAATCAGCAGGAATCCAATAACAATGTAAATACTGAGGCTATTGCACAGCAGCAAGGCCCACAGAACCCGCAAAATCAGCAGGACCAGCAAGGCACGCAAGCTCAGCAGGATTCGCAGAACACACAGCCGCAACAAAATTCGCAGCCGCGGACTGCTCAAAATGTTCAAGCTTATAGTCCTGCTCCAGAGTTCGGCGCATACGGACCTGTGAATAATAGTGGAACAGCAAGTCAGCCTAACACAAACCAGCCTAGCGCAAACCAGCCTAGCGCAAACCAGCCTAACTTAAATATGCCTAGCGCTAATGCGGCGCCTGCCTCATATGTTGGGCCGCAAAATCCTTATGCCCCTTCAGCAAATACTTCTAATGCGTTCGGAAATCCATACGAATCTAACGAAAATATTAACCACACAAATGGCGATTATGTTAATCAAAACGCGCAGCAAAATCTTCCTCCAGTGTTTAATAGCACAGATGAAGGAGACCACAGCGAAACAAGCGCAGTAAATAAGGGAGAAAAGTTTGTCAATCTTCAGGCAAATAACAATACTCCGCCTGTTATGATTGCTATTTTATCTGCAGTAATTTCAGCAATAGTTTGTGTTGTTGTAATGACTTTCGTAGTTTCGCAAGGCCTTATTGCAATTCCACAAGGAAGCTCCTTAGAAAGCGTCGGTTCAAAAGCATCTGGCCCTGGAACCGCAATAGTTAAAGGCGCACAATCTCCTGATTGGCGTGGCGTAGCTCGTCAAGTTTCTGGCTCCGTAATTTCTATTCAAACGCGCCTAGCCAAGGGAATGGGCAAAGGTTCAGGCGTAATAATTGATTCTAAAGGATACGCAGTTACGAATAATCACGTAATTGCAGACGCAAAACAAATTCAAGTTACGCTTTCTAACGGCCAAATATATTCTGCAACTTTAGTTGGAGCAGATAAAACAACAGATTTGGCTGTTCTTAAGCTTGATAATCCGCCAAAAAATTTGAAAACTGCACAATTTGCAAATTCGGATTTGCTTGCGGTTGGTGAAGCAGTTATGGCTATTGGCAACCCGCTAGGCTATGACGACACTGCTACAACAGGTATTGTTTCAGCATTAAATCGTCCAGTATCTGTTATGGACGATCAAAGCCGTTCAGAAATCGTAACTAATGCTGTGCAAATTGATGCCGCTATTAATCCAGGAAATTCTGGCGGACCGACCTTTAATGCAGCAGGCCAAATTATTGGCATAAACTCTTCTATTGCAGCCACCTCTACTCAAGGCGGAACAGCAGGCTCGATTGGTATTGGTTTTGCAATACCAGCAAACTTGGTGAAGCGAGTAGTTTCAGAAATTATTAAAAATGGTTCTGTTAAGCACGTTGCTTTGGGAATTATGATTAAAAGTGTTGCCGTGGAATCAAATGGTATTACTCGCGGCGGCGCTCAAATTGTTTCTGTAAATCAAGGAACTCCGGCAGCTAAGGCAGGACTTAAAGCTGGAGACACCATTGTGGCGTTTGACGATAAACCTGTTGCTAATAATTACGCTCTACTTGGGTACGTTCGAGCAACAGCGTTTAATAATAAGGCTACACTTACTGTAGTTCGCGGCGGAAACACTCTTAAATTGACTGTTACGTTCAACCAAGAAGAAGCTGCTGTTAGCGGAATGAATCGTAAAGAAAAGACGCTGAAGAATAATAAAAAGAACTCTCGAAATCGTGGTAGTAAATCCGATGACGATGACGACGATGATTTACAGCAGCGTGACGATAGTGACGGAGATGACGGCGGCATCTTTGATCCGTTCGGATTCTGGTAAATTAAATAACGCCTGCAAATATTTAAGGCCATAATAAGTACGCCCCAACAGTAAGATGCATCTTGCGATTATCTTGCAATTGGGGCGTATTTATTTATTTCTTCACACTACTTTTGCGCTCGTATACAGTTACTGTTCCTTCGGAAACATTCGATTTGAAAGAGGATTTAGTTTTAGCAATAACATGCGCCGTGTAATGCTCAATATTGTAGTCCAATGCAACAAAGTAGTACCACGGTTCGCTTGATTCGGTTACAAAGAATTGAGGTTCTTTTTTAGCCTTGCAAGCTGATATTTCATCCCACGCTTGAGACTCAGAAGGACGTTCATTAGTAATAAACGAACTGTTTTTATAACTGCAATCAATAAGATTCTTCGCAAAATAAGGGTTTGCTGTAATAAGCTGCCAAGAATACTGGTGTACATCCTCGAATTCTGGGGAAATAGTATTACCGTTACTATCTAATTTTTCTTCTTTATGAAGCCAAGATGTTACGAAACGCTTATTTTCTGCGTGATTTCGCTGAATGAATTGAGCAAGAGCGCGAGAACCTGAGTAGTCGAATCGAATATCATTAACGCAAGCAAATATATTCCAAATCAAACTTGGCGCTAGCAAAATAACAATAATAGATTGAGTAAATGCACACTTATTACTTAACTTATTTGCAAGCTTAATATCAAAATTAAGCGGCTTATTAGCAACACACATCCACAGTTGCGCAATAAAGAATACGAATACGATTCCTGCATGATGCAAAGTAAAATATTGCGTTGCAATAATAGCAAAAGTCAAATAAGGAAGAATAAGGGATACCAACATTTTCCTACGCTTTGCAATACAAATAGCGAAAGCCCAAATCAGTATTGAAATAAGAACGCAAATAATAGTTGGCAATATTCCTAAAGACATTCTTCTCAAAGAGACATCTCCAGCGAATGCTGTAAACATGCTTTCTGACGGAACTACGAAAATAAAATACAGAAATTGAATAAGATGAGAATTTCCGCTAAAAGTTGCGCGGGAACCAAATGCGTTAGCAGCAGGCCAAATGCAGGCAATGCTTGCAAAACCAACAAAAGCAAGCAAAATCCATCCAAGCAAACGATTTATGTTAGAAAATATTTCGCAAACAGCATTCTTAATTCCAGCTATCTGTACACTTCGCACAACCCAAGCCAAGGCAAAACCTGCAGCAATAGCAATTCCATAAGCGCTAATCGCACACATTAACACAAGACTTAGCACAAGTTTCCAAGTATTAGATGGCTTAGAATCCGCATATTTCCAATAATGTGCAACCATTAGCAAAGAAACGCATAGCAATGCGTAAGGGCGTGCAGTAACGCCGTATTGGAAGCAAATAAAATAAGTAAATGGCAGAAGCGCAATAGTAAGGCGATTGAAAGGAGCGCGGAAAATCAGCCATCCTCCTAGAAGAGCAGCGCACAAAAACTGCACACCTTTAAGACCAATTTCGTACGGAACACCTGTTTTTGCAGGGATTGAAAGAAGAAGTGTCCAAAGTGGCGGATGCCCTTCGTAATGCGGACGAAGAGTTAACAAATCAGCAAACGAAGAATCGCGTGCAATAAGCCAACTCTGCGCTTCGTCAAACCACGGCTCGTGAAAACACATAACAATAGCAACAACCACAAGATACGCTGATAGCGTAAGCGCGCGAAAGTGCTTAGCGAGCCATATGGTTTTAGACGATTGATTTGCAGTCGTATTATTGTTCATAACTTCCTTCATTTTGCAAACAAAATCACGCCCGCACTTTGGCGAGCGTGACATAACAGAATAATTTATAAATATTTGTGAATCTAATTTATAGAATCCATTTTTCAGAATCTAATTTTAATTTTGTTTTGCAGCAGCCAAACGACGAGCGTTAGCCACAGCATACAAGCTGATTCCAGCCGCAACCGAGGCGTTAAGTGACTCAACTGCGTTAGAAATTGGGATTCCAGCAATAGCATCACAAACTTCACGAGTTAGTCTGCTCATGCCCTTACCTTCAGAGCCAAGAACCACAACCAGCGGATCAGTTTCAAAGCCAGTTTCACCAACGAGCTTATCGCCGCCGCCATCAAGACCAATCGCATACCAGCCGCGCTCGCGCAAACCTTGAATAGCCTTATTCAAATTAACAACTCGAGCAACTGGCAAATGAGCTGCAGCACCAGCAGAAACTTTCCAAGCGGCAGCAGTTACGGAAGCACTTCTACGCTCAGGCAAAATCACGCCGTTAGCTCCGAATGCTGCAGCAGAACGAATAACAGCACCCAAATTTTGCGGATCCGTCACACCATCTAAAGCAATAAACAACGGACGAGCATTAATTCGAGCAGCAGCAGAATCAGCAGCTTCCATTGCGCGAGACTTCTTTTCTGCACGTTCAACCAATTCCTGCAAAGCGTAATACTGGTAAGGCTGCACTTTCAAAATAATGCCCTGATGGTTGCTAGAACGCGCAATTCTATCCATTTCCAAACGGTCAGCTTCCAGCAGACGCAAGCCCTTAACTCCAGCAAGTTTTACAATTTCGCGAGTGCGATCATCATGTTCGATTCGGCTTGCAACGTACAACTGTAAACTTGGAACTCCAACTCTAAGAGCCTCAAGAACAGCATTACGGCCAATAACCAACTCATCCGAATCAGAGGCAAACTTATCCACCCTTCGCCTTGCAGCTAAACGCGGGTCAGCGAAAGTGCGCTTTATAGCAGCTTTCTTAGCGAAATAAGCCTTATGATATACGCGATCTTCAGCCTTTGGCGTAGGCCCTTTGCCTCGCAATGCATTGCGATGTTTTCCACCCGACCCCTTGGTCGGTCCTTTTTTCGTAGTCATACCTCTATTCTCACATGCCCCCGAGGCATTGAGTTTGCAATAAGCAGCATTAACTTTTAATAAATATCAATAAATTTTATTAATTTTACATACTTCTTTTTAGGTTCGCGCACTTATTGGCGCGTTATATGACATAATAGAACGGTACTTATTTATTGCAGGAAGCTTTTAGAAAAGTGCGAATAACTGCTTTTTAAAAGTGACGCAATATTCCACAACCGCGCAATAGTTACAGTGCTGAACGTACAAAATAGCGTTCGCGTTGCGATTATTGACTACTCCGCGGCGCTCCCAAGGGGGAAAACATGGTTGATCACACTCTTGATCAATCCAAACGCAAGGCCTCTGATGCCAATCAGGATCCTTCATTGCAAAACGTTCAACAAGTGTCACAAGCTTTAAACGTAGACGTAACTTGCGGCTTAAGTTCCGAAGAAGCATCTAAACGACTTGCACAATTCGGTCCGAACGCGCTTGCTGCATCCGAAAAAACGCCTGCATGGAAGCGATTCCTTGAACAGTTCAAAGATCCACTTGTTTACTTGCTGATTGCAGCTACTATTATTTCTGCGATTGCTTGGTTCGTGGAGAGAGCACAGCATAAAGGTAACAGCGGTGGAGAAGTTCTACCGTTTGATTCCATTGTTATTATCATAATTTTGATTGCAAATGCTGTTCTTGGATTTATTCAAGAGGCACGCGCGGAAGAAGCGGTTGAGGCTTTATCCAGGATGAGCGCTCCGCAAACTTCGGTTTTGCGAGATGGACACGTTATACGCATCGATACTACCGAGGTAGTTCCTGGCGATATTCTTGTTCTTGGCGAGGGCGATGCTGTTTCTGCGGACGGCCGTTTAATTGCTGCAGCATCTTTGCGTGTTGCTGAAGCAAGTCTTACGGGCGAATCGGTTGCTGTAAGCAAGCGTCCCGATACTTTGCAATCCGCAAAAGCTTTGGGCGACCGCACAAACATGGTTTTCAACGGAACTGCTGTTACGCAAGGAACTGGTCGCGCTATTGTAACTTCAACCGGCATGAGCACGCAGGTTGGAAAAATTGCGGATATGCTTTCCAAGTCGGACGAAGAATCCACTCCTCTTGAGCGCGAAATGGTAAGAGTTTCTAAGGTTCTTGGTATTGCTGTATGCATTATTGCGGCTGTTGTTCTTGCCTCAATGTGGCTGTTAGAAGGCTTCCATAGTATTCAGGATATTATTGATTCGCTTCTTCTTTCTGTTTCTCTTGCTGTTGCTGCAGTCCCAGAAGGCTTAGCTGCTATTTTGACTGTTGTACTTGCTCTTGGCGTGCAGCGCATGGTTAAGCATCATGCGGTTGTAAAAAAACTTTCATCTGTGGAAACACTTGGTTCTGCTTCTGTTATTTGCTCCGATAAAACAGGCACATTAACTCGCAACGAAATGACCGTTGAGCGCGTAATTACTCCTAGTGGAGAAGTGCAGCTTACCGGTAGCGGCTACAAGCCTGAAGGTCGAATGGTGCTGCTTGATTCTGCAGATGCGGATCTTGCTGTCCCGCAAAATCTTGCTACAGAAGTATTAGGAGCTTTAGGTTCCGGCTATTTGGCTAACGATGGCGATCTTCATTACGACGAATCTACTAAAAATTGGCAGCCAGTTGGAGATCCTACAGAAGTGTCTATTGTTGCTGCAGCGCGTAAAACAAAGGCAGATAAGCGTTACGCTCACTTAACTCGCGTTGCTGAAGTTCCGTTTACTTCTGAACGCAAACGCATGTCTGTAGTTGTAAAAGATGGTTCAGATTCTGGAAATCTTATTGTTTGCGCTAAAGGCGCTCCAGATGTGCTTCTTTCTTACTGCACTCGAATTGCAGTAGCTGGTGCTGTACGTCCGCTTACCGACGGCGATCGTGAAGATATTTTGGCAACTGTTGAGCGCCTTTCGGGGGAAGCTTACCGAACTCTTGGAATGGCGTACCGTCCGCTTGGCGTTGATAGTCTGGCGAAAGTTGACGGCATGGTTTCTAATGCTGCCGGCCAGATTGCTGACGTTGCTGAGCAAAGTGACGTTTTGGAATCTGATTTAATTTGGAACGGCATGGTTGGAATTATTGACCCGCCTCGCATTGAAGTTCGAGACAGCGTTGCTCAAGCTCACCGAGCTGGAATCCGCACTGTTATGATTACCGGCGACCATCCTCTTACGGCTACGCGCATTGCTCGAGATCTTGGAATTATTGGAAAAGATAAGCATGCGCTTACAGGCGACGAACTTGACGAGTTGCTCTCACGCGACGACGACAATATTGCTTTTGATGAAGCTATCAGTAAAACTAGCGTGTACGCGCGAGTAGCTCCTGAGCACAAACTTGCTATTGTTTCTTCATTGCAACGTCAAGGAAATATTGTTGCTATGACAGGCGACGGCGTAAACGACGCTCCAGCCGTAAAGTCTGCCGATATTGGCGTTGCAATGGGCATTACTGGTACAGAAGTAACTAAAGAGTCCGCCAAGATGATTTTGGCTGACGATAATTTCTCTACAATTGTTGCAGCAGTGCGCGAAGGACGTGGAATTTTCGACAATATTCGTAAATTCTTGCGATACTTGCTCAGTTCTAACGTTGGTGAAGTTTGCACCGTTTTCGGCGGTGTTGTTTTTGCTGGAGCGCTAGGCATCACGCAGCCTAATTCCGTAGGTGTTACGCTTCCACTTCTTGCAACTCAGCTTTTGTGGATTAATCTGCTTACGGACGCAGCTCCTGCCCTTGCTATGGGAGTTGATCCGCAAACTGACGATGTAATGGATAGAAAGCCTCGAAAACTTACAGATAGCGTTATCGACCGACGAATGTGGGGAGATATTGTATTTATCGGCATAATTATGGCTGCTATTACGTTAATTGGAATGGATATGCATTTGGCAGGAGGCTTATTTACTGACCGTTCTGTTGGCATTATGAGCCACGCTGCACAAATGACTCACGCTCGCACAATGGGATTCACAATTCTTGTGTTTGCGCAAATGCTTAACGCACTAGCTTCTCGTTCCGATTCACAAAGCGTATTTGTAGGTTTGTTTGCAAACCGTTGGCTTTGGGGCGCTATTGCAGTTTCTGTGCTTCTACAGCTGGCAGTAATTTACATACCGTTCTTGAACGAACCATTTGGAACTGTTCCTTTGAGCTTAAATGAATGGTTTGAGTGCCTTGGCCTTTCAATGGTTGTACTTATTGCTTCGGAGTTAAGAAAGTGCGTGTTACGTTTCATCGCAAAGCGCAAGGCTCAAAAAGCTTTAACTGTGGTTGCTTAAAAGCAAGCAAGCACAGACCGCGGCACGCGCTACAATTATCAGTATTGTAATTTTCGCGCAAAATAGCAGTAAATATTTCGTGCGAACAATGAAGTTACTGATGTATAAGCTTTATTGCAAGGAGATTTGACGTCATGCTGTTGTCTGATCACGACATTCTCAAAGCTCATGATGAGGGCCATATTGATTTGACCCCATGGACCCCAGAAATGGTACAGCCTGCGTCAATTGACGTGCGCCTCGACCGTTTTTTCCGCTTATTTAACAACCATGCTTACACGTATGTTGATCCTGCAGAAAATCAGGGTGAGCTTACTGAGCAGTTTGAGGTTGCTCCTAATGAGCCTTGGATTTTGCATCCTGGTGAGTTTGCTCTAGGAGCTACATGGGAGTATGTAAAGCTTGACGCAACTATTGCTGCACGCTTGGAAGGCAAGAGCTCGCTTGGACGTCTTGGTATTTTGACACATTCCACCGCTGGCTTTATTGATCCAGGTTTCGAAGGTCATATTACTTTGGAACTTTCTAACGTGAGTACTTTGCCGGTTAAGCTTTGGCCGGGTATGAAGATTGGTCAAATGTGCTTCTTCCAGTTAAGCTCACCATGCGAGAATCCGTATGGTTCAGCTGTTAACGGCTCGCACTATCAGGGTCAGCGCGGTCCAACTCCGTCGCGTTCGTATGAGCATTTCTACCGTGCTGATTTAAGCTAGCAATGCTTTTATGGCATGATTTTTGCAAAAATCGTAAAAATTCAGAAGAAAAGTATAATATTCACAGAGAATTTTCAGGTTGTATTACTGTACTGCTCAGAATAGTATGGTTTTATAATAGTGTCGAACAAAACGACAGGTGCATGGCACCTAGAATTTATTCTTTTCTTCTCTCCTTTATTTCCCCGGCGCACAGGCGCCGGGGTTAAATTTTTTTCGCAACATAAATTACTTCTCTCCCAGCAGGAGTTAAGATCTGTTTTGCGAGCTGCGGATAAGATAGTCAAATGCAGATAATGCAGCATTTGCGCCCGTTCCATACGCTGTAACAATCTGCTTATACGGTTCGTCCGAACAATCTCCAGCTGCAAAAATACCTGGAATATCAGTGCAACCAGCGCGATTTGTAATAATTTCTCCTCTATTATTTAGAGGAATCTGATTTGCGAGCCAGCGAGTATTTGGAGCCAAACCAATCTGCACAAATACGCCGTCCGCTTCAATAACATGCTCTTTAGATTCGGAATTATTCGCACTATTTCTATCTATATATTTAACCGCCGTAACTTTAGTGCTATTGCCTTCAACTTTGCTTACAGCAGCACTCGTAATAATTTCAGTATTTGGCAAATTATGCAAAGTATTTAGTAATACTTGATCCGCTTTAAGAGTATCCATAAATTCGACTACAGTAACGTGCTTTGCAATACCAGCTAAATCAATCGCTGCTTCTACTCCAGAATTTCCGCCACCAACAACGACAACATTCTTATCTTTAAAAAGTGGACCGTCGCAATGAGGGCAGAACGATACGCCTCTATTCCTATACTCATCTTCTCCAGGAACGCCTAATGTACGCCAAGTTGCGCCAGTTGCAATAATCACTGCACGCGCTTTCAAAGATCCGCCAGAACGAGCATGAATTGTATGTAACCCATATGGTTCATTAGATAAATCGAGCGAGTCTGCCCAATCAGGAGTAAATACGTCAATATCGTATTGCGAAATATGTTTAGTTAAATCTGCTGCTAGTTGAGCGCCAGTAGTATGCGTTTGCGAAATATGATTTTCAATACTTTCGGTTTCTACAACCTGCCCGCCACGATGATCCATAATCATAGCCGTGCGCAAGCCTTTACGAGCAGTGTAAATTGCGGCAGCAGAAGCAGCAGGGCCACCGCCCACAAGAACAATATCGTATGGGTCTTGCGCGTTCATTTTTTCTGCGAGCGCAACATTTGCCGCAGAAACACTATTATTCCCATCAGATTTTTCGTTAGACGCAAGTATTGCCACCAGTTCGTCTATTCCTGCTCGTCCGGAGGAAATAAGTTTGCCATCTTCAAACACTGCCGGCACGCTCATTATGCCAAGGCGCTCCACTTCTTCTCTAAAAGCGCTACCTTCTACCGCGGTATGCTGAATTTTAGGGTTAATAATAGAAATGGTATTAAGTGATTGCACAACTTCTGGGCAATTTAAGCAAGTTACCGACATGTAAGTTGTTACATTGTGTGGACCAAGTTTAAGTATTGCTTCGCGCTGCTCATCACTAATTTTTGGCGCATAGCCGCTTACTTGTAGAAGCGCTAATACTAAAGAACTGAATTCGTGTCCTAAAGGCAATCCTGCAAAACTAACCGATACAGTAGATTCTCCATTTGCTGAATTATCTAGTTTTCTGCGCAATTCAAAGCTTGGCTTACGCTTTGAATTGTTGGTTTCATTATTATTTACTTCAACAATACTGATTTTGTTGCTTTGTTGAGATACTTCTTCTAACAATGCTCTAACTTTTTGAGATGTTTCAGAATTGTCAACGTAAGAAACGATTTCTATTTTAGATACCATCTTTTTTAGTAATTCTGAAAGCTGAGCAGTTAATGACGCATTCAACAAAGACATAATCTACTTCCTTCGGTAACTTTAGCCACAAGCAAAAATAAGTTAAATGCGTAGGAAACTATGAACGTAGCCCCCTACGCATTGCGAAAATTCTTTAAAAAGATTCTTTAATATTTAATTGCAAAAATCAGATTTTGCCGACCAAATCGATAGAAGGCTCCAAGGTTTCTTCACCCTGCTCCCATTTTGCTGGGCAAACTTCGCCTGGGTGCGCTGCAATATACTGCGCTGCCTTAACTTTACGAAGCAGCTCGTCGGCATTACGGCCAATGCCATCAGCTGTCATTTCGAAGAATTGAATCATACCTTGCGGGTCAACTAGGAAAGTTGCGCGGTGAGCTAAACCTGATTCTTGATTCCAAGCATCAAAATTACGCGAAAGAGCTCCGGAAGGATCTCCCAACATTGTGTACTTTACTTTTGCAATTGCTTCAGAATCGTCATGCCATGCTTTGTGCACAAAATGTGTATCCGTAGAAACTGAGTAAACTTCAACACCTAGCTTTTGCAATTCTTCATAGTGGTTTGCAAGATCTTCCAACTCAGTAGGGCATACGAATGAAAAATCCGCTGGGTAGAAGAAGAAAATAGCCCACTTGCCGAGTACGTCAGCATCGCTTACTTCAACAAATTCACCATTCTTATAACCATTTACTTTGAATGGAAGAATATGCGTGTTCATTAAACTCATACTATGCTCCTCAATATGTTTAATTGTGCTTTCTAAGCGAAACTATCAATACTGATTATAGGCAATAAATAGTGTTGCTTCCATAGTTAAAATGTATTCTATATCACTAATTAGGGTATTTGACAGCATTGTTTAACAGAATATATAGTAGAAAGTCTTGTTTTTAGTTGCATAAGACTATAAGCATGCATATTGATTTATTAAGCAAGATACGCGTATACCGTATAATGTACTTGAAATAACGCACTAAAACAGATAAAGGATTAGCGCAAACATGAAAAGCAACGCTAGCATTTTCAAAACCATAAGCGGCATAATAGTAGCTTTCGGCTTACTTTCTACAAGTTTTATTGGTTTACCATTAGCTACAACTACAGCTGCATTGGCAACTGAAAATAGCACTACTGCTAGCGAACCAGTGCATACTCCTTTGACTGCACAAACTGCTCACGACATTTCAACTGGCAGAATTCGTTTGGAAAATAATCAGATTGACTCATTGCTATATCACAAGCCCGAGCTAGATCCAAACGCAGATAGCGATGACGACGGTCTTAAGAACAGCGAAGAGCTTTACACTTACGTAAAAAACGGACGCACATATTACGGATACAATTCACATCCGCTTATTAAGGACACCGACGGCGATGGATTAAACGACAAAGACGATAAAAATCCTCGCAGGTGGGATATTAGCCCTCGCGACATGGCGCTGTTTATGGAACTTGTGTATAGAAAAGACGAGTACGTCAAAGAAGTACTTGACTACTCAAGACCACTCACTAAAATTCACAAAGATCGCAACGAATATAAGCTTATGCATAACGAGCTTGCGCCATTCTGGAAAGTCAAAGAAACATACCACTTTGGAAGCGGATTTGATGCTATTCTTTTTGAAAATGTAAATCCTGCATATCCATTTATTGAACAAAACGGCGTGCAAGTTCTTGGAATCCGAGGAACTGAAAGCGGCGGAGATTTTACTAATGACATTAAACTAGCAATGGGATCAAACCCGAGCCAAGCTTTAGATGTAAACAATGTGATGGATAAAATCAATAGAGAAAAACTTGCTACTAATTTATATATAACAGGGCATTCTCTCGGAGGTTATTTATCTCAACGTGCTTTAATTTACGCTAAACAAAAAAATTACCAATGGATTACAAAGGCCTATACTTTTAACGCTCCAAAGATTAAAGGAAATCTATTCAACAAATGGCTTTGGGAAACATCTGATTTTGGCGATAAATTAACAAAAGAAGGTTATGCTGTTCACTACAAAGTGGATAACGATAAAGTAATAGGACCAATAGGAAACCTTAACGGCGCAATAAGCATAGGAAAATCTGGAGAAGGTCACGGATCTCGTAGTTACTTTGAGCCTAGAATGGATAGTTTCAAAGGATTCACAGTTGGCGAACGCAATAAAATTGAGGGAATCGGTCGCAAAATTGATGCACTTGACGGATTAGTTAATGAACCAGTTATTAAAACTGACGAACAATCTTTCGAGCCTAAAATTAAAAACATAGACATTTTTGAAAACGATAAGTTACCAAAAGTAACAGATTATCTTCTTAACGCATCTGACAGACCGCAAGGATCTACTATTACAGATATTACAGATAAAACCGCTATTGATACTTCTAAAAGCGGAAAATACGAAGGTAAAATATTACTTACATTATCTGATAATTCAGTAAAAACTATTATAGTTCCAATAATTATTCATAAGCGATTGGCTAATATCGAGGAACTTCCAAACGTTACGGTAGTAGAAGGTAAGAAAGTAGAAGTCAAAAAAGATACTACGATTCCTGCTGATTTCGACTTTAAGCCGTATTTGCAAGGTTTACCAGAAAACAGCACAGTAAAAGTTGTAGAACAACCAAATACAACAAACATTGGTGAAGCAACATTTAAAGTAGAAGTAACTTTTGCGAGTGGCGCAAAACGGAAGGTAATTCTTAAAGCTCACGTTGTAAAAATAATTCCGGCAACACCATTAAAACCAGCGAAGAAAACCATTCCTTGGACCAAGCTAACGCCAGCAACTCCAGTTACACCAACGCCTGCGCCTGCGCCAACGCCAGTACCGCCTGCACCACCAGTGCCGCCAACACCAACTCCGGTACCGCCTGCTCCAACACCTGTACCTCCAGCGCCTCCTGCTCCATCGCCTGTACCGCCAACCCCACAGCCACAGCCACAGCCACAGCCACAGCCTGAGAATCCACAACCACAGCCTGAGCACCCTGCAAACCCAACTCCAAACCCACAGCATAATGAAAACAATCATCCTGCTGAACCTGAAAATCCTACAAATCATAACAAGACCAATCAGAGTGCGGGAACTACAACAATACCGTCAGCTCCAGCAAGTGTTAATAAACTTAAAACCGAGCTTGCAAACACTCTAAAAGCCGGCGAACACAACATTGTTTACGCAGGTAAAAGTAACAAAATTACGGTTACTTTAAATGCTCGCGCAGACTTTCTGAACAAACTTAATAAAGAAAAGCAAGTAAAAGCCTACGCATACATTTATTCAAATCCTCGTCTTCTAAATGGACAATATGGAACCGAATACGTAACGGTTCATTTCAGTGCAGATGGAAAACCATCTTTCGACGCTGTTATTCCTAAAGAATATGTGGGAAATCACACTATTGTGCTGATTGATGAGCAAGGCAATCAAGTTGCTTGGACGAACGTTTTAGTAAAGAGGGATGACACTTCACAAAATTCTTCCACAGGTGAAACTGGTATTCCACAAACACAAAACACACAAAATGTGCAAAATACTATCGAAAACAAATTAACTTCAACCGCAAGCACGGAAGCAACTGCCAACGCAAACAAGAACGTAATCACGCAGAAAGAAGCGAGCAAGCCAACCACAAGCAGCCATCCTCTTGCGAATACTGGAATCCAAACAATTCCAGCGCTTATTAGCATCGCAGTAACGCTATTTGCAAGCTTCGTTGTTGTTTTAAGCATGAGAAAAGCAAATCGAATTAAATACTAGATAGTAAAAGAACTTGTCGAAGAGCGGATGACGGGAGTCGAACCCGCCTCTGAAGCTTGGGAAGCTTCCATTCTACCGATGAACTACATCCGCATGTTGCAAACAAAATTATTGCATGCAACTTTTTAAGACTAGCATGTGCTATTGAGTATGCAAATACTTAAACTTACTTAGCGCTAAATAATTACATAAACAGAGCACTTGCTGTTTGATTGCGGCAGGCAAGACCGCAAATCAACAACCACAAATCAACAACCGCAGATTAACAATCTAAGGCAATAGCTATAAGATCCGCAGATGATACTACTTTCTTTCGAGCGCGCTGCTCTTTAGCACCAGCTTCACGCTCATACTCATCTACTCGTTTCCAGCCGGCGTAATCGATGGCTTTCACGCCTCGAGATTTAAGCAGCTCATCTATGGACTTTTCGTTACGATCCTCTGCAATCAGCCCGGATTTTGCTAAATCTTCAAGCATGCGATCAACAATAAGAAGCGCGTCAGATTTAGTAGAACCAATTAAACCAACAGGTCCTCTTTTAGCCCAGCCGGTAGCGTACAAGCGTTCGCGCACCTCACCATTTTCCGAAGAAGTTACGATTCTGCCGTCATTATTTGCAAGCAACGTGCGCTTTTCGTCGTAAGCAATGCCTGCAACCTCAGCAGGATGGTAGCCAATCGCATGATACACGGCTTGCACAGCGTAATCTTCAAATTCACCTGTGCGAGACATTGTGCCATCCGCGCTTGTTACAGTTCGCTCAACTCGTATTGCTTTCACACGCCCATCTTCGCCAAGAATTTCTACAGGAGCCGAGTTGAAATGAATAACGTAACGTCGGTTAGCAGGATTGCCCTCAAAATCAACGTTCCCACCATCTTCCATGTCTTCTGCCATGTCTCGAATAGCGAAAAGTTCCTCAACCATTTGGCGCGTGAGCTTATCGTTACCAGCAACTTCTATCGTTTCATCGTCTAGCTCAAAATCGTCCTCGTTAATAACAATTTGCACTCCGGCTAACTTTTCCATTTCGCGCAATTCTTGCACGGAGAATTTCGCATGAGCTACGCCTCGGCGAATAAATAAATGCAAGGTTTGAGTTTGATTTTTCTGCAATCCTTCGTACACATCATCTGGAATATCCGTATGCGCGCGCAAATAATCAGAATCTCGCAAAAGCTCACGAGCAACATCCATTGCCACATTTCCGCCGCCAATAACAGCTACTTCCTTGGCTTCAAGCGGCCACGTGCGCTTGCTAGTTGGGTATCCGTCGTACCATTCTACGAATTTTGCAGCTCCGTACACTCCGTCTAAATCAGCACCTGGAACCCGCAATGGCCTATCTTCCACAGCTCCTGTAGCAAACAGCACTGCATCGTAGCGCGCAAGCAAATCTTCTAAAGTAATATCTTTACCAAATTCAACATTCGCATAAAGATGAATATTTGGATTATCAAGAGTTTTTTCAAGCGCATCGGCAATAAATTTAATACTTGGATGATCCGGAGCCACACCATAACGCACTAAGCCGAAAGGCACAGGCAATTTTTCAAAAAGATCAATGCGAGCGCTTGTGCCGAGTCCTAATTCTTCGCCACGTTTAGCAAGCTGACGCAAGAAAATATCGGAAGAATACACTCCAGCAGGTCCTGCACCAATTACTGCAATTCTAACTTCAGGAACATGCACTTTAGAAATCTCAGAGGCCTGAGATGTTTCTGGTGCAACATTTTCTATTAAATTATTTTTTTTCATTATTATCCCCATATTGAACTATACAATACGGCACTTTTGCCGTTTTTGCGCGCATTATGCGCGGACTTCAAGCACAGATTTCCTTCAAGTGCTTTCATAATTAGACTAGCGCATTGCTAAGTCTTACAAAATGCTTACGTTAAAAAGCTTAGATTAAAACGCTTTATTTAATCTTTTCACGCGAGCGCAAAGCAGTTAACGCCCAAGTAATTGAAATAACGTCAATAATTTCCTGCATCATTGCGCCAATAACCGCTGGAATGAAACCAAAAGCAGCTAAAATCATGCTTACAATAGCCAAACCTATTCCAAGCAAAACTGACTGTATCATAACTCGTTTTGTATGCTTTGCAACGCTTACAGCATTAGCAACTGACGCAATATTGTTGTTCATAATAACTACTTGCGCGCACTCCGATGCTGCAGTATCTGTGCCATCCGTTACAGCCACACCAATGTCTGCAGCTGCAAGAACTGGAGCATCATTTACTCCGTCACCAACCATCATGGTTACGGTTGAATCTTTCTTATTTTTGACTGCATTGTAATTGTGCTTTTTTACATACGCTAATTTATCTTGCGGAAGCAAATCTGCATGCACAGAATCAATACCAACGCTTTTGCCAATGGTTGTTGCAGCTTGTAAACCGTCACCAGTAAGCATTGCTATTGTTCTAACACCCAAAGCGCGCAACAAAGCAATAGTTGATTTCGCGTTATTTCGCGGCACGTCTTTTAATACGATTCTTCCTACCAGCACGCCGTCAAAAGACACGTAGGTTGCCATTTCGTCTGCTGCAAGAGATTTACCTATAGTTTGATTTGTGTTTTGCTCTGTAACATACTCGTGTCTGCCTACACGCACTAAAATGCCATCCACAACGCCCTGAATACCCTGGCCTGCAGCTTCTTTAACACTGTGTACTACAGGGTATTCTCTAACGCTAGGAAGTTGCGGAACCGACGATGGGTGAGCATTTTCCCACAGCTTTGCTCCCGCTTTAGCAATACCGCCTGCAAGTATGTGCTGAGAATAAGTTTCTAGAACGCCCGCAAGCATTACAATACGATCAGCTTTCTGCGTAGTATCGATTACATCTACATTTACTACTTGCGGCTGTTTAACCGTCAACGTGCCAGTTTTGTCAAAAAATACGTCTGTTACACGACTTAATTGCTCAAGCACATCCTGACTTTTAACAACAATTCCAAGTTTTGCTAAACGCCCAGTACCAGCCATGCAAGCAACTGGAACTGCAATAAGCAGAGGACATGGGGTTGCTAAAACCAATACTTGCGCAAATCGCAATGCGTCGCCAGAAAAGCTCCAAGCAAAGCCGGCTATTGCAAACGAAATTATTGTAAACGGCACAGATAGCATGTCTGCAAATCTAACTACTGCAGCTTTAGAAGACCTAGCAGACTCAACAAGCTGCATGATTTTCTGATACTGCGAGTTTTTAGACAGCTTGGTTACGCGCATAATAAGCACAACGCCGCCGTTTACGCAGCCAGAAAGCACCGAAGCTCCCGCATAGACTTCTCTAGGAACAGATTCTCCGTTAATAGCACTTGTGTCTAAAATTGCAGAACCGCTTAGCAGCTCACCGTCAACTGGAACAGTTTCGCCAGGAAGCACAATAATTACGTTTCCAACTTTTAAATCATCGACTGCAACTGTAGCGTAACGCTGCAAATTTGAGGAGATTTCACCGTCTGCAGATGCTTGCAAAAATGGGCAATTATTTCGTTTACAGTTGAAATTTTGCAAGTTATTATTTTCGCAATTACTTTCGCAACTTTGCTCGCTACTATTAGATTGCTTAGAATTAGCGGCATCTACTTTTCTAAATTCAGCATGCTGGCACAAAACACACGAGCTAGGCTTGCACTGATTTTCACTCAAACATGGCGGTTCGTAGGATTCATCATTTGCTTGATTATGATTCATTCCATGCTCAATACCTGGCAAAGTCATAAGATGAGCAGTTTTTGGAGCTGCACTTACTAAAAGAGATAGATTGCGCTGAGCTTTCATATGCGCAAAATCTTCAATTGCCTCTCCCGTCCAAACCATTACAACAATAAGATAACTTGCCCAGAACTCACCAATAAAAAGCGTTGCAAGCAATGCAACAAAAGCTAGCAAATCAATACCTAAAGTTCCGCGCAATAAATTTTTAATCATGTTACGCAAAGAAACAAGGCTGGTATATAAAACGAGAATAACGATAATAGTTTTGCCAACACTAAGACTTATGGAAATATCGAAATCAAGATTTAAGAAATCAAAAATTCGTTGCGTGAAGTTAGCAATGCGCTCACAGAAAGTAGTTAATATAGGCAAATTATACGAGTACAAAGCCGCAATAAACGGAAAAGCAAGAATTACGACTGTTAATTGTGGTGCACGACGGCAATATGCTAAAAGTTTACGCATACACTTTCCTTACGCTGATCAGGTTAACTACGCTTAAAACGCTGCTAACACACGATTTCACGCCTTGTTAACCCACTGAGCGCAACTTAAATAGTGCACTCAATACACGGCGTAAAGATTTATATTTAATTTATATTTAGTAATCATACCAATAGGCCTTGATGAGAAACATTCTCATGTAAATATTATGCTTCCAAAAAGCACCGTAATAAGTTCCAATAAAAAAAATCGCAATAAAGCTCTACATAAACTCATCATTTGTCGATACACAAATTCGCCAACAAATGATAATTTTATATAGTAAGTTAAGTGTTAAAGAAATTCAAAGGGATTGTTATGAATAAGTATATAATCACTAAGATTCAGAAGATTGTTTTTCGTTTAATAACATTATTATTGGCAATAGTGATAAGTTTTATAATGTCTGTTCAGAGTAGTTCTTATGCATCCGCAGATGAACCTTATACTACATTGAAAAATACCGTCGGTGAAACTCGTCATGCCAATTTACTGTGCGTATTATTCCCATATTTTAAGATATGCAAGAAGAAATAATGTTGACAAGACCGCTTGAGTACATACATAATCTCATAAAACCGCGTACAAATGATTATAAAATAACATATTTATTATTTGCTGTTGTTATTACAATTTTTGAATTTTTGCTTCAATCTATTTCTACTCCACACAATAGCATGGTATATTTTATATCAATATTATCAGGAATAGTGCTTGCTATAGCTCCTTGGATTGGGCGTTTAGGAGATTTCTTTTATATTTTATTGTTTGTTTTTATCGATATATTTTATTGTTCTAAATCATGTTATTTGCCTTTGTTTGGAGTATTTCTCATTGCTGTAGTCTGGATTATCTGCAAGCACTCATTTAAAGCAATTTTGTTACTAATTAGCATATCTATATTAGAAACAACTATAAGTGAAAATTCAGTAGAACGTATAGTAAGTGAAGTTATTTTGATTACAATTGTTATGGGTGTTGGTTTTAGTTTTAGAGTATTAACTGATAGGGAAAATACGTATATAAAAAAGCTTGCTATTTTGCGTCAAGAGTCTGCCTCTGCAGAAGCTTCAATTCGTAAAGAGTTGGCCATTCATCTACACGATACAATTGCAAAGGATCTTGCTCGACTATCTATATTATCTCAAAATCTAGCAGCTACACATCCAGACCTTGCTGATGAAGTCGAACCTCTTATTACTATTCCTCAAGACGCTTCGAATTATTTACGTCACATGATTATGCGTTTAAACATACAATCTACCAATCCAAGCTTAATTAGAGCAATTAAAGAATCTACAGCTATGCTGCGATCACGTGATATAACACTGCATTCTGATGTAATTACGAATATTGATAATCAACTTCCTCGTAACACTATTATTACCACATCTTTGTTTATACGTGAGGCTGCAACTAACGTGTTGAAATATGGGCAGAGTGGTTCAAAAGCAGAATTATATATTGATCTTGATGAGTCTGAAGTGTCTTTAATGATGAGCAATCAGATTGGGGATAATTTAATACAAAATAAATTTACTGGTGGGTTTGGGCTAGTGAATTTACAGTCACAGATTGAAAATGAAGGCGGGCGAATGAGTTTTGTTTCTACTGGGAAACAATGGATTATTAATGCTACCATGCCCATAGCAGAAATAAGTAAGGGGAATTAATGAGTGAAAATATTCGAATTTTGATTGCTGATGATGATCAGATTATTCGTGAAGGACTTGCTAATTTGCTAAAACTGCAAAATGGTTTAACTGTGGTTGATGCTGTGAAAAATGGTCTTGAAGTATTGCGCGTATTAGAAAAACAGACTATAGATGTTGTTCTACTTGATTTAGATATGCCAATACTAGACGGTATTAGCACTCTGAAAGAAATTAAGCGACTTTACCCAGAAATAGTAATAGTTGTTCTTACTTCTTTTACCAATGAAATCTCACTTGCAGAATCTCTTGAAAATCACGTGAATGGGTTCCTTACTAAGGATATTTCATCCTCTGAACTAGCTCAGTTAATTAAGCAATCATATGATGGGAAGAAAGTATTTGGGTCTCGTCCTACTCAAATACTCACTGAAACATATCTTGCCAGCAAGAAAAATTTGACAGAGTACGAGCATTTTCATAGAAAAATAAACCAATTGCCAGATTATTTACGAGCTGTGTTTGATTTACTCATACAGGCATTACCTAACAAAATAATTGCAAAGGAATTAGGTCTTTCTGAAACAACTGTACGAGCTTATGTTTCAGAATTGTTTGTTGCCACTGGATACACCAACAGAGGAGAGCTTACTATAACAGCCATTAAAGCCGGATACTGATAAATAAAGCGATTATAACTTCAAACAATTACTAATTGTAATATTTGAATTATTAAATTAATAAGTTTATGCTTCATATCTTTTTAAAATTTAGGATTATAGGCCGATTTATTTGCCATAGATTCGGCCTATAACCCTAAATTTACTGTTTTTTAGTGAGAAGAGTTCTTACAATTTTGAAAAGCATAAATAATAGACGTAATGTGATATATGTTGCTACGAATGTTGCAAGCCAAATCATAATATTTTGAATATTCCAACCTTGACCTTTAACGAATGAAGCTACTAATAAAGAAACTACGCCAGCAGAAATATCAGCAATATTTTGTTTTATCTTATACATCATTTCTACATCTTTCCAGCTAATTTGAGAGCCTGTTGCACTGCCCAGGTTAGTGCACGTGATACTACAGGTTTTGTTGCATTAAACGCCCATTTCAAGGGACCCCAACCAACGCATCCAGTAGCAAATGACCATATTAAATCATCTGCTTTTCCAATCTTGTTACCACGCAAAGCATTTACTACTTGATCAAGAGCTGCTCCTGATAATCCACGTGAAACGCAAGCTGCAATAATTGGAACAGCTGCTGCAACAACTGCAGGCAACGCTCTAGTTTCATACTTTTTTGTTAAAGGTTTGGAAGAAAATTCAATGTATTCCTGTTGTTTAACTAAATCATTTGGATATAACTCTGACGCAGTAAGTTTAATATTTTTAATGTCAGTGATATTATCAAATTTCTCCAATTCCACTGTAAGCGCATCGGCAAATCTTTGCTCTTCTGAAGTTAGTTCGTAACCACTGTAATAACAAGTGGTCGTTTCACGTGATGCTATTATTGACTGTGATTTGTTATAGTTGTTTGTTTCTTCACCTATTGCAATTCCGACACAGCTAAAACTTATTGCCAGTGTTGTTGCAGCAGATATAAGAGTATTTAAAGCTTTCATTTATCTAAACCTTCCGTATTAACAATATATTGTGTATAGTTCCACAGCAAAATATATGCAGTAATCTCTGGGAAGAGATTCAACTATTTAAACATTTTTATATTTTTTACAACACTGACAAATATCAGGGTGTCACCCTAATTTTATTAGGGGTAATCAGTAAAAAATTGGGTTATTCCCCAAAAATTGAATGGGCACGTGACAAGAGAGAAATTGATAAACAAAAGGTTCTGGTTGAAAAATCAACCAGAACCTTGCTTGTGGAGCTAAGGAGACTCGAACTCCTGACCCTCTGCTTGCAAAGCAGATGCGCTACCAGCTGCGCCATAGCCCCATTTGAAAGAATGTAACCATTCTATCGTGGGCCCGGGAGGACTTGAACCTCCGACCTCATCCTTATCAGGGATGCGCTCTAACCACCTGAGCTACGGGCCCAACTTGTATGCCTAAAACATACAAGTAGTTACATTAGCACAGACACAGAAAATGTCAAACCGCAACACGCCATAAAAAGAAAACGGCATGTTGCGGCTTGAATCAAAAAAATCAAACAGAGGTTAATTAATCAAGATGACTGCGCATAAACCACTGGAACTTTTCCAGCTGCTGCACGTGATCCTGAATAATGTTAGAGCTCACAATGTCAAGATTGTCAAGCTCCGCAATAGCTTTGCGATCGTCTGCAATCATATCGTTGTAATACTCAATAAGAGCCTGCAAATATTCTTTAGTTGACTTGCGACCAGTTAGAGCAAAACGCTTCCATGTGCGAGCTGCAACAACATCATCTGCGCGTCCAAGTGGAGAGCCACCCAAAGTTGCAATTCGCTCAGCAGTTTCATCCGCCTGCGCCAAAACTTCAGCAACCTGCGGATCAAGCATTTCGTGCACAGCAATAAAATCTGAGCCAGTAACATTCCAGTGAGCATGTTTAAGTACCAAAGCAGCCTCCTGCTCGTGGCTTAAACGATTCTGCAAAACAGCAACAGCCTTTTCACTGGCCGCCTCGTCGAGACCTGGCAAAATATGCAATAAGGCCATATTTATCCTTCCTTAGATTTTTTATTACTATTACATTCTACTGCTACGGCTTAAATTATGCGCGGCGACGCACTTCAAGAGTAGCAATACGTCGACCATCAACCGCAGTTACAGTCATATCGTAGCCGTCTGCATCGTGCAAAACAGCTCCAACGCTTCCCATAGAACCAGTATGCGCTAAGAAATAGCCTGCAACAGTTTCATAAGGTCCATCTTCAAGCTCAATGCCTGTAATGTCAGCAAAATCTTCAATGGTCATACCACCATCAATTTTTGCAACACCATTTACAAAAGCAGTTGTTTTATTCACATTATTTTGCTCAGATTCTTCAGGCAGATCATACTCGTCGCGAATATCTCCAACAAGCTCCTCTGTCATATCTTCAAGAGTTACAATTCCGTCAGTTCCGCCGTATTCGTCAATAACAATAGCCAAGTGGATTCCGCGCTTTCGAAGCAGCTCTAGGCTTGGCAAAAGCTTTGAAGTTCCAGGAAGACTAATTCCTTCGCGAGTTACATCTGCAACAGTTTTTGCGTTAGGATCTCTAACATCCAACAAATCGCGCACATGCACAAAACCAATAACGTCGTCAAAATCCTTGCCAATAACCGGATATCTGGAATACGGAAGCTCACGAATTTTTGCAGCTGCTTCTTCAAGACTTAACGAGCCGTCCAGAAATTCCACGTCAGCACGCGGGCGCATCACTTCAGCAACAATTGTTTCCGAAGCATCAAACACGTCATCCAAAATATTGCGCTCATCCTGACTTAAACGCTTATTGCTATTAACAAGCACGCGCAATTCTTCGTCAGAAACTTCGCTTTCTTTTTCATTAGGATCAAATCCAAGCAAACGCACAAAACCGTTAGTATTCTTACCAATAAGCCAAATAAGCGGCTTGCAAATTTTCGAGAAAATATCTACCGCCGGCACAACCGCTCGCGCAATCTGCTCAGAACGCTGCATTGCAATACGCTTCGGCACTAATTCAGAAATTACAATAGAACAATACGAAATAATAAGAGTTAAGAAAATAGTGGTAAGCGGGCCTGCAACATGCTTAGGCACTCCCCATGAGCACACAACAGGCACAACGTAAGGAGCTAACGCAGATTCGCCGAAGGATGCAGAAAGAAAACCAGAAAGCGTTACGCCAATTTGCAGTGCAGATAGAAAAGTATTAGGGTCTCGCGCAATTTTCGCAACTCTAGCCCCACGAGCATCCTGAAGCTCCATGCGATCAATTTGCGAACTTCTCAAGCTCACTAAAGCTAATTCGGTTGCCGCAAATACGGAACCAAATAGCAAAAAAATCATAATGAGTAGAATATTAAAACCAATCGCCATACTTGTTATCTTAGTTTACTTCTATGCGATATCAACAATTCTTTAATAGAAAATTATTACGGACGGTAAAAATATCCAGTTGGCGCTTTAGCAGATTTTAACGATATAACTTTTAGTACAACCCCGGAACGTTGGTATCCTTTAACTCCTATGCTCCCCCTAGAAACGCGGGCGCGAAGCATAACCCACTCATGTTCGTGAAGTTTGTTGGCATTTTTATAGTTTGCAACTAAACCAAAAGGAGACATATCTAGAATGCAGCAAGACATGAGTTGACGAGATAAACGAAACTGATTTGCTCCTAAAGTAGTATCACGACTTACAAACCCTGTAATCGTAACCGTATATCCTTCATATTTTGAAATATTATGGTCGATTTCGTCATACCATAAACCGAAATCATCGTTTTTTACTTTTATTTCACGAGATTTTTCGCTCAACCCAGAAAGTATCGAATTGTGTCTTCTAATAGCAATAGCTCTGCCTCCTGCGTAACGATCAAAACAGCCAGAGCTAAATCTTTGCGACGATTGCAGAGGAATAATAATTAGCAGTGCAGGAAGCGCTAAAGAAACTAGTATTTTCCAAGAATCTCGTGCAGAAACATCAAACCATCCCAATGCAGCACAAAATGCTAAAACTAAAAGCAGAACGGCTGCAATTATCAAATATGCGAACGCTCGAGGAGTGGTAAAAAGCGTGTACTGTCCACTTAAAGTTACTGTGGCAATAACTGCTGCTAAACATAAAAGCACGAAAGATTCTAATATTTTTGCAAAAGTAATACGATTACGCTTTTTATTTTCTTCACTAACAGAACTTGTATTTTTCATAGCATGAACCCCCAAGCCCAGTTAGAAAACAGTGAAGCTAGAAGGCAAAAGCCTGCAATTGTTAGCGTTAAACGCAATACGAATTTGCCTCTGCAATCAGAAACAAGCATAAGAGTATTTTTTAAATCAAGCATTGGGCCAAATAGCAAAAATACTAAGACGGAAGACATTGGTAAAGAAGCTGCTAAACTTCTAGCAATTACAGCATCCGAACTTGAGCACAACGAGCTAAAATAGGCAATAGCCATCATTGCGGGTATTGCAATCAAAATATTGTTAGCTTGTATTCTGGAAGCAGGATCCGCCCCTAACCAAGCTCGTATAACAGAAGCAACAATAGTTCCGCACACAATAATTGGTAAAAGTTTCAAAAAATCTTCGTGAATATGCTTTATATACAGCTTTACTTGCAAACAAATACTTAATTTTGTGCAATTTTGCGTCTTTAATTGTTCTGAAGAATTTTGATTTTCTTTATGATCGCAGCCACAATTTAGTTCACAAGAACATTTTGGTTTAAGATTATTTTTTAATAAATTTTCGTTACGTAAAACAGATGATTTTGTTGGGAATATTGCAAAACTTAATCCAACTAATAACGCAATACCAACTCCTAAAGCAACGCGCATAACGGCTACAGCCGGAGCATCAGAAAAAGCGTACCAAGTCGCTAAAACAGACACAGGATTTACAACAGGAACAGCACAAAGGAAAGTTATTGCGCAAGGAAGCGGCAATTTTCTTGCAACGAGCCTAGAAAATGTTGGCACAACCACACAGTCGCACACAGGCACGCATACTCCAGCAATTATGGCAGCTAAAAAACCGTTTGCAGTAGATTTTGGAGCATGTTTTTCAATAAAATCAGCCGTTACCCAAGTTTCCACAGCGGCGGAAACAAGAACGCCAATAAGAGTGAAAGGAATCGCTTGCAAAAGTAGGCCAGCAACACCTCGAACAGTGGTGTCAATAAGAAGCCATGGGTAACGCGCTTGTAAAGCCGGTGCCATAGCAATAATAAGAGCAGCGAAAGGCACTCCTGCAATCAAAAAAAGATAGTTTGCAGAATTTGCTTGTTTTGCCGGTTTTACTGCTTTTCCCGCTCTTACTGCTTTTTCCAGTTTTAGCATGACAACACTTCCACCAAGCCGTCACTCATTCGATACCTTGCACCAACAAGCATCAAAGCGTCTTTGAAAACAGCTTCGCGAATTATTTGTGATTTTTCGCAAATTTCAGCCAAAATATTAGACACGTGAATACGTTCAATATCATCTGTATCTAAATTTTCCTCAACACCTGCGAGCGCAGCAGGCCCTAAAGAACGCAGCAATATTGACTCGCTCGACTCAATTATTTCGCTTGTTTTATCTTCGTCGTATTCAGAAACCAGCTTTTGCACGTTCGGCAAAACAGCCTGTACTGCGCCGCAATGCTCATGCCCAAGCACAACCAACACTTTTACTCCCAAATCACTCACAGCGTATTCTAGCGAAGCTATTACGGCATCATCCAACACTTCTCCAGCTGTGCGAACAGAAAAAATATCGCCCAAGCCGGCGTCGAATATAAATTCTGGAGCAACTCTAGAATCTGCGCACGAAAGCACAACAGCTCCAGGATGCTGACCGTCAATAAGTTTCATGCGCGCTTGTGAATTTACGCCTGCATGCGCTGAATTGCCTTCTGCAAATTTGCGATTCCCCGCAAGCATTGCACTTAATACCGATGTAGCTAAAACTGAATCTTCATTAGCAAAATCTTCGTTTGCTTCTTCTTGCATTATTACCTCCTACACTGGCATTGGCAATATTTTTAGTTGCTTAAAGTTTAAAAATCTTTTACCTACCGAATATATTGTATCTTTCGTAGTAAATAAGAATTTTGTTTAAGAATATAAGCCTATTATCAAAAAAGCTCCCGTATTGCAATTCGCAAATACGAGAGCCTTCTTGATTTAGTAATTTATTAAATATCATCCAGTATTCTGCAAGCCTGCAGCAACACCGGAAACAGTGCAAAGAATAAGGTATATGAACTCTGCCTGCTGGCTTTCGCTCAACTCTTCCTTATCTACCTTGTTGCGAAGCTTGTGCAATGCAAGGGATTGGATTACAGAAAGCGCGTCCACGTAAGGAGAGCGCACGCGAATAGCCTGGCCGAGCACGTGACGATGCTGCAGAGGCCACTTGTCGTCAACTATTTGCAAAACCCACTTGCGAGTAAGCTGCATTTCCGAAAGTACTTTATCGCTCAAATCCTCACGATCTCCAAGACTTAAGTACATGCGAGCAATACGCTCATCCGTTTTAGCCAAAGACATCTCAATATTGTCAATAAAAGTACTAAACAACGGCCACTCTTCGTAAGCGCGACGCAAAGTTTCCAAATCACCAAACTTTTCGCAAGCCGTACCCAAACCGTACCATGCAGCCAAGTTAATGCGAGCCTGAGCCCAAGAGAACACCCACGGAATTGTTCTCAAATCGTCCAAAGACTTCGCACCCAAACCGCGCTTAGCTGGGCGAGAGCCGATTGGAAGCAAACCGATTTCACTCAAAGGCGTAACTGTAGAGAACCATGGAGTAAAGTCATCCGTTTGCAGCAAATCGAGGAAGCGCTCATGAGCTGCAACATCAAGCTTTGCAGCCATATCCGCATACTTCTTCGTCATATCAGTGTTAGTTTTTTCAACACTTGGCGAAGATTGCAGCAAAGTTGCGGAAGCAACGGATTCGACGTGGCGAATAGCCAAAACTGGATTTCCGTAACGCGCAAAAATAACCTCACCTTGTTCAGTAAGCTTAAATCGGCAGTTGACGGACCCAACAGGCTGAGCAAGCACTGCACGGTTTGCAGGACCGCCACCTCGACCAACAGCGCCACCGCGGCCATGGAATAGTGTCAAATCAATATCATGCTTCTTAGCCCACTGAGCAATACGCTCCTGAGCAGAGTGCAAAGCAAGCGTTGCGGAAGTAGGGCCAGCGTCCTTGGAAGAATCCGAGTAGCCGAGCATAACTTCCATCTTGCGGCCAGTAGCCTTAAGACGAGCCTGCACTTCAGGAATTTTAATAATCTCCTCAAGCACGTTTACTGAGTTCTGCAAATCTTCCAACTGCTCAAACAGTGGAATAACGTCGATTGTTGGCGCATCCTGTGGGTGAGCAAAAGAAAGACGATTTAGCTCAAATACGTCACGCACATGCTGAGCAGATTTTGCGAAGGAAATAATGTAGCGTCGAGCAGCACGCATGCCGTTGCGCTTTTGGATTGCTCCCAAAGCGCGGAAGGTGTCGAGCACTTCTCGAGTCATTGGCTGAAGCGGTCCGCGCTCTCCGTGCAATCCGTGTTCGCGAATATCTTCCAAAGCGCGAGAATGCACGAGAGAATGCTGGCGGAATTCCATCTCAACCATGTGGAATCCAAAGGTTTGAGCCTGCCAAATCAAATCCTGCAAAGGACCATAAGCTGCTCGAGGATCTCCACCTTCTGCCAAAGAACGCTGCACAATTTGCAAATCTTCAATAAAATCTTCGCAAGAATGATACATTAAGTCAGTATCGCGGCTAATAGTGCGATGCAAACGGTCAGCCATTACAAGCATTACAGCACGATGCGGCTCATTATTAGAAACATCTGAAGCGTTTTCTGTAAGCTGTTCGCTCATTTCGCGCTGACGATTCCACAACTCGAGCAGCTCCACGCTTGGAGGAGTTGTGCGAGTTTCCATAGTTAAGCATTTGCCAACTTCGCGCGTGCGATTTTCCAAAGCCGCAAGCACATGATCGCTAAACTTTCGAGCAACCTGACGGCTTACTTTAGCAGTCACATTCGGGTTGCCGTCTCGATCCGAACCAATCCAGCTTCCTGGGTGGAAGAAAGCAGGGCAGCGAGGCGGCACAAGACCTGCCTTATTGCCAAGCAGCCAATCGTCAAAACGACGATACACAACTGGAATAGTGTCAAATAATGTAGCGTCGAAAATGTCAAGAATAGTGTCAGCTTCTTCAACCGGAGTTGGCTTCTTCAAAGCAATCGGAGAAGTGCGAAGAAGCGCATCAATTTCGTTATAGAGACGACGATAATTTTCTCGCTTGTCAGATCCGCCTAAACGATGATGTTCGCTTAATAATTGCGAAATTCTGCGAATCTTTCCAGCCACAGCCTTACGACGAGCTTCAGTTGGGTGTGCAGTAAACACAGGATGGAACTCAAGTTTTGCAAGCAATTCCTTAGCTTGAGCTGGACTCATTTCCGTTAATAATTTGTGATACGCGCAAGTTAATTCGTTAACTGGATCAACCGGCAACGAATCCTCAACTTCACATTCACGCTGATGAAGTACAGAAACGCGATAATTCTCTTCGCACAAATTAGCGAGATGGAAATACGTTGCGAAAGCGCGTGCCAGAAGCTGAGTATCATGCAAATTCATTCCGTTGATCTTGCTAACAGCCTTACTCAAGCCATCGTCTGCTGTTACTTTTGCATCTACCATTTGCGCAAAATGCGCGGCACTAGCTTCAACAGCATTCAAACGCACATCGTCAAATACTGCCAATAATTTTTCATCAAATTCACCAAGAACATCGCGAAGAATATGCAAGCACAAATCCATGTCTTGCTTAAGCGATGCTGGAAGGTCACGCTCCTCTGGGCCTTTTCGTCCTAAGCCAGACGTAACAATAGTTGCGTCCGCTGGAGTAACCTGCTGATTTTCTTCTGTCATCAGACCTCCTTGCGCTAGCAAATAAGGTTGCTTGGTCATCTGACTTCCGCGGCTCCTCCGCGGTTATTTAGGTCAAAAGTTGCAAGCCCACAGCCTTGTTTACAGCGAAATACCAAGTTAATTTTGAAACTACCACCGGACGTAGCATAAATAGTATTTTGTTAGCAAAAATTTACTAGGCAACAGGGGTGCGTATACTGAAAAATTGTGAGCACAGTAGATAGTAATGAAGACAATAATACTTGCAATAATACAAGCAGCGATAATTGCGATAGTTGCAACAATAATTACAACAACAGTCGCGATAACAAGCCGGAAATTCTTCCAACAGGACACGTAGTAGGAAAACCTTCTGGACGTTTTCATACTCATGCTATTCCGCTCGACATGGACGACGTTGAGCGCGATTGGGATAAGCCTGTTACCGAAGCGTGCATAGCTGCAAAATCAAGCATTATTATTCGCGTTGGTGCTCTAGGTTTAGGAGCCGGAACCGGAAGCTACCGTGTTCGCGAGCTTATGCACAGAATCGGCGAACCGATGGGAGTTCACGTTCGAGCAGACGTAAATCTCACGGATATTGAAGCAACTTGCACAGATAAGCATGAGCGCATTACAGAGGTTGTTGACCTTCCAACTACTGGCGTAAATACTGAACGAATTTGGCTTCTTGAGCATTTTGCCGACTGGTTTAACGTTAAACTTGGAAACGATTCCCTCTACCACTCAAAAGCTACGGTTTCTAAAGAATTAGTTGACACTCTTCAAGAAAGCGACGTTGAGCGCGATATTGTACAAACAGCTAAACAGTCGGAAGAAAATGCTGCAAAAATAGCGGAAAAACAAGCTTTACAAGAGGCAATCAAAAAAGAAAAGCCGCGAGGAATTTTCGCTTTACAGCCAGAAAATGCTTACGCTGAACATTTTTCGCATGTTCAAAAAATTACAGAAAATAGCAATAAGGAAGATGAAAATAATCATCCTCTTACAGTTCGCGAAGTACACGATCGTCTTGATTTGATTAAAAATCGCAAGCCGCTTTATAAACCGTGGTTTGCTGGTCTTGCTTCTGCTGTTGCTTGCGCATCCTTCGCATTTTTGCTTGGCGGCGGAATCTACGACATGATTGGCGCTTTTATTGGAGCTGGAATTGGCCACTATATTCGTCGCCGCATGTTTATGCATCATCTTAACCAATTTGTGGTCACGTTCGTTGCTGTTGCAATTGGCGCTCTAGCATGCATCGGTTCATTGCGACTTATTGGCTACTTCGACCCAAGCGCACTAAATCACACAACAGCATACATAGGCTCTGTATTGTTTGTTATTCCAGGCTTCCCGCTTATTACAGGCGGATTGGATATTGCAAAAATAGATTTCCCTTCCGGAATTCAACGTCTGTGCTATACGCTTGCAATTATTTTAATGGGAACTCTTGCAGGCTGGACTGTTGCAAGCATTGTTCAGCTTAATCCTCAAGGTTTCCCTCCGCTCGGATTAAACCCTTGGCTTAATGCAGTTCTGCGGCTTATTACAGCTTTTGCTGGCGTGTGGGGCTTCTCCGTGCTTTTTAATTCTCCACAGCGCATGTGCATAGTTGCAGGAGTTATTGGAGCTATTACAGATACTCTGCGCTTAACTATGACGGATTTTGGTATCGCTGCTGAAATTGCAGCGTTTAGCGGCGCTTTACTTGCAGGCTTACTTGCTTCTGCTTGGAGAGCTATTGTTCGCCACGGATTTGCACCTCAATATTTGGGGTATCCGCGAATAGGTCTTACCGTTCCATCTATTGTGATTATGGTTCCGGGACTTTATATGTATCGCGCAATGTTTTATCTTGGACAGTTCCACACGCTTCCAGCGTTAGATTGGACTTTCCGCGCTTTTATGGTAATTATTTGCTTGCCTATTGGTCTTGCTGTAGCTCGCGTTATTACCGATAAAAGCTGGCGTTACGACGTGTGATGTTCTAAATTTCAGTCTATTAATTTTCAATAAAAAAAGCCGCTTACAAGTTTTCTTGCGAGCGGCTTTATTTTTTATTACTTTACTTATTGAAATTTAATTAGTACTTCATTCCCATAGCGTCTCGCACTTGGGAAAGTGTTTCTTCTGCAATAGCATTCGCACGCTTATTGCCATCGTGCAAAATGTCTCGAACAGCATCCATGTCTTTTGCTAATTCTGCACGACGCTCACGGTGAGGAGCCAGGAAGTTATTTACGTTTTCAATTACGTAAGCTTTCAACGCACCTGCTCCAGAGTTGCCAATTTCTTCAGCAATATCTTTAGGATCCCTACCTGTTACTAAACCTGCAGTAGTAAGAAGCGCTGAAACTTGTGGGCGAGCAACTGGATCAAAAGTAATCATTCTTTCCGAATCAGTCGGGCTCTTCTTAATTAGTTTGGCTGTTTCTTCGGCAGTAGCTCCAAGCATGATTGAATTACCATAAGATTTGCTCATCTTACGACCATCCAATCCTGGAATTTCTGGAGCGTCAGACAAAATTGCTGCCGGCTCTGGGAACACTGGATTCTTTTTTGCGTATCTTTCGTTAAATCGTCGAGCAATTGTGCGCGTAATTTCAATATGAGGCAAATTATCTTTACCAATCGGCACAACATTAGCTTTGCAGAACAAAATATCGCAAGCTTGATGCACTGGGTAAGTAAGCAGCAATCCGGTTAAAGCGTGTCCAGATGATTCCATTTCTGACTTTACAGTAGGATTCCTGTGCAATTCTGCTTCCGTAACTAAAGACAAGAATGGTAACATAAGCTGATTTGCTGCAGGCACAGCAGAGTGCGTAAATATCATTGTTTTTTCAGGATCAATTCCTGCAGCCATATAATCAAGCACTAAATTCAAAACATTATCTTCAATATGCTCGGTTGTGTCACGGTCAGTAATTACCTGATAATCAGCAATAATAATATTGGTTTTTACACCACGCTTCTGCATTGCGACACGCTCACGAATAGAACCAAAATAGTGGCCTAAGTGCAGGCGTCCTGTTGGACGGTCTCCTGTAAGCATGGTAAATGAAGAAGGATTACTTTCTAGTTTTTCAAGCGTTGCATCCGAACGTTTACGCGCTGCAAGAAAGCTTGCACTCATCTCATTTCCTGCGGCTGTTACCTGTGCTTCTTCCTGCATTTTTAGCTCCTTACATACACGCATTTTTACGCTTAAAATATGGCTTTCATGGTAAAAGTTTACACAGACAATATACTCGGTTGCGGTTAAGTGGTACGCTCTTGTGTGATGAACTGATTGTTACGGTAATTTTTTAAGAGGGGGTCAGATGGGCCGCGGACGACAGAAGGCAAAGCAACAGAAAATTGCCCGTAAGCTCAAATACCTGACGACCGATACGGATTATGACGAGCTTGCTAAGGAGCTTAACTCCAGCGAACCCGGACAAGGATCCTTCGATCCATTTGCGTCGAGCGAAACTTACGAGGAAAACTCGTATCTTCCAGATCAGGAAGCAACTGTTCAAGAAGATGATTCTAATGAGTCTTCCAACGATGATGATTTAGACGAATATGCAAAGTGGGCGGCAGAAGCTGCAGCTAAGGCTGTAAATAATGAAAATTCTTCTACAAATTCTGGCGCGCATACTCCTGTGCATCATCACATTCCTATGCCAGTGCCGAGTTTCATGCATAAGAACGATAAATAAATCTTAAAATTACTAATAATTAGGTTGCTAGTAATTATTTTTAGCTAAATATCCTGGGTCTAAAAAATGAAGGCCCAGGATATTTGTAAATAAGCATTATAAATAGATGTCATAAATTTATATCAAGTGGCAAAATATCGCTTAAATCATCACGCTCGCCGATTGCGCTTATGTTTCCGCACTGTTTTTCTTGCTGCCAACTTGTAATACCGCACGAAATTCTTAACCAAACTTGCGGATCGAGCTCAATAACATCCGGCGGAGTAAGATTATGCGGGTCAGAAGCTGGTCCTTCCAAAATTTTTACCGCACCAAAAGGCGCCACTCTTACTTCTACTGCACAACCAGGAACTTTGTTTTCAAGAAGATATAAAGAATATCTAACTGCTAAAGCTTCGTCAGTTGGAGAAATATCTAAAATATCGCTACTTATTTGCATAGCCTCTTCGCCATTATTAAGCGCTTTATTAGCAGACATACACCATGCTTTCCAAGCACATTGTCCTCTTTTTATATCTCGCTCAAGTATTACTACCATATTTTTATTATCTTCTAAACAACATACTTTCATAAATACATTTGTATTAAGAAGTTATATATCAATATTTAAAGGTGTTAGGTTGTGGTACTATTAGGAACATCGTGTGCATTAACGTACCTTTTGTAGTTATCTACAACGTGGTATTGGTTTAACTGCCTAAGCATAAAGTTTAAGGCTGCACACTTTTTAGGAAATATAACAAACGGCACAAGGAGTCAAATATGACTAAACACGTCGCGCCGAAAGCCAAAACTACTGCGACGGCATTTGCCAAAGAACTTCAAGAGCACCTCAAGTACACCCAGGGTGTAACGCCAGAGCAGGCCACCACGGCAGATGTGTATGTTGCCGCTGCTACCGCAGTTCGTCGCCACTTGATGGACTCTTGGATGCAGACACAGCATGACATGATTAACGGAAACACCAAGGCTGTTGGCTATTTGAGCGCAGAGTTCTTGATGGGTAAGCAGCTTGAGAATGCTTTGTTGAACGCTGGTCTTACCGACCAGTTCGAAAAAGCTGTTACGAAGCTTGGCTTCGATCCAAAGGCTGTTATCGACGCTGAGTATGAACCAGGTTTGGGTAACGGCGGTTTGGGTCGTCTCGCAGCCTGCTTCATTGATTCGCTCGCCTCTATTGGCGTTCCAGCATTCGGCTACGGCATCCAGTATCGTTACGGCATCTTCAAGCAGCGCTTTGATGAAGAAGGTAAGCAGATAGAAACACCTGATTACTGGCTTAGCAACGAAGAGCCATGGGGCCACATTGATTACGGTCGTGATCAGCGCGTCAACTTTGGCGGCGAAGTTGTTGAAGAAAACGGCAAGCGCGTGTGGAAGCCAGCTTGGTCTGTTCGTGCAGTACCAGTTGACTACATGGTTCCAGGTTACAATTCTGGTCGCGTAAACACTCTTCGTTTGTGGACTGCTAAGTCTTACGACGAGTTTGATTTGCTCACCTTCAACAAGTCTGAGTACTTGGATGCTGTAAAGCCACAGGTTGCAGCAGAAAACATTTCTAAGATTCTTTATCCAGAAGATTCCACTCCAGAAGGTAAGGCTTTGCGTCTTGAGCAGCAGTACTTCTTCGTAGCTGCTTCTATTCATGACGCTATCCGCGTGTTCTACCCAGGTCAGGATAAGCCGGATCTCACAACCTTCCCAAGCAAGATCAACTTCCAGTTGAACGATACTCACCCAGTTATTGGTATTCCAGAGCTTATGCGCGTTCTTATGGACGAGTACGGCTACGATTGGAACACCGCTTGGGGTATCACCACCAAGACCTTCAACTACACTTGCCACACCTTGCTTCCAGAAGCTTTGGAAGTTTGGCCAGCCAAGCTTATTGGCGAACTTTTGCCACGCCACCTTGAGATTATTAAGGGCATTAGCGAGCAGTTCCGCAACGAGCTTCGCGGTAAGGGCGTTGCTGAGGATCAGGTTGAGCGTATGCGCATCGCTACCGACGCTGACGAAAATGGCGAAGGTGCTGTAGTCCGCATGGCTTACTTGGCTACCTACGGCGGCTCTTACGTTAACGGCGTTGCTGAGCTTCACTCTGAGTTGTTGAAGGATGTCACTTTGAAGGACTTCTCCAGCGTTTACCCAGATAAGTTCAAGAACGTTACTAACGGTGTAACTCCTCGTCGCTTCGTGCGCTTGAGCAACCCACGTATGTCTGCTCTTATTACTGAGGGCTTGGGCACCGACGCATGGCAGGGTGATTTGGAGCTTCTCGAAGGCTTAAAGCCATTGGCTGACGACAAGGCATTCGTTAAGAAGTTTGCTGAAGTTAAGAAGCAGAACAAGCTTGCCTTCGTTGATTTCGCAAAGCAGAAGTATGGCTTCGAAATCAACCCAGACACTATGTTTAACACCATTGTTAAGCGTTTGCACGAGTACAAGCGCCAGTCCATGAAGATCCTCCAGGTTATCTCCACATACGCTGGAATTAAGAACGGCACAATCGACGTTGACAAGATGCTTCCACGCACCGTGTTCTTCGGCGCTAAGTCTGCTCCAGGCTATGCTATGGCAAAGCTCACCATTCAGCTCATTAACAATGTTGCTCGCGTGGTGAACAACGATCCAGCATGCAAGGGCAAGCTCGCTGTGTTCTTCCCACCAAACTACAACATCGAGTTGGCTATGAACTTGATTCCTGCTACCGATTTGGATGAGCAGATTTCTCAGGCTGGTAAGGAAGCTTCCGGTACCGGTAACATGAAGTTCGCTTTGAATGGTGCTTTGACTGTTGGTACTCTCGATGGTGCAAACGTTGAGATTCGCGAGCGCGTTGGCGCTGAGAACTTCTTCCTCTTCGGCATGACCGTTGACGAAGTTGATAAGCTCTACGCTGAAGGCTACGATCACGGCGGATCCCGTAAGTACTACGAGTCTGATCCTCGCTTGAAGACCGCTGTGGATATGGTTGCTGACGGCACATTCTCCAATGGCGACAAGAGCGTGTACGAGCCACTCGTCAACGATTGGCTTACCCACGATTACTTCATGGCAATGGCTGACTTCAGCTCTTACATGGATATTCAGGCTCAGATTGAGGAAACTTACCGCGACCCAATGAAGTGGGCTCGCATGGCAGTTTTGAACGTAGCCAACTCTGGTTACTTCTCTTCTGACCGCTCTATCGAAGATTACCTCGATCGCATTTGGCACACTGGTGCTCTTCCAGTTGCCGAGTGAGCATAAAAATAGCGTCTTAATCGCTTAATAAGAAAAAGGCGGAGGCTGTTAATCAGCTTCCGCTTTTTGTTTCTAGTAATTAAATCGAAATTAATCACAAGTAAGTAAATAAACAAGTAAACAAACAATAAAGGCGGCTGCACATACACACAGTCGCCTTTATTTGAAGTATTTTAACACAACACTGCTGTTTTATTCTTCAACAGCAGGAGCGTCTTTACCTTCTGTCTCTTCTTTTTCTAGCCCCAGATCAATTGGTGAAGAGCTGTTCTCCCACGGCTCCTCCCAAGGGTCATAATCAGGATTGTGCTGCTTATAAACATACAATGCAGCAATTCCTGCGAGCAGTGCTCCGAAGAGCAGTGCAAAGAACTTCCAACCGCCAGAGGATCTGTTCTCCATGATGGCTCCTTTCGGGTTAAGCTGACCTGCTCGTCCAAGTCAACGATTTATATAGCGTTTTGTCGCTTACTCACTATCATAGTTGCTTTTCTTCAGAGTTGCATCTTTTTACACAATCTTATTGATTAAATTTGTGAAGTAAAGCCTATATCATAAAGATATGCATAATTTGGATATAAAAAATTTATGGAATAGAATACGTTTTCGCAGCAATACTGTTACTGCAATTCTCATATACGCTTGCATTGTTACTTGGCTAATAGAAATATTTTTATACTTCGTAACTAAAGAAACCTACATTACTTTTATAGAATATACTGCCTTCGTGCCAGTTACTGCGTTAAATACCCCATGGACTTGGTTCACATCAATGTTTGTTCATGCGCCAAACATCACTCATATTTTCTTCAACATGCTGTGCCTTTGGTCACTCGGCGCAGAACTTGAGCGTTATTTTGGCAGATGGAAATTCTTTGGACTTTATTTAATATCGGGTCTTGGAGGATGCATTGCAGATATTATTTGGTGCAGAATAATTAATAATTGGCAGTCCGCCTCTTATGGTGCTTCAGGCGCAATTATGGGTCTTATTGGCGCACTTTTAGTAGCTCAGTGGCGACTTGGTGAAAACATGCGAGGAACAATTATTTGGATTGCGATTACTCTCGCTATGCCAATTATTATTCCAAATATAGCTTGGCAGGCTCATGTTGGAGGTTTAATTATTGGAACAGCGCTTGCAGCATTGCTAGGAGTACAAAATCCTCTGCTTAGAAAAGCTTCGTTTAATACGCGTTTCTTAACGTATTTTATTTCTATTTTTATTATTCTTGTTGCGTGCGCAGTATTCTGCTTACAAGGATTAGCTTAGTTAAATTACACGCATGTAGTTTTCCACCATTGTGTACAGAACTGTGGATAACTTGGGTATAAGTTGGGCATAAGATGCTAACAACTACTCAAGTTATCCACATAATTATTCACAAATGCTAATAACTCGCCATTTTTGCGCTTGTGCAAAAGTGTATAAAAGTTATCCACAATTACTACTCTATGTTAATTAACTTTCGAAAAGCGCAGAAACGTAATTAGAAAAACAATCTACTCTACTGTTTTTCTGGCAGTTTATTCCAATTAAAAGGCTGTTCAACCAAGTAGTATGCGTTATCGTCATCAGGCGCAGGCGCAAACTTCACAGGCTTAGTTTTATATGATGGAATAAATGGATTTAGGAAAGAATCTATAGTTTTAGCAGGCTTAATAGGTTCTTCGGTTTTCTTATACAACTTAGGATCTCTACGCAGAATAAACGGTCTGTCCATATTTGGCTTATTTTTTAATTATTATTAATCTGAAGAACAAGCGCTTATTCGCTTAAAACTTTCCGTTTAGCGTGCAAACACATCCATATGTTACGTAAGAATAAGATTATGCTTTCTGAGTTACATGCACCTTGTGAAATTCCTTGCACAACACCTCAAACACTTGCGTTTATTAAAGAAAATGCGAAATCAAATCCAACTAATGCAGCTCTTAAAGCACCACGTAACGCGGGAATTGATGTTACTTTTGCAGTAAATCAAATCGCAGGCAAACAAATAGCACAACAAAAACTGCCAAAATGGGCATCCTGCGAGGAGATTATATATCCGGCACATATATCTATGGAACAATGCTCTTCGCAAGCCACAGCACAATATAAGGCTAATATTGCACAAAAATTACTTAGTGAGCTGAATGAAGAAAACACTTCGAACACTCTTGTTGATCTTACAGGTGGATTTGGTGTTGATTGCGCAATAATGGCTGAGGTTTTTGATTCTGCAATATGCATTGAGCAGCAAAGTGATCTTTCCGCTATTTCACAACACAATATGCGAGCGCTCGGTCTTTCTAAAGTTACGTGTTACAACAATAATAGTCTTGAGGCACTTAATCAGATTTCTAGCGCAACAATGATATACATTGACCCTGCACGTCGCAATAATCAAGGTTCTAGAACTTACGCTATTGAAGACTGCACACCAAACGTGCTATCTATTAAAGACCAACTTCTTAAAAAAGCACAAATTGTTATTATTAAACTTTCTCCAATGCTTGACTGGCATAAAACTGTAAACGATTTTGGCGGTAATGTTGCGCAAGTGCACATTGTTGCTCATCATAATGAATGTAAAGAGCTACTAATAGTACTAAGCAAATCTCAGCACACGAAACTGCCAATATATTGCGTAAACGACAATCAGTTAACTGTTATAGAAGCCGCTTACGATACTTCAAAAAATCAGGTTTCAATACTTTCTGGATTAGATGGTAAAAGTAAGGAAAACAAAACTTTATACGTACAAAAATGGCGAGAATGGGCTCGGTACGTTTATGAGCCAAATGCTGCAATTATGAAAGCGGGATGTTTAAAGTTTTTAGAAGAAAAGTATGGCATTAAGCAAATAGAACCAAATAGTCATATTGGTGTTGCAGAAAAACATTATGCTAATTTCCCGGGGAAAATATGGAAAATTGAGAATATTTGCAGCCTTAACAAGAAGGAAATAAAGAAAGCGCTTGCAGATATTACACATGCGAATATTGTTACTAGAAACTTTCCAATGTCTGCAGAAACTTTGAAAAAGCGCCTTAAAATTCAAGACGGTGGAAATATTAGGCTTATTGCAACAACTGACAGCAATAAAAATCACGTAATTATTCGCGCAATTGCAGAATAAAAATAATTAAAGTAGCCACACAAAACGCGCAGCTACTTTAATAGAATCGTTTTCAAAATAGTCGTAATTGTATTAACGCCACCACATGGTCATTAAGAAACCAACTACAACAAATCCGAAGGCAATAAGTAGATTCCATGCTCCAATTCCTGGGATTGGTAGCATAGGATTCAAGTAATACACAACAGCCCACACTAAGCCAATAACCATCAACGTGCAGAACAGTGGCACGAACCATGCTGCATTAGCCTTCGTACCTTTAATACTTTCTTCAACGCGACGCCTATTTTCTGCTTGACGCTGCATCATCTTCTGAATTTGTGGAGAAAGCGATGCTTTATCTGCAGTAGCATTCAACACTGCTTCGACTTCATCCATAGGAACGCCATAAGTATTCTCATTTGACGTATCGCTCTTCTTTGCAGCGTCGTCAGCTGCAGTCGTGTGCAATTTCTCATCAGCCATAACTGTAACTCTCCAATCAATCGGCTACACGCTATAATAGTGGTTACACTCGAACGTAAGAAGAATGAGAGCAAATTATGGTAAAAAGAACAGGAAAACATAGAGCTCAACGCTCGTTGTTAAGTAGTGTTGCTGTTGCCGTTGCCATCTTTCTTACAGGATATTTATTTGTTACTAATCTACGAGTCAACCGCACAGCTTTCGTTACTTCCAACACAAGTCAAATGGTTGAAAGAAACTCGCAGCGCACAAAATCTTTGCGAGAAGATATTAAAGATTTAGATTCCAGAATTAGTTTGCTCAACAAAACTCTCGTAAGCAGTAATGAGAATAAAGATTCTTCAGATACCGGTAGTAGCACTGTTCTTCCTAAGCTTGAAGGACCTGGAATCGTAGTAACTCTCAACGACTCTTCGCTGTGGAAAGGAGCAGTAAACGGTTCTGGAACTTCTGTAAATATTAACGATTATGTTATTCACCAGCAAGATATTGAATCCGTTGTAAATGCGCTTTGGCAAGGCGGCGCAGAAGCTATGACCATACAAGATCAGCGCGTTTTGTTTAATTCTGCAGTAATTTGCATTGGAAACGTGCTTATGCTTCAAGGTCATCAGTACTCGCCACCGTATAAAATATCTGCTATTGGCCCAGTAGACGATATGGTTGATGCTCTTAATAATTCACCAGCCATACGCACCTACAAGGAATACGTAAGTTCATTTGGATTAGGATGGAAAGTAGAAAAGAAGGAGAATTTGAAATTCCCAGAAGCGTCTGCTTTGTTACAACCATTAAGGTACGCATCCGTGCTTAAAGAACTAAATAAATGAATGATTTGTGTCGCAAGACCTTCACATCATAAAGGAGTAACGTATTATGCAGTCTGCTTACACGCAGGAAAATGATACGAAGAGCAAAGGCTCTAACTTCTGCTGGCAAATTGCTGGAGTTATTGGCGAAGTTTTAATCGCTTTTGCAATTATGTGTGCGCTATATATTGCATGGCAAATGTGGTGGACTGGAGCTCAAGCAGAGCACAATCAGGTAGAAGCACGTAAAGAAATATCTTGGAAGAATCCTAAAACAGGTGACAAAACAAAGATTGCTTTACCTCAAAATGGCGAGCCACCAAAAGTTAGCAAGCCAAAAGGGGACGTTTTAATAGCTCGCCTGTATGTTCCTCGCTTCGGAAACCAGTGGGAGCGTAATATTATCGAAGGAACAACACCAGATATTTTGAGCAAACGTGGCTTAGGACACTATTCAGAAACTCAAATGCCTGGAGAAATCGGCAATTTCGCAGTAGCTGGACACCGCAATGGTTACGGACAGCCTTTGGGTGATGTTGACTTGCTTAAACCTGGCGATGCTATTGTTGTTAGGACTAAAGATTACTGGTTCGTATATAAGTACACTTCTTATAAGATTGTTACACCAGATCACGGTGAAGTAATCGCTCCAAACCCTGATCATCCTAACGAAAAGCCAACAAAACGTATGCTTACTCTAACTACATGCGAGCCTAAGTATACTACTGCAACACATCGCTGGATTAGCTACGCTAAGTTAGCTTATTGGGCAAACATTAGCGATGGTATTCCAAAAGAGCTTTCCACAATTGATGAGCAAGGAAAAGTAAAGTTTATTAACAATGAGCAGCAGTCTCTTGTTTCTCATCTTTCTTCACTTGTTCCAGTAATGCTTGTTATTGCAGTGCTTTATATTGTTATTTTTGCGGCTGGTGCTATTGCTTGGCAGTGGCCTGCACTTCGCGAAATTCGCGTAGGAAAAAGGAAAAAGCCGGATGCAAGCATTTTTGGCGGAATCCTTTTAATACAACCAGGCATTACAGCAATTCGTTGGATTCTTGCAATCCTAATTCATTTGTTCATCATATTAGCTCTATTCCAATGGGTATTTCCTTGGGCAGCTGCAACGATTCCATTCCTGCAGCAGATGTCTAATTACACAACAACTGTATGAAATAAATCTAATTGAAAGATCCAATTAAATTTAGGACATACTCGAATAAAGTCTAATAAAAATAAAACTGTACAAATAAGGGCGATACTTAAAAGTTATCGCCCTTATTTTTATTCGATTCTCATAATATTTCTAGTATCTAATATCACTTACTTTGATTATCACTATCTGAAGCAGAACCAAGTCCTGGTCTCGTAATCAAAGTGATTGCAGAACCTTTATCTACCTTAGTTCCAGCATCTTCAGACATGCTGATCACTACGTCATCATCTTTATTAGAAATAGAGTCAGAAACTACTCTTAAGCCCTTTGCTTCAAGTATTTTCTTAGCCTGCTTAAACGTAATAGTACCAAGATCAATATGCGGCACTTCTACCTTCGGCGAGCCTTGTGATACATAGACTGTAATCGAGCTATGAGGCTTAACAGAAGATCCGGAATTAGGGTTTAATCGGGTTACAGAATCTTCAGGTACACTATCTGAATCTTCCTTTACAACATCCGCAGTAAAACCAAGATTTTGCAGCTGACTAATCACAATATCCTTGCTCTGGCCAACAAGACCATCAGGAATCTTAGTTAAACCAGAAGCAATATAAAGCGTAATCAAAGTGCCTTTGTCTGCGAAAGAATCAGCATCTGGATCAGTGCGAGTCACATGATCTTTCTTCACATCAGCACTATCTTCTACTCGAACATTAGCAATCTTAAAACCAGCATGTTCGAGTATCTTACGAGCTGCTTCCTGCGATTTACCGCTCACGTCTGGAACGCGTGTTGATTGAGGTCCTACAGAGAACCAAACCGTAACTTTAGTGCCAGACGCAACATGCTCGCCACCGCGCGGAGACTGTTTTGTAAACGTGCCTTCAGGCTGAGAAGAATGATCATCTTCACGAATATCTGGGACTAATCCTAATGCTCTAAGTTTTTCTCTAGCCGCATCCTGAGTGGTTGTTTCCATAAATGTTGGAACAACAACATTACCAGACATTCGATTATGACCCAGCATAAACAAAACGCCTGCTAGCACAACAATCGCAACAACAGCACCAATAATAGAGCCGATTACAGCACGCTTACGACGCTTAGCTTGCGATTGAGCGCGTTGAGCTGCACGAGTGCTTGGAGCAAATGCAATTGATGACTCAACCTGACCTGTAATAGGGTTAAATGATTGCGTTGCAGCACCATCAGTAGCATTAATGGCCATTGTTGCAGCTGTTTGCTCAGCTTGTTTGCGAGCTTTCATATTCGCTAAATCAGTAAGCGGATTAAAAGCTGCTGCAACAGGAACTCCGCCATTCATGAACGCTAGAATATCGTTCTTAAATTCCGAAGCTGTAGCATAACGATTCTGACGGTCTTTTGCCATTGCTTTAGCGCAAATTTTATCCCACATAGAAGGCATTCCAGGCACAAGAGTGCTTAAAGGAGTTGCAACTTCAGAAACATGCTGGTATGCGATAGCTACAGCAGAATCACCAATAAATGGTGGGCGACCAGTAAGCATTTCATAAAGTACGCATCCTGCAGAATACAAGTCAGAGCGCATGTCTACTTGCTCTCCGCGAGCCTGCTCTGGAGACAAATATTGTGCAGTTCCAACAACACCTTGAGACTGCGTCATAGTTGTTGCAGAATCGTCAAGAGCACGAGCAATGCCGAAGTCCATCACCTTCACCATGCCCTGCTCGGAAATCATAATATTTCCAGGCTTAATATCGCGGTGAATAATTCCCATTCTGTGCGAATATTCCAAAGCATTAAGCACACCAAGCATAACTTGTTCAGCGTCACGCTGGCTTAAGGCACCATTCATCTTAAGAATATCGCGCAGTGTTTTTCCTTTAATATACTCCATTACTAGATAAGGAAGGCGCTCTTCCAATCCGTTGTCGGTAGTAACAGATTCTTCACCAGAATCATAAATATTAACAATATTAGGGTTGTTCATTTGCGCAATTGCGTGAGCTTCTCTGCGGAATCTAGACAGGAAGATTTCATCGTTCGCTAAATCAGAACGCATGATTTTCACAGCAACAGTACGACCTAGACGCTTATCTACCGCAACACGCACTTCCGCCATGCCGCCGCGGCCAATAAGTTCTCCTAATTCATATCGACCATTCGCTAATGAGGTGGGCATTGTGGTATTCATTGCTGCTCCTTGCGATTATTGGTATTCAAAATGTTAATAATATTGACTTGATTCTGCGGCATACTCTTAATACATCGCGTTTGTCGGGAATCTGTAGAAATAAATCCTGTTGTATTGTTAAAAGCTGTTTCTTGATCAAGCAGCCTACGTTCAATACGAGATAAAACTTTTGCCACAACAAGCGCATCTTTTGGTCGATCTTTTGGATCTTTTGCAAGCATCGACATAATAAACTGTCTTAATTGCAGATCAATATTTTCAGGCAATGGCGGAACAGGATCATTAACATGAGCTGCAGCAATATCTACCGGAGTAGCTCCAGTAAACGGCCTGTGCCCGCATAATCCTTCGTAAGCAACAACTCCTAGTGAGTAAATGTCGGATTGTGCTGTTGCTTGTTCGCCTTGTGCTTGTTCAGGAGAAATGTATTGTGCTGTGCCAACTACCATACCGTCCTGAGTAATTTGCTCCTGATCGCTTGAATAAGAAACACCAAAGTCAGTAATTTTTACGTTTCCTGTTTCAGAAACCATAATATTTGCAGGTTTTACATCACGATGAATAACACCATGCGAGTGAGCTACAAAAAGTCCTCGTGCTGTTTGAATAAGAATAGGCAACAGTCTGGTTGGATCAATAGCTTTTTCTTTATGATACAAATCTGCTAACGACTTACTTGGCACGTATTCCATAATTAAGAATCCAATGCCATCATGCTCATAATAGTCAAATAGTGCTGCAATATTCGGGTGCGCAAGATTTGCCGAATTATGAGCTTCCGCACGAAGCCTACGCAACTTTGCTTCTACATTCGCAGTATCCGTACGCAGCGCTTTAATAGCAACAATTCGCCCAAGTTGAATATCAAAGCCTTTCCAGACTTCTCCCATACCGCCTTGCGCAAGGCGGCGATCCAGTCGATAACGATGATGAACTAACTGTCCTTCAACAAGTTTCATTGTGTAAGCGCCTCCTTCATCACTTGTCGCATAATTGGTCCTGCTGCGTAACTGCCCAAAACATTAGTATTGTGAACAATTACCGCTATAGCTATTTTAGGATCTTCTGCCGGAGCAAATCCAATAACCCACCCATTTGCAGACTGATTATTCACTCCAATCTGTGCAGTACCTGTTTTTGCAGCAACATGCATATTTGGTAATGCGAGATTTGGATTTTCTTTTATTACTACAGATTGCATCATAGCGGATAGTTTTGCAGCACTATCGCTGCTCATGGCTTGATTCATAATTGTTGGCTTCGTTTGCGACAACACAGACAAGTCACTTGAACGCACACAATCTACAAGCGTAGGTTTCATAAGCGTACCGTTATTTGCTATAGCTGCTGCAATCATAGCATTTTGTAAAGGCGTAACTTTTGCGTCACCTTGTCCAATGGATTCCAAAGCTAGTCTGTCTGGAGTTGGTTTAATAGAAAATGTTGAGCTTACGGATCTCATTGGGAAACCTGTAGAATCAGATCCATCTATAGAAAGAGATTCAAAGAAGCCGAACTTTTTTGCCTGTTTTACAATCGCATCTGAACCCAAAGAATTGCCCAACTGAGCGAATGCAGTATTTGAAGAATAAGCTAACGCGTCTTCAAATGAAATTTTTCCGTCAGTTCCGTTTGCTTGAGAAACAACATTAGTTAAAGCAACACTTGTTCCAGGAAGAGTGTATTTCGCACCGGCAGGTATTAGCGTATCTGGCTGATATTTTCCAGTTTCTAGTGCCGTGGCAGCAACAATAGTTTTAAATGTAGAACCAGGTGCGTAAAGCTCAGAAATCGTACGATTTAACATTGGATTCCAAACATCTGATGTTATTTGTTCGTAAGACTTATTTACAGCACCAATATTGTGTATGGCAAGAATATTTGGATCATAACTTGGTGTGCTAACCATTGCGCGGATCCTGCCAGTTTTTGGTTCAATTGCAACAAGAGCACCGTCTTTGTCTTTTAGAAGATTATATGCGAGAGTCTGCAGTTTTGAGTCAATTGATGTTTCAATAGAAGCTCCGCGGTTTGTAGCTCCAGTAAACAAAGATTTGAACCGCTGCCAGAATAATGCGTCAGATTCGCCGCTTAATAAACTATTCCTAGAAGCCTCAATACCTCTATCTGCGCGTTGGCTAATAGAAAAGTAGCCAGTAATTGGAGAATATACAGGACCGTTAGAATATTTGCGCTGATACACGAATGCATCTTTAGAGGAATCTGATTTAGCAATAACAATTCCATCCGAAGTAAGAATTGCCCCTCTAGGAGATCCAAACTCATGGTATAAGGCTCTACGATTTCTAGGATCAGCATTTAAAGCATTAGCATTAATAGAGGTAATAATAGTACTCGAAATACCAAGTACAACGAACAATACTAGTACAGCAATGAATAATTCTTTTAAGCTTTTATTCATTTGTCTCACCTCGTTCCTGCGAAGAAACAAGGGTTTGGCTATTCATACTATTCGCTTCTTCCTGACTATTAATTAAATTACTTTCACCAAGATCATTATTTTCAGATTTACTACGACTTCTCTCCTGTAATTCTCGCTCACGCAATGCTGCCAAAGCCTCATACTGGAAGGCGTCGGAAACTGGAGCTGATTCAGGTTTATTCGCAGAGTTAGAAATAACAATAAGCAATGCGGCAAGCAAATAATTTGCTACTAATGAAGATCCGCCAGCAGCCATATATGGCAAGGTCAAACCTGTTAAAGGTATAACCAAAGTAATACCACCAACAACAGTAAATACTTGGAATGCCATAGTAAAAACAAGACCGGATGCTAATAATTTACCGAAGCCATCTTTAATTTTCATTGCGGTAATCATTCCGGAAGTAATAATAATTAAATACAAAACTAATACTGCAAGAAGTCCAGTAAGACCAAGTTCTTCACCAATAGAAGCATAAATAAAATCAGAATTAGCTAACGGCGTTAAAGAAGGATGCCCCTGACCTAAACCTGTTCCCGTAGTTCCTCCGGCTGCAAGACCAAATAATCCAGATACAATCTGAGCCGAACCTCCAGGGAACCTGTTATACACAGCATTATCAAACGGGTGAAGCCAAGCATCCACACGATACTGCACATGTGCGAATAACTTTACTGCAGCTAAGCAGCCTAATGTGAATGCAATAAATCCAACAACCAGCCAACCTTTGCGACCTGTGGCAACATAAAGCATTGACACAAACATAGCAAAGAACATAAGAGAAGTGCCAAGATCATGCTGCACAACTAATACGCCCATTGATGCAGCCCAAACTAATGCAATAGGACCCATATCTTGCAATCTTGGCAAATGCACTCCAAGAACTTTCTTCCCTCCTACAGCAAGCCTGTCGCGATGATTAAACAAGTATGCTGCAAAGAAGAAAGCTAGGAAAAGCTTAGCAAATTCTCCAGGTTGCACAGTGTGATTTCCAAAACCAATCCAAATTCTTGCGCCGCCAATTTCTTTGCCTAATCCTGGAATCATAGGAGAAAGAAGCAAAACTAAGCCGATTACCATATTTACATAAGAAAAACGTCTTAATATGCGATAATCTTGCAGCACAATAACAAAAATAATAGATAATATAAGCGCTACACACACCCACACTAACTGTTTAATAGCAATATCAGTATTATTTTGCCTATCAATTCTTGCAATAAGAACTGTTCCTATTGCTGTAAGAAGCATAATACACGGCAAAATTGCTTGACTAGCATAAGGCTGCTTAACAAGAAGCACACCCCAAAATACTAAGAATAGCAGCATAACAATTGTTAGCATTGCAACATACTTAGCTGATATGCAACTGTCTATACGAAAGAACATTTGCAAAAATGCAATTGCTGAAACAAGAATCGCAAAAAGCAATAATGCTATCTGCCTAATACGCGTAGCAATCAAATTCATGAGGATTTACCCCCTTGCTGCGCATTATTGTCTTTATTATCCTTATTTTCCTTACTATCTACGCTGTCTTTACTGCTTTTACCATCTTTGCTGCTTTTACTATCATTTGAAGAAACTATTTTTTTCTGACGCTTAGCATTTAATTTTTCTTTCGCACGCTGGAACATTTCTCGACGAATTAAAGAAGCATGACCGCGAGCTTCAGCTAAACTTCCAAAACTAATACCTTCACGCAATTGATCCTGCCATGATTTATCAAGATTTTTTACAGGAATATCGGTTGATTCAACTTCGTGAGATAATGCAATTCCGAAAATATTTGTTGGAACACCTTGATAAATAACAACGCGATCATTGTTCTGGCTAATGTAATACTGCGTTTGAGTCCACGAATAAACTCCATAACCAGCGCCAGCAATAATCAACAATCCAAGCAAAATGCCTAGAACAATACCTATGCGAGTCCATCTACGACGCAACGAATAAGCTTTATGAGCTTCATCTTTCTCATATTTAACCGCACGCGCAACATCCGGATCGTGCGGATCAGTAGATATTTTGCCGTTTTTCTTAGTTACAATAGGAATTTCATTCGTATCAGGAGTGTGTAAATCTTCTGATTCTTCGCGAATGTGCGAAGGCTGAACAATTCTAGTCATTAATACGGAAGGATTAACAGCATCTGATTCATCCGCATTGTTTTGAACTAAGGCTGCAGCACGTTGCGCTGGAGAATTTTTATCTTCTCTCAGTGCCGGCGACGACGATACTGCTTTATTAACAATATCTGCAATAGATTCAAGATCTTGACTTGCAGCTCCACCAATCAATGGAGTTTGATGAGGCAAATCAAACGCATCAGCGTCAAGAGCAAGAGTTGCATCCGCAACAACAGCAGTAACATTATCCGTGCTTCCTGCTCGAAGAGCCATAGCGACAAGTTTTTGAGCGCATTCTTCTTGATTAGAAATAGTGCTCATAACATCTTGAATAGTGGAATCTTCTAAAACTCCGCACAATCCGTCTGAACAAAGTAACCATCTGTCTGAAGGATGAGCTTTTCGTAAAGCAATATCAGGGCGCGGATCTATATCAAAATCTCCCAATACGCGCATAACAACATTTCTTTGAGGATGATTCCTAGCCTCTTCGGGAGTAATATGACCCGTATCAATAAGATGCTGAACGTAGCTGTGATCTGTAGTCATTCTCATAAGATGATTGTCACGAAGCAAGTATGCTCTTGAATCACCTAAATGTGCCAAAACCCAATATCCACATACAAGAGTTACTGCAGTAACAGTTGTTCCCATTCCAGCAAGACGTCGCTCGCGCTTAGCTTTTCCAACAATCGCGTCATGAGCTGCCATAATCGACGTTTCCATCATTGAAGACACAGCTTTTACATCGTACGGCCTGGAATCTTGCTCAATATGCGCAAGCGAACGAATGGCAATAGTAGACGCTGTATCTCCTCCAGCATGACCACCCATACCATCGCAAATAGCTGCTAAATGTTCTCCAGCAAACGCAGAATCCTGATTGTTACTTCTAACTGTGCCAACATCACTAACAGCCGTAGAGTACATAAATAATATTTTTTCAACTGATTCTACATACGCTGCTTTATTAACATTCTGATTATTATCGTCTGCTAATTTTTCAATTTGACCAGTTGTTTCTGTATTGGATTCTTCCTCATTATTTGAATTGATTTGCGTCATATTATCACCTCAATTCAAACATGGTTGCGCCTATTCTAACCGAAGTGCGCGGAGCTAATATAACTGGTTCACTAACGCGAGAATGACCAATCATAGTCCCATTAGTACTACCTAAATCTTCAAGCACCCATGCGTGAACTTTTTGATTAAAATACACGCGAGCATGATGTGAAGAAACAAATTCATCATTCAAAACTACCGTATTAGATGCAGCTCTACCAAGAGTTACTCCAGCAGCATTTAATGGGAAAGATGATCCTGCCAAAGGCCCGTCAATAACAACTAGCAAAGTAGGATTAACATCAGAATTTTTTGAAGACGAGTTAACCATTACAGGTGATGCTTGTCGTTGTACAGGCTTAGAAGAATTTACGTCATGAGATGCGCGTCGAGATTTTTTATTCCAAAAATGCGATTTTTTAGGACTAAAAACCTCAATATCCCTACGAAGCGAACGAATAGCGCATAACACAAAAACCCAAAGTAAGACTAAAAAGCCATACTTGAATATTGCAAACGTTAATTCAGTGAATATCATACGCGTTATCGTCTCCTCATTCGGAAAATACTTTTTCTCCTACTCTTGAGACGATGCCCAGTAGAGAATACGCGTACGCCCAATAGTAATAGTGTTTCCATCTACCAAGGTTGCAGCTGGCACTTGATGACCTTCTACATAAGTACCGTTTGTTGAACCAAGGTCTCGAGCAATAACACCATCAGGAGTGACGTCGATACTAAGATGATGTCGAGAAATACCAGGATCATCAATTACAATATCGCAACCGGAACCTCGTCCTAAAATTGTGCAATCTTTAGTAAGCAAATACTGATTGCCATTAATCTCAAGCATTGGATGATTCTGCTGCTGGTCGTCGGTAGTAACAGGAACAGCATTTCCTTGAACTGATTCAGAAGTCAAATGGAAATTACCCTTAGTTAATTCCAAGTCTTCTTCAAAAATAACAACTACTGGTCCTACAAAAGCATAATGTTGACTTTTAGCATATTGCGTAAGATTGTCAGCAAGCTCATTAGCTAAAGCTTCACTGCCCCATTGTTCAATATGATCAAAATCAGGAGTACTTAGCTTAAAACGATATTCATTTGGAGCAACAGTATGATCTCGGCCAATAGGCATAGCTTCAGCATCAATTTCACGTTCCAAAGCACTAGAAAAATCAACTGGCTGTAAATCTTTGGAGCCGAATTTTGCGAAGACGCCGTTCACTGCACCTTCCACGCTCTTCTCAAATCGGTCAAAAACGCTCATGGTAAACCCTTTCTATCTGTTCACCATAGTACTCGTCACCGGGTACGGTACTCAAATTTCACACACTTTTTTCTAATATTTTATTATTTTTAATGCTACTTGACTATTTTCAACGTGCATTTACATCATGGTAAGTGTACTCTTAGCAATTATGACGCAAAAAAATAATAACAATCACAGCAGATTGTCGGTAATTACTCGCAATTTCGCTACTATTTTTACTTTAATACTCGCGATTATTGTACCTTGCTTAGGTAAAGCACTACTTATTAGTAGTAAAGAAAGAAATTATGAAGCAACTATTGTAGCTTATTTTCACAATAGTGTTCCTTCTTCGCTACTGAGCTTTTCAAAAATAATTGCGATTGTTTTTTCCACTAAAGGCTGCTTGGCAATACTATTATTGCTTGCAATAATTTCATTGTTTGTTAGTAAAAGCTTAAAACTTACAATTACTCAGCTTCTTATTTCTCTGCTTCCTATGATTTACATTTTTGCAGTTAAATTTGCTGTACACAGACCAAGACCATACATTGGTTTGAATATTAAACTACCTTCTGATCCAAGTTTTCCTAGTGGACACACTTCTGCAGCAGTCGCAGTCTGTGCAATGATAATGCTAATTATTTATGTAACTAAGCCTTCTCTTGTTAAAGTTGGATTGCTTTTTAGCGCAATACTAGTTGTTATCGTCGCTATTTCGCGACTTATTGTTGCAGCTCACTTCCCTACAGACGTATTAACTGCAGCAATCATGTATCCTCTTCTTTCTGTTACAGTATTGCGCTCATGTCAGAGACACAACCTGTATGTAGATAATAGAAAAAACAATAAAGATAACAAAAATTACTCTGCTAAAAAATTAGTGGAAGATTTTTCTTCAGAAAGCGAAAACACTAATGCTTAAAGGTTTTAAGAAGTTTATTTTACGCGGCAGCGTTATTGATATGGCTGTCGGTGTTGTTATGGGTAGTGCAGTAACTGCAGTAGTAACAACAATAGTAAATCATATTATTAATCCTCTTATTGCAATGATTTGCGGAAAGCCAGAACTTAATGGCGTTCTAACTATTACTATGAACGGTGCAACAATTTCTTTTGGCGCAGTAATTGGCGCATTATTAAATTTCCTTATTGTTGCTACAGCAGTTTATTTCTGCATTGTTTTACCTATTAATAAATTGCGTGAAATTGGTGCAGATTTATTGCAAATAGAACATGAAAAAACTGAAGAAGAAAAACGTAAAGAGCGCGAAGAAAAAACTATTCAACTCTTGCAAGATATTCGCGATGAATTAGCTAGAAAATAATATTCTTGCTAATTAAAAAAGTATTTAGAAAATATTAAAATTCCCGCTAGTTAGAAACAATTAGCGGGAATTTCTATTAAAAATAAAATCCTATTAATAGGCTTTTACCTATACGTTTTCGCTTATCAGTCGTCACCTAAAGTAACGTGTATTCCGCCGACCAATGAGCCAACTACGTTATAAAGTAGAGCAATTATTGCGGACAGTATTGTAATAATAACAATTTCAACAATAGAGAATATAGTAACTGCGCTCAATACTGTTGGAAGAGAAAATACGTCGGCAAGATTAAAACCATTACTATCCAAACCTGTTGATGAAACAATCTGCGTTACCTGATCAAAAACACCAATCATGTTCAAGAACAACCAAACTAAACCTGCAGCAATAACTTGAATAATACCGCCTGCAACGCTTAGAAGAAATGTAACTTTTGCAACTGACCATGCATCAACACGAACCAAAGAAAGGCTCATACGACGAGCTCTAGGAGTATGACCTGCTTTAGAAGAATGTAATTGACTTGCTGAAGATGTTGATGATGCCATACCACCAATAGTTCTACGCGAAGAAGATGAACTATTATTAGATCCACCCAACGTAAACTGTGATTTTCTAACAACCCTTCCTAAAGAAGAATCACCAAACTCTTCATTAGAATTATTGTCTTCTCTAATTGTGTAAGAAGATTCTTCATTAATATTCGTTGGATTTTGCGATGGCTCAAAATCTTCGCTCATCTTAAGTTTTCCTTCTCTTATTATTTTTCTTATAATTAGACTAATTATACTAATGAGAGTACCAATCAAAACGGACTATATCCGCTCAGTTGGCACTCTCATAAGTTATTAATAATTAAGTTTTTAGCAAAGAAATTTTATTATTTACTACTTTTCGTAAATAAGATTTTAAGCTTCCTCGTTCGATGAAGTTGTTTCAACTTCTTCTACTTGATTTTCCTCATCATCTGTTTCTTCATTACGAGCAATAGAAATAATTTCATCACCCTTGTCTGGCTTAGCAAGAGTTACACCTTGCGTAGTTCGTCCTGTACGCTTAACTTCGTTAACGTCGGAACGAATTACCTTACCGGACTTCATAATTGCCATTACTTGGTCAGTTTCTTCAACAATCAAGGCACCAACCAAAGAACCGCGTCCTTCTGCAAGCTGTACTGCCTTAACGCCGTAACCGTTTCTGCCTTGCAAACGATACTCTTCAATAGCAGTCCTCTTAGCAAAACCTTCGTTAGTAACAACAAGAAGATCTTTACTTGTTTCAGCGGCAACAACATCCATATCCAGAAGTTCATCACCTTCACGGAATCTCATGCCCTGAACACCTGCAGTTTGGCGTCCCATTGGTCGAAGTTGCTCATCATCAGCTCTAAACTTCAAACTCATACCAAGCTTAGAAACAAGAATAATGTCATCTTCTGGGTTGCACAAAGCTGCACCAATCAGCTCATCAACAGGTTCACCAGTTTCTTCGTTTGCCATTAGTCGAACAGCAATCAAACCACCTTGACGAGGAGAATCATATTCTTGCAAAGCAGTTTTCTTAACTTTTCCAGAACGAGTTGCCAAAACCAAGTACTTTGCCACTTCGTAGTTTTGAATTGACAAAACTGTTTGAATTGTTTCTCCAGGAGTAAACTGAAGCAAATTAGCAACATGCTGACCTTTAGAATCGCGAGATCCTTCTGGAAGTTCGTAAGCTTTCAGACGGTAAACTCGACCACAATTAGTAAAGAAGAGCAACCAGTTGTGTGTAGATGTTAAGAAGAAATGATCTACTACATCATCTTCACGAAGCTTTGCACCCTTAATGCCTTTACCACCGCGGTGTTGAGCACGATACTCATCTGCTTTAGTTCGCTTAATATAACCTGCGCGAGTTACTGTTACAACAACGTTTTCTTCAGCAATAAGATCTTCAACATTCATTTCACCAGAGAATGGAAGAATCTTAGTTCTGCGATCATCACCATATTTTGCAACAATTTCATCAAGCTCGTCACCAACAATCTTGCGCTGACGTTCTGGACTTGCCAAAATATCGTTGTAATCAGCAATCTTAAGCATCAAATCTTCATGCTCGTCAAGAATCTTCTGACGTTCCAAAGCTGCGAGTCTACGAAGTTGCATTGCAAGAATTGCATCTGCTTGAACTTCATCAACATCAAGCAAATTCATCAAACCAGTACGAGCTGTTTCAACATCTTTAGATGATCTAATTAAAGCAACAACTTCATCAATCATATCCAAAGCTTTTAAGTAGCCTTGCAAAATATGATCACGCTCTTCAGCTTCACGCTTTAAGTAACGTGTACGCCTATCAATAACTTCAAGCTGGTGACTTACCCAATGACGAATAAACGCATCCAAACTCAAAGTTCTAGGAACACCATCAACCAGAGCAAGCATGTTTGCGCCAAAAGTCTGCTGCAATTGTGAATGCTTATACAAGTTGTTCAAAACAACTTTTGGAACAGCATCACGCTTAAGAACAAGAACCAAACGCTGACCTGTACGACCAGACGTTTCATCGCGCATATCTGCAATGCCTTGAATCTTGCCGTCGCGCACAGCCTCCCTAATAGAAGCAGCTAAGCGATCAGGATTAACTTGGTATGGAAGCTCAGTTACAACCAAGCACATACGTCCCTTAATTTCCTCAGTATTAACTACTGCGCGCATTGTAATTAAGCCGCGACCCGTACGGTACGCTTGCTCAATTCCCTTATGACCTAAAATGGTTGCGCCAGTAGGGAAATCAGGTCCTTTAATTCGCTGAATTAAAGCTTCAAGAAGCTCTTCTTTGCTTGCATCCGGATGTTCCAATGCCCAGTGCACACCATCAGCCACTTCACGCATGTTATGAGGTGGAATATTGGTTGCCATACCAACAGCAATACCAGCAGAACCATTAACTAAAAGATTCGGGAAACGAGCTGGCAAAACAGTAGGCTCTTGAGTTTTACCATCATAATTTGGCAGGAAATCAACGGTATCTTTATCAATATCTCGTACCATTTCCATAGCCAAAGGTGCCATACGACATTCCGTATAACGCATTGCTGCTGCAGGATCATCACCAGGAGAACCAAAGTTACCTTGTCCATCAACAAGCATGTAGCGCATAGACCAAGATTGAGCCATACGCACCAAAGTGTCATAGATAGCAGAATCACCGTGAGGGTGATACTTACCCATAACATCGCCAACAACACGAGAGCACTTGTTATATCCGCGATCAGGCCTATAACCACCGTCATACATTGCATAAATAACTCGACGGTGAACAGGCTTTAAACCATCTCGAACATCTGGTAAAGCTCGCTCAATAATAACGGATAATGCATAAGCAAGATATGATTCGCGCATTTCCTGCTGCAAATCCATATGCTTAACTCGAGCACCCTTCATTAATCCATAATCAGTATTATCGGCTTCCTGAGGGCTTTGTGGTTCCATTGAACCATCTGGCAGTTGATCTCGATCTTCGCTATTATTAGCGGCGTTTATTTCGTCTACCACTGCAATTCCTTTGTATTCTTATAGGTTACTAACGTTTTTATTTTTCTATCTTTGTAGATATATCAATAACTTTTAAGCATCAATAAACCTTGCATCATGAGCATTTCGTTGAATGAAGAGTCTACGTGGCTCTACTTCATCACCCATAAGCATTGAGAAGGTTTCATCAGCTCGAGCAGCATCTTCAATATGAATCTGCTTCAAAATACGATGCTCAGGATCCATAGTGGTTTCCCACAATTCCTGATAACTCATCTCACCCAAGCCCTTGTATCGCTGAATACCTTCACCTTTAGGAAGTTGACGACCAGCAGCTTTACCTTCTGCTAAAACTCTGTCTCGCTCAGCATCCGTATAAACAAAATCATGCGCTCCCTTGCTCCACTTCAATCGGTACAAAGGTGGCATAGCAACATAAACGTATCCTGCTGTAATCATAGGACGCATGTAGCGGAAGAACAGAGTCAAATTCAAAGTTGCAATATGAGCACCATCGACATCAGCATCAGCCATAATAATAACTTTGTGATATCGAACCTTGCTTAAATCGAAGTCTTCACCATAACCACCACCAACAGCAGTAATTAATGATTCGATTGTTTCAGACTTCATCATTCTGTCAATTGATGCACGCTCAGTATTCAAAATCTTACCACGCAAAGGCAAAATTGCTTGCGTAATAGGATCTCTACCCTGAATTGCAGAACCACCTGCAGAATCACCCTCGACTATGAATAATTCGCACTCTTCAGGATTACTGGATTGGCAATCCTTCAGCTTATCTGGCATACCAGCTGTTTCAAAAATAGATTTACGTCTAGTATTTTCACGAGCTTTTTTAGCAGCCAAACGTGCACGAGAAGCTTCAACAGCTTTTTGAATAATATTCTTAGCTTCACTTGGATGAGCATCTAGCCAGTCACCAAGCTTTTCTGTCATAACTCGCTGCACAAAAGTTTTAGCTTCAGAGTTTCCAAGCTTTGTTTTAGTCTGACCTTCAAACTGTGGAGTTGTAAGTTTTACAGAAACAACCGCAGTTAAACCTTCTCGAACGTCGTCACCAGAAAGATTAGTATCTTTTTCTTTTAAGATATTCTTTTCACGCGCATAACGATTAATTAAAGTTGTTAAAGCAGCGCGGAATCCTTCTTCGTGAGTACCACCTTCAGTAGTGGAAATCGTGTTTGCAAAAGTGTGAACAGCTTCAGAATAAGCAACAGTCCACTGCATAGCAATTTCTGCAGAAATACCAATTTCAAGATCTTCAGCCTCAAAATCAATAACATCTGGCTCTACTGGAACAGCTTTACGAGACTTAACTAAATAATCAACGTAATCCTTAATACCATGTTCATACTGATAACTTACGCTTTGATGCTTATTTTCATCAGTAGATTCACCATCTCCTGCAACCTCATCACCTGCCTCATCAGGTTTACGCAAATCAGTTAAGGAAATTTTCAAACCTTTATTAAGAAATGCCATCTGCTGGAAGCGAGATCGCAAAGTTTCAAAATCATAAGTAGTGGTTTCAAAAATTGTTCCATCTGGCCAGAATGTTACAGAAGTACCAGTAGATTCGCCATCTTCCATTGGCTTACCCTTTGCCAATGGTGCTGTTGGATGCTGATCTACATAAGTTTGAGTCCAATGGAATCCTTGACGGCGAACTTCAATTTCTACACGAGTAGAAAGAGCATTTACTACAGAAATACCAACACCGTGAAGACCACCAGAAACAGCGTAGCCACCGCCGCCAAACTTACCACCAGCGTGAAGCTTTGTCATAACTGTTTCAACACCAGAAACACCTTCACCTGGTACTTCATCGACTGGAATACCACGACCATCATCAACAACACGAATAGCATTATCTGGCAAAATAGTCACTTCAATGTGAGAAGCATAACCTGCCAACGCCTCATCAACGGAATTATCAACAATCTCATAAACCAAATGATGCAAACCACGAGGTCCAGTAGAACCAATGTACATACCTGGCCTAATTCTAACTGCCTCTAATCCTTCAAGAACACGAAGATCACTTGCATCATAATGTTCAGGAGCAAGTGAATCATCAAGTTGAGCATCGTCAAGCTTATGCTCTTCGACAGCATTATCCATCGAATTATCTTCCGTGTTTGTCACTTTTTGTCCCTTCACAATTTGCCTCATATTACAAGGCTTTTACAGAGCCAACATATGCCAGAAAGCACATAAAAGGGGATTCTAGCGCTTCAACTATATTACATGACATTATATACATATAATATTGCCTCTCGTTAATGAGAGGCCTTTTTACTATTTTTTTGAAATTATAATATTTATAAGTTAAAAAATTACCTTCTCCAAGAACCTAATCCGGTTGTAGTAGGACCTATAACTTTAATTTCTCTAATTTTAATATCCGAAAGATTATTATTAATTTTTTCTTTTAATTGAGGAAGCAAATAAGAAAGTTGAGTAGCCCATACAGCAGATTGTGCTCTAATAATAAGCACTTCATTTATAACTTGACTTATTTCACAATGATTTGCAATATTTTCACCAACTACTTCATTCCAAGAACTACGTAATTTTGCTATATTAAGTTGCTTATTCCAATTATTACTAGAAGCAAAAGATTGTAAAATACCGCAAAAAGTTCTAGGATCTCTACCTGGTTTGCCAAAATTTTCCCAAGCTTTATCTGCTCTTACAGAACGATTATTTTCTCTTTCAGCTTTTATATTAATCGGTTCAAAAATAAGAGCAGGTAATTTTCTTGTGTCTAACTTAATTATTTTATAAACAGGAATCATAAATAATCCTCTGAATTTAAGCAGTTCTTTGTTCTAATATACTTTTCAAAATACTGTTATGTTCTTCATAAGTATTATTAGCACTATTTTGTTGACTTAATAAATCTTCAATATTTATTAAATTATCTTTTTGAACAATACTATTTTTTGGTATGTCACTAAGAGAAGATGTTGTAATAAAAACCTGATTTTGATTTTCTACAAAATTCAAGATTTGTTTACGCCTATTTTCATCTAGTTGAGCAAAAACATCATCCAAAATAATAATAGGTTTTTCATTATTTTTTTCTTCTAAAGCATTACATAATGCCATTTTTGCGGCTATTGCAAGCGTCCAAGATTCTCCATTAGAAGCAAAATCTTTTGCCAACATTTTATCAAGCATAAAATCGATATCATCTCTATGAGGTCCTATAAGATTGCATCCTCTAGCTAGTTCACCCTCATAAATGCGTTGAAAATGTTCACTTATTAGATTAAAAACGTTATTTTCCTCTTCTGTTTCTTCTTCAACTACTTCTTGAAAAGAAGGATTATATTTTAGTTCAGCATACTCTTCACTATTAGTAAGATATTTAATAATTTTATTAAAATATTTATTAAGAATATTTGCTACTTCTTGTCTAGCTTTTGTAAGAATAATTCCAGATTCAATAAATTTACCAGTCCAAATTTCTAAACCAGATAATGAAATTGGTTGATTATTATTTGACAATTCTCTAATACTTTTTAATAATGCAGCACGCTGTTTAGAAATATGCCTAAAATTTTGCAAAATTTGAGAATAGTTTGGTAATAGTAATAATCCTGCTTGATCTATAAAAGTACGTCTAACAGTTGGATCTCCAGAAATAAGTAATTGATCACTAGGTGTAAAAGAAACTACTGGTAAATAGCCTAGAATATCTCTCATATAAAGTGATTTTCCGTTATTAATACGAGCTCTATTTGTTCCTTTTAAAAAAATATTAACTTCATAAGTTGTTTCTTCATCATTTTTACACGTATTTATTCTTATAGTGGATTTTTCATGTCCTCTTCTTATAAGAGGCAATGTTGAAGATGTACGATGACTTATTCCAGTACCAACAAATTCAAGAGATTCAACAATATTTGTTTTACCAAGACCATTGTTGCCGTAAATAATATTAATTCCTGGTTTGCAATCAAAAATTATATGATTCCAAGAACGAAAAGTATCAAGGGCAATTCTCGAAATATACATTTCTTTATTACCCTTTCTTTTAAAAATAAAACATAAAAAATTGTGATATTACATTCTACAGTAAAAAGATGCTGCAACAAAATGTAATATCACAATTAATATTAAAAACTAATTATTAAAACGCATAGGAACAAGCAAATAACGGTAATTCATAGATTCGTCACCGTCTGATTCTTGTTGACCATTAAATTCAACAGGTTTTACTGCAGTTGCCATTTTCATGTGAACGAATGGTTCAGTAATTGCACTTAAACCTTCAATCAAATATAAAGGATTAAAAGCAACCGTAATTTCTTCACCATCCATATCAATGTCAAGAACTTCTTTTGCTTGAGATTCGTCAGCAGCACCAGCACTTAAAGTTAATTCTTGATTTGCAAAAGTCATTCTAATAGGAGCATTCTTTTCTGCTACCAAAGAAACGCGTTTAATAGAATTAATTAAATCTTGCCTATTTATAACAGCGTGAATTGGATAGTCATCAACAAAAAGCCTATCTACAGAAGGAAATTCGCCATCAATAAGTTGTGAAGTACTATTTCTACCAGAATTTTCAAAACCTAATAGTGTTGGCTCTTTTTCATCAAAATCAATAATAACGTTCTGATGATCATCAAAAGAGCGAGCAATATCTCGTAATAAAGTACCACGAACAAGAGTTACAGAATTAGTATTTTCATTTTCTGGAGTCCACTTAAAAGTAGAACGAGATAAACGGAATCTATCAGTTGAAGTCATAGTAACAGTGTCATCTTCAAACTGCATTCGAATACCTGTTAAAACTGGCCTATTTTCTTCTCTAGAAATAGAAACAGAAGCCTGGTTAACTGCTTGAATAAATGTTGGGGCATCAACTTGACCCAGCTTATTAGGAAGAGCAGGTAAATCAGGATATTCTCCTAAAGGCATAAGTTGAAGAGTAAATGTTGACTTTCCAGAAGTAATAGTAAGTAAATTATTTTCTGAACTTAAATAAGTATTTTCTGCAGGAAGTGACTTTGTAATATCAGCCATTAATTTGCCTAATACAAGTACACTACCTTCTTCATCAACGCCAGCTTCAATATGGTTTAGGCTAGAAATTTGATAGTTGAAGGCAGAAAGTTGCAGTGTTCCATTTGTTGTTTCAATTTTTAAACCTGCAAGAATAGGATTTGCAGGCCTAGAATCTATAACGCGTGTAGTCCAAGCTACAGCATCAGCAAATGATGCAGAGTTGACTTCTACTTTCATGCTTCCTCTTTTCGTTTAAAGTCTGCAATCATTCTACAGTATTAGTGCACATATCTGTAGTCTTTAAAATTTATAAAGCAGAGAAGATCTATAAATGCTATTAATAAATAAGTAAATAAGATAGTAGTCATAATAAAAGCTGTGTATATGTGGAAAACTCTTGTTTAGGCGCGCAATTTATAGGTTATTAACATTGAAAGATTGTTAATAAGTGTCTAACAGTAATGTGTATAACTTGCGGAGTTATCCACACTAAAAGCTATTTTTTGATGTATTAACATTTTTAAGACTCTTATACACGACTTATGAACATGTAAAAACGGCGTTTTCCACGAGTTATACTCAGGTTTTACCCACATTTGTTATTAAGTATGTGGATAACTTTAGAAAAAATTATAAACAAATCTTTATAAAACAGTGGAAAAGTTATTTTTTAATTCCTATGATCTGCAGGATTTTGCTTTAATCTAACCGTTAATTCCATAACGTAATTGTAAATTTCCTGCTTTTCCTGCATTTCCCCGCTTACCCGAGTATAAGCGTGCATTACAGTTGTATGATCTCGGCCGCCAAAAACTTCGCCAATATCAACCAAGCTCATACTTGTCATCTCTCGAGCAAGATACATAGCAATTTGACGCGCAAGAGCAACATTTTTTGTACGTTGACGACCAACAAGTTCGTCAAATGTCATATGGAAGTATTGAGCAACTTGACTAATAATGTCAGTTGGACGAACTTCAATATCTGTTGCAAAAAAGTCTTGTAAAGCTTGTTCTGCCAAAGCTTTACTAACAGGCTGATTACTTAAGGATGCTACAGCTGTAACACGAGTTAAAGCACCTTCAAGTTCTCGAATATTTTCAGTAAATCTTTCTGCAATTAAATCAAGCACGTCGCTTGGAACATTGCAGTGATTCATTGAAGCCATCATTCTTAAAATTGCAATACGCGTTTCCAAATCTGGCGGCTTAATGTCTACGGTAAGACCAGATTCAAATCTGGAAATTAAACGAGCTTCAAAGCCTTTAAGATTTTTTGGAGCAACATCAGAAGCAATAACTATTCGCTTATTTGCCTGGTATAAGGAATTAAAAGTATGGAAGAATTGTTCAAGAGTTGCTTCTTTTCCACCCAAGAATTGGATGTCGTCAATAAGAAGAACATCAACTTCGCGATAACGCCTATTAAACTCAGCTATTTGACCTTGACTTTGATTAGGTGTTTGAAGAGCTTCAATAAATTCGTTAGTAAATTCCTCGCTAGTAACATAACGAACTTTAAGTGAATTGTCTTTTACTAAAGCGTAATTGCCAATTGCATTAAGCAAATGAGTTTTACCAAGGCCAGATCCGCCATAAATACATAAAGGATTAAAATCACGTCCGGATCCTTCGGCAACAGCAAGTGCTACCGTTCTTGCAAAACGATTTGAATCTCCCGGAACGAATGTGTCAAACGTTGCGCAAGTATTTAAATGCGTAATTGCATCTCTCTGCACAGAAACAGTTTGTTGTGCAGGTTGCGCTGAAGGCGAAGAAATTTGTGTTTGTTTAAGAGTTGATAATCCAGTAGCATTATCAAAATCTGGTTGCAAAGTAGAATTTGCTGAAATTTTTTTATTATTAACTATTTCATTAACAAATTCAGGCGAAGTAAGGTTAGAAGATTTTGATAACAAATTTTCAGAATCTTGGCTTGGAACAGTAACAACAGGAGGAACAGCTGCAGTTGAAATATTATTATTTAAATTAGCTGCACGATTGTTTTGCTGAGATGATTCAGATGCTCCATTTGCTACAGAATTGTTCTGAACATTAGAGTTAGGAACAATTTTAAAAGCAGGGAACATGTCTTTGCCTGTGCAAATTTTTAGAGCTGTTAAAAGTGGTGAATTAAGCTCATTTTGCAAAGCCTGCTGTGCTTCCGCATTTGACACACACAAAACAATAGTTGTTCCAAAGATTGCTTCCGGCGTTACACCTTCAAACCAACCCTTATCCCTAGCGGTTAAAAGGGCATTATGCTGCAAGACAGTAAGCGTATTAGACCAAATTGATTCAGCTTCCGATTTAGGTTCGCCTAATGTATCAGCCATTTCACCCCCAACCTGTGATTAGTGCGTAGCTTTTTCCAACTTCGCGCGCACGTGTTTTCAAAGTGTCAGTAAATCATGTTTACTCTGACCCTACGAAGTTATCCACCGTCTAGCGTGTTGAAATTGCTCAATTGTGAATAACATGTGTGTAATTTGTGGATAAGTTAGTGTTGAGATTTTGGCTATTTTTCAACGTTTTTAATAAATAATAAAATGTGATAAAAATGTGAACAAAATATTTTTTAGTGTATTTAAACAAGTTAAATAAAATGCTCAAAAAATATGGAGTTTTGACTATTGGTGAGGGGTAAGAGTATTTTAGTAGAGCTTGACTCATACGGGGCCATGCTTTTGCATGGTTGAATACAGGAGCATATTTATGAAGAGGACATTCCAGCCAAATAACCGTCGTCGTCACATGAAGCACGGCTTCCGCGTTCGTATGCGTACGCGTGCTGGCCGCGCCGTAATCAATCGTCGTCGTGCCAAGGGTCGCAAGACACTGTCTGCCTGAGTTAAGGTAGCGTCGTAAAACATGGAAAGGCTGAAAAGCCACCGCGATTTTGTTGCGGTTCTAAAGAAGCGACGCAAAGTGAGTTCGCGAGATATCGTCGCGCATTATGTGATGCGTGACGATACAGCCCTTAAGAACACACCTAACGAAGATAGAAGTGCAGTTTTAGATTGTATTGCCACGGGTTTTGGAAGTAGTATTCCCGCGGCATTTTCTGATACCTTAATGCCTTCTCAAAATAGTGAGGATGCCAAGAGGTTAGGTCTTGCTGTATCTAAATCGGTAGGTAAAGCTGTAATTCGCAATAAAGTGAAGCGCAGACTTAGGGTTATTGCTAAAGATTGTGAATCATTACTACCTTATGGCTGTGATGTTGTGTTACGTGCAAAGCCGACTGCAGCAGAATCCTCATTCGATTCGCTGCATAGGCAGATAGAAAAACTTTTTGCTAAAATTAGTGAATTATTAAAAACTGTGCATGAACATGATTTTCACGAAGCAGTTAAAAATAACTGACAGAAATAACTGATTTTTAATAAAGGTATGGTGACTATTATGATGCGTAGCAAGAAAAACTATATTGCTCGCGGAATAATTTGCGCCATACACTGGTATCAGAAGAAAATTTCTGCAAATAGACCAGCTTGCTGCAGGTACTACCCCACATGTTCTAGATATGCTATAGAAGCTGTTTCTCGTTATGGTGCATTTAAAGGTGGTATTCTTGCAGTATTAAGGTTACTTCGCTGCAGACCATGGACCAGCTGCAGTATTGACGACGTACCACGAAAATATTCAATCTTTTACCGTTGCGCCTGGTCTAAAGCGCATGAAGAGCCACGGCTAACTCCCTTGGCTGAAGAAGACAAGGAAAACTAATGTTTAATCAAGATCACTTCTTACTTGATAATGGATTATTAGGATGGTTCTATAAGATTCTTACCCCAATTGAATGGCTTATGACTCAGGTAATGTCCTTGTGCCATAAGTTCCTAGTTCTTATTGGTATGAACGAAATTGGATTTTCTTGGGTTTTCTCAATAGTTTTCCTTGTGCTTGTTGTGCACGCGTGTATATTCCCAGCCTTTATAAAAAGCATTAAAGGTATGCGTAATATGCAGGCTATTGCGCCTAAAATGAAGAAAATTCAGCAAAAGTATAAGGGTAAAAATGACGCTGCAAGCAAGGAAGCAATGCAGCGAGAAATGATGAAGCTGTATCAGGATAACAATGCAAATCCTGCAGGAAGTTGCTTGCCTATGATGATTCAAGGTCCTGCGTTCATGAGCATTTGGTACACGCTTTCGGTTATTCCTTTTATTGCTCGCGGAAAGCATGCCGCTCTTGGTGCTTTTGATGCTGCAACAGCTCAGCAGTTTATAAAAACTCACGTATTTGGAGTAGGCGTTGCAGACACATTTATGACGGTCGAACTAACGGGCAAAATCGTAATCGTAATCTTTGTTGTACTTATGTGTGCAGCAATGTGGTATATGCAATTTAACAATATTCGTAAGAACCTTCCTCCAGAGTCTAAGCAAGGTAGTCAATACACCATGCAAAAGCTTATGATGTGGGGCTTCCCGCTGATTTATGTTTTTTCTGCTTTTGCGCTTCCGTTTGCTATGTTGGTGTACTGGTTGGTTAACAACATTATGAATATGCTTCGCTCTATTTGGCAGGTATATGCTTTCCCAACTCCTGGCTCTCCTGCAGCTGAGGAAAAAGAGCAGCGAGATTACAAAAAAGAAACAGAGCGCAGAAAGCGTGAAGGTTTGCCTTCTATTGAAGAAGAAAATCTTCAGAAAGCTCGCGAAGAGGCTGAACGCAGGGAAAATGAAGGATTCCAGCGTAAGCAGCCACAGCGCAAGCGTAAAGTATCAAAAAAGTAGTAATTAAATATGTTAAGCGCTTAATAAAGGTAAGAAAATAACTCTTTAAAAATTATTTATTTGGCTTTATTATCCGCTAAACTAGACTTCAGAATTTTGCAACGTGAATTTTTAAGTCACGATAAGGAGTAAGTAATGGTACAAGACGATAAGAAGACGGTTGACCAGCTCAACGAAGAAGCTGATATTGCTGCCGATTATTTAGAAGGTTTGCTTGATATTGCTGATTATGAAGGCGATATTGAGATGGGCATCCGCAATAATCGTCCAATGATTCAGATTGTTGCAGATGATGACACTGATATTAAGCATTTAATCGGTCGTGAAGGCGAAGTTGTTGATGCTTTGCAGCAGTTAAGCAGGCTTGCAGTTCAGCAAAAAACTGGTGATCGTTCCCATCTTATTGTCGATGTTGATGGTTTTTTGAAGCGTAAGCGTCAGCATTTGCGCGATATTGCTTTGGATGCGGTTGATGAAGTTCGCGAAACTGGTGAATCTGTAGATTTGAAGCCAATGAATTCCTTTGAACGCAAGGTTATTCATGACACTGTTCGAGATGAGGGTTTGCGTTCTCGCTCCCACGGTGAAGAACCACATCGCTATGTGACCGTTTATTTGCCTGCTAGGTCTGATGAAGATGTGGTTGATGATATGAATGATGCACTTTCTTCTGATGACGAATATGTAGAGGAATAATTTTAAAGGTTGCATTTTAAAACATTCTATTGCTTTTTAAATGTAAGTTTTGAAAAAACATTTAGAAGAAAGTGTTTATAAAACAGCATAAAGTAACATTTTTGAACAAAAAATGTTTAGTTATGTTACTTTATATTTTAATAGATTTAGATATTTTGAAAATATCAAGATATGAATAAGTGTGGGGAAAATGGCCGATAATCAATCTACTCAGATGGCAGAAAACACTCAGCCTGTGATTGATGAATTAGAAAATTCTCCATTACTAAATGACGTTCTTGGTAGCGCACTCCCTCAATGTTCCATGTTTCACGTGAAACTGCAAAGAGAAGGTTTGCTACGAGGACTTGTTGGCCCTCGAGACATGGGAATTTTATGGGAGCGTCACATATTAAATTCTGCAGCAGTTGTGCCTTTTGTTCGCAAAGTTGCGGAAAAAAGTAAGCAAAAAAGAGTTGCTGATGTTGGCAGCGGCGGAGGATTTCCTGGTTTAGTTTTAGCTGCTTGTTTACCTGACTATGACGTTACATTAATTGAACCAATGGAGCGTCGCGTGGATTGGTTGCGCGAGTGTATTGCGCTTATGGGGTTAAAAAACGTTACTATATTTCACGGCAGATCAGACGAAGTTATTGAAAAAATTAAATCACATGAAATTCCTGCGTTTGATGTAGTAACGTGCAGAGCTGTAGCTCCTATGACAAAATTGGCCGGATGGACTATTCCTTTATTAAGAGCGCATGGAAGTTTAGTCGCCTTAAAAGGTAAGTCTGCTAAAGCAGAAGTAGAAAAAGCTGCAAAAATGATTCGCAAAGCTGGTGGCGCAAATCCTCGAATTCTTGAAGCATCAGTTGCGTCTGGTTTGCAGCCGACTACAGTGGTATTAATCGATAAAGCCTAATTTTTTTAATTAAAATTTGTGTTTAAGCAAGTTTTTGTTTAGTATGATGCAATTTTATTTGTGATGTTCTTGCGTATCGTCTATGAGTTTTGATTAATGTTTTCTACAGTCGGTCTGATGAGCCTCGAAAGTTTTCAGCATCGCAAGTTCCCGTCCTTCGTCGCTTTAGCTGTTAGAGGCTTTACTGTTTGCTTTGTTCTTTAAAGGACGTTGCTTCCTCAGTCCTCTTTTATTGCTCTGCCCGAAAACTCTTTTGAGGCTCTACCACACATGTCACTAACACAAAACTCATAGACTCGTGAAGTTTGTTACGAAAAGTGTGTGGTTTGCTAAGTGCAACTAAAGTCACGAAATTAAGCTTCGGGTGGGTTCGTGGTTTGTGTGCTTGGAGTGGCGTGTGCAGCAGCGCGGATGTTAGTGTTCGCTGATCAACAGGAATCAACGTTAGCAAAGCACTGGTGCAAAGCTACATTAGCAGCGTCAGCAGAGCATTGATGCAAAGCTACAGAAGCATGCAAGCATTCAAGCAATGCAAAAAATCTCAAATCTCACCGCACTGGTATTCGTACGCTAAAGTCACACAATTAAGCTGCGCATTGACTTGCCGGAGCGCTCAATGCGTAGCGCGCGTAGGCATTTCAATGCGGAAACTCGCTTAGGTTGGAAGTCCAGTGGACTTCCAACGCGAGTTTCGTAAGCGAGCGCGTTATCCGCGCGAGCGTTACTTTGGTGGTTGAGAGTTAGTTTGGTGTGGTGTGGGCATCGGCACGGATGTTAGTGTTTTATGATTAGAAAAATACGTAGCTAGTTATGGAATAAGGTGTTGATGTTTCATGTGAAACATTACGTGATTTTAGTTTTTTATGTCCATAGAAACAAGGAAACTTAATAAACGTATCGTATTTTTTAGGCATTTTCATTACTATGCGGGGGTGATTGTCGTGGAATCAGCTGAAGAAACGATTCAACGCATTTTTGGAGATTCAAAATCTTCCTTAGGTATTGAATTAGCAAATTTAACATCGCGCTTTCGTGCCCTCGAAAAAGTAAAGTATCCTAAGCCAGAAAAAACTCGTTTTATTGCAGTTGCAAATCAAAAAGGCGGTGTTGGTAAAACAAGTTCTGCTGTTAATCTTGCTGCAGCTATGGCAGTCGGCGGATCTCATGTGCTACTAATTGATATGGATCCGCAAGGCAATGCGTCTACTGCGTTAAATGCTCCGCATTCTTCCGGAGATTTATCGGTTTATGATGTTATTGAAGGTCGTAAAACTATTGCTGAAGTAAAAAGATCTTGTCCGGATATTGAAGGTCTTGATGTAGTCCCCGCATCTATTGATTTAAGCGGTGCTGAATTAGAGCTTGCCGAAATGGATAATCGCAACAATCTATTAAAGAATGCTCTTTCTGATTATCTTAATAATCGTGAAGAGCCTTACGATTATGTGTTTATAGATTGCCCTCCTTCACTAGGTTTGTTGGTTATTAACGCTATGTGCGCAGCACAGGAAATGCTTATTCCTATTCAAGCAGAATATTATGCTTTGGAAGGTTTAGGTCAGCTTATTAGAACAATTGGATTGGTGCAACAGCATTACAATCCTATTTTAACTGTTTCGACTATGCTGGTAACAATGTTTGATAAGCGCACACTATTAGGGCGTGAAGTTTTTCAAGAAGTTAAAAAACATTATCCGAATATTGTGCTTGAAACGACTATCCCTCGCACTGTAAAAATACCTGAGGCTCCTAGCTTTAATCAAAGCGTAATAACTTATGATCCTCATGGAGCTGGCGCAATATCGTATCGTGAAGCAGCATTAGAAATTGCTAAACGATCTAAAACTGTATTATCTGTTATTGCGGAAAAACAAGAGAATAATAAATAGGAATAACAAGAGGAGATAATAATGAGTGTAAGTAAGTCTCGTTTAGGCAAAGGCTTAGGCGCATTGTTCCCAGCTTTGCCTGGCGAAGATGCTCTTGTTGATTCATCTATAAAATTGCAAGATAGTGTTTCACATGAAACATCTTCCGAAAATGATTTGCAAAAAAAGAATTCTTTAGAAAAGCAGAACAAAAACACAGAACATGTTTCACGTGAAACTGTAAAAAAAGACAGCAATAGCGAAAAAAGTGTTTCACATGAAACAAAAGTTCCTAGCATGGAAAATTCTATTTCGCCGCACGCGAATGTAGATAGAAATACAATAAAGAATGTTTCACGTGAAACTGTACCGTCATTGCAGGGTAGTGAACAAGGTGAAAAGCATGTTGGAAAGCATGCTCATAAACGTTCTGCAATGCCATCTCTTGGAGATGTAACTCGCCCAATTGACTTCTTCTTCTCTGACTCAACTTCACCTAATTTCAAGCTAGATAAGCAAAAAAATGCTGAGTCTAATAATCTTGAAAAAGGCGCAGAAAATCAACAATTAAAGCCAATTAAAGGCGGTTATTTAGATTATTTGAAGCCTCTTGATATTGTTCCTAATGCGCATCAGCCTAGAACTATTTTTGACGAAGATGAATTGCGTGAGCTTGCATCTTCAATTAAAGAAGTCGGCGTGCTTCAACCTATAGTTGTTAGACCAATTAAAGACGCTGATAAGAATAATAAAGAAATTGCACATTACGAACTTATTATGGGCGAGCGTCGTTGGAGGGCTTCTCAAATTGCGCAACTTGACGCAGTGCCAGCAATTGTTAGAACCACGGCTGATGAAAATATGTTGCGCGATGCGCTTCTTGAAAATCTTCACCGTGTAGCTTTGAATCCTTTGGAAGAGGCTGCCGCTTATTCTCAAATGATTGACGATTTTGGATTGACACAAATCCAACTTTCTAAATCTGTTTCAAAGTCTCGTCCGCAAATTGCCAATACTTTAAGGCTTCTTAATTTGCCTGCTAGTGTTCAAAAGCATGTTGCTTCTGGAGTTCTTTCTGCAGGTCATGCTCGCGCATTGCTTGGATTAGAAAAGCCGGAAGATATGGAGGAGCTTGCTAATCGTATTATTTCTGAAGGATTGTCTGTTAGAAGTACTGAGGAAATTGTTTCATTAAAAACAGAGCATCCTGCTAACGGTGTGACCCGTACGCGCGCTAGGAGAAATAACTACTGGTCTTCTTCGCCTATTCGTCAGCAGCTTGAGGAGCGTTTTGCTACGAAAGTTGCTATTAAAGGCACGCAGAACCACGGAAGAATTGAAATAGTGTTCTCATCTCCGGAAGAAATGAAGCGTATTGTTAATCTTCTTTCTCATTAAGATACGCCTGCGCGTCAAGAGCTGCTCTGCACCCCATGCCGGCTGCAGAAATAGCCTGTCGGTACACGCTGTCTACAACATCTCCTGCAGCAAAAACTCCGTCTACGGAGGTTCTAGTTGAAGCGCCGTCAACCGCAATGGTTCCGTCTTCATTTAGTCTTAATGCGCCATTAAGGAACTTTGTTGCGGGAGTATGCCCTATTGCAACGAATAATCCTGAAGACTCAATTTCTTGCGTTTCTCCTGTAACAACATTTCTAAGAGTTAACGATGTTGCTTCCTTGCTGTTGCCGTGCACTTCTTCTACAACACTGTTAAGTATGAAACTAATTTTTTCGTTCTCTTTTGCGCGATCAACCATAATTTTAGAAGCGCGAAACTCGTTGCGTCTATGAATTAAAGTCACAGAAGATCCAAATCGAGAAAGGAATTGTGCTTCTTCGAACGCGGAATCCCCGCCGCCAACTACCGTAATTGGTTTGCCGCGGAAGAAGAATCCATCGCAGGTTGCACAATATGAAACTCCTCGCCCAGAGTATTCCTGTTCACCAGGCACGCCCAATTTGCGCACTGTAGAGCCCGTAGAAACAATAACAGCCTCCGCCTCATAAGTTATACCATCTTCGGTTGTAACGCGCTTTACAGGGCTGTTAAAGTCTACAGAAGTAACGTCGCTTAAAATAACTTCAGCACCAAATTTTTCTGCCTGCTTTTGCATTGCGTCCATTAAATCTGGTCCCAAAATTCCTTCTGGGAATCCTGGATAATTTTCTACCTCTGTAGTATTAACTAATTGGCCGCCAGGGGTTAAAGCTCCAGCTATAACAAGTGGATTGTATCCAGCGCGACCCAAATATATTGCAGCAGTATATCCAGCAGGTCCGGATCCAATAATAATAACTTTGTGAATTTTATTTTCCATTCGTTATTTATCCTTACTTGTTATTCACAGTGGTTTATTTGGTTAATTATTTATATTTATTTGACTATTGCAAAATTAGTAAAGCTTTACAGAATTAATGTAAAGACTGTTCTTAGGCATAGTATCCTTTGGAACCCAAAGCATAAAGTCTTGCGATTTTACAATCTTTTTAAGCTTCACATCAGTTGTTCCGCTTTCGTCAAACGTAAATTCTGCAAGCTGCGTGCCTTCTCTAGGATCATCTTTTGTATTTGCCAGCAAGAAAGCGTGTCCGCCTGAGGTTCGTATTGAAATAACAAAACGATACACAGTTTGAGGCTCTGTTAAGTGAATGTAGTAGCCGTATCCAGGTTGTTGTGCAGGGAAGCTAAGGAACTGATAGCGATCTGCCTTATAGGCAACAGTGTTCGTAGGAATTTTAGGTTTTGGAACAGCCTTTACCTGTTTTCTTCCTATGTGCTTCTTTGCCTGCTGCTTTTCTTGTGGCAGCACTCCCTGGCTTCCAAAAGGCACATTTTCAACGGTTGTACTATCCCATGAACCATTATTGCTAAGACTGTCTTGGCTTTCATGCGTTCCAAATAAACCATGTATTGCTAAAACTAATCCAATAATAAGAAGTAAGCATACGGCGCCAATTGCAATAACTTTTGTTGAAAGGCCTAACCATATTTTTGCATTAGCAATGGCATCTGTACCATTTGGATTATTCTTATTTTTACTGTGTAAATCAGCAGATTTCTCGCGAGGCTGGAAGCTAGGCGGCAATGAAGGGGAGCTTGTTTTAAGAGCATCTTCGGCCTGATTATTATTAATTTCATCCTGCAGTGCTCGCGCAGATTCTTCGCCAGGCGCAATAAACCTACCTCGGGTATCGACTACTGGTACGCGACCAGTAGATTCAGCCTCTGAAGTTAAGCTTTGCGGTCTTGACATAAGCTCTGTATGCTGAGCATTTTCTGCAAGTAAATGTTCAAAATCAAAGCTAGAAGCAACACCAGTTTCGGTTAAATCATCTCTTTGACTTTGATTGCGAGAATTATTAGCACGATCAAGAACATTTCGAGAAGTAGCAGATTCAGGAAAATGCTTATATGATGCAGATAAAGTTGGGAAAATAGCGTCATCAGTATCTAAATCTGTAGGAGCAAGAATACTTGCCATTTCTGCAGCTGCAATATCGTGAAAATCAATGTCAGTATTGGTGTTTGTATCTTCGTCAAAATCATCATCAATGTTTTTGTTGGCAGAATTAGCATTATTTCGCTTAAGAAGCGAGCCAAGTGTTCTGCCAGCATTTTTAAAACTGCTACTAATCTTCGCAGCTCCACTATTTGCGGCAGATCCAGAATTGTTGGACGAGTCTTGCAAATTAAGAGAATTAGCATTTTGCTCATTTGCTTGCTGCATAAACTGAGCGTCAAACTGTTCTTCACTTTGTGTTAAACCTTCTGGCAAAGGAAGAATTACATCATCTTGTGCACTAAGTAAACGAGCATTACTAATAGATGCAACACTTGTTTTATTGCTAAACTCAATATCTTTATTGGAAAGCTTAGAAACAGGCGTGTATGAGCCTAAAAGCGCCATTAACTCAGCAATAGAAGCCATAGGAACTATATGATTATTCTCGTTAGCATCTAAGCTTCGTGTGCAAATCATCCTAAATTCTGAAGGAGTATCATTTGCAAGCATAGAAGCGTCAAAATGCGCTTGTATGCGCGAAGAAGTTCTAGTAAGAAGAGCATAAAGTAAAGAAGCAAGTTGACGAGTAGCAGCGTGTTCTATGCTTTCGCTTGCTGCATTTTCTTCGCTATTTTGCGATTTAGTTATGTCTTCTAAAAGCGGGCTTACAGCAGTATCTGCAAGTTCAATGCCGTTAGGAGTAATACGTACAGTGTCGCTTGAAACAGCATGATGAGTTATGTTATTGGAAAGAAGCTTGCTTAATGCTTGAGCTGTTTCGGCAACAATTGTTCTTATAGCTTCGTAGCTTAATGGGGTTTCTTTTTTAGCTAAATAATCGCTAATTGTAATACCGCGATCGAGAGCTGTAACAATAAGAGCAATCGAATCATGATGTTGAAGCTGCAAAACCTGAGTGAATTTAGTGCTGCGAGATAACGCCAAAGTAGAAGCAATCGTATTAACTTCTGGCAAAAAACGAGAATCGCGCACAATAAATAGTTGGCAATCTTGAGTAAGTATGCGGTCGTTCGCCTGCCATACTTGTAGTCCAGCCTCATTGCGCAAAAGCGATACTAAAACGTATCGGTTTAGTATAATATCTCCGAGCCGAGGTTCCATTTGCTACTCATCTTCCTACGCGTGCGCAATAAACAATGACAACATTTTTTTAACTACAATCTAATTGTACTTATGAAATGACAACTTATGTACAGTAATTTTGTCGATATTGTAATAATTTCTAAAACAACTAAAGAATTACATAATAAAGTTTGATTGTAAATAGAAATATTACAAATTATGCTTGTCTGTTTTCTTATTTGGCAGCTTACCGGATCGAACTACTCGTGCAGTACGATTAGCTTGCTTTTTCTCAGATTGTTTGCGAGCAGTGTCTTCAAAAATCTTTGCAAGAGGAATAAGCACAGGAATTTTCTTAGAAAGTTTGCTAATTATTGGTGAAGATAAATCAATAAGTTCGCTAGTTTTCAAAAGAAGAAGTACCGCAAGATAAATAATCGCAATAATAATTGTTGTAATTGCACAAACAAGTAAAGCGTTAAGCCACCTCAACACTCCGTGCAAATGTGGGGAATTAATAGTAAAAACTTGTAAAAGAGGTTCTCGTGCAATAAGACCTATAAAAATAGAAATTAGTGCAGACGCAACAATTTTTACATGCGTGGTTATAAGTCTTTTTTCGTCTAAATCCTTGTTAAAACGATTTCGCAGCATGCGAACAAGAGATGGGAAAGTTAGGAAGTAACTTATTGAAACACAGGCTCCTAAAGCTGTTACCCAGCATGTAGGAGGCAGCAAATTAACACAAGATACAAACGCAATAATCTCAGTAAAAAGCTGAGCAAAAGCAAAAATAAACGGGCTTTTGCCATCTTCAAACGCAAAGAACGTGCGTTGAATAATCAAGTAGCTACTTGTAAGTGGTAATCCAAATGCAAGCATTGTAAGAGGAGCAGCCATAAGATTAGCTTCTTGCAAACTTATAGACGGAATCAAAGCTAACGAAATAGGCGTTGGTATAACAATAAAAACAACCGTAAAGAAGCACATTATTAAACTTACGTGCCTAAGCGCTTCGCTTAAATCTTTGCGTGCGTCATTTAAATCATGATTTGCAATAGCCAGCGAAATTTTAGGGAAAATAGCTGTTGCTACAGATACTGCAACTAGTGAATAAGGGAGCAAAAACATTGTGTAAGCGTTTTGGTAGGTGGCATTACCAGCTACCTCAAACTGGTCTAATCCTAAACGCTGTTCTGCAACAAATGGGACGCTTGTTGTTATATGCGTAGTAATCATAACAACTATTTGCGTAACAACAACAATGCCCATGCTCCACGCTGCAACAGGGCCCATTGAGCGTAAGCCAATATCTCGTATACCAAAACTTGGTCGGTAGTGTATTCCGCTTTTCATTAGCGGCCAGAATAGAACTAAAGCTTGAGCGGCAACGCCAAGAGTCCAAAAACCTGCTGTAAGAAGAAGAGTATTTCCATTCCAGAAACTCAGAGGCTCTCTATTAGCTTTTCCAAAAATAAAAATGAAGATGCCAAAACCTAGGCAACTAATAATATTTGCAGCAACAGAACTCCACGCATACATTGCAAAACGGCCCTTAGCGGCAAGAACTTGCCCTAATACGGTGTATAAGCCGTAGAAGAAGATTTGTGGCATGCACCATAGCGTAAAAGCACAAGTAAGCGTTTGCATTTCCTGGCTTCCGCCCGCGTAAAGCATTGTGAGTACAGGCGTCGCCGCAGCCATAAGAATTGTAACCGTAAGAAGTAAACCAATAGCAAAAGTAATAAGCTTATTTAAGCGCTCTTCTGCATTCTTCTTTTCGAGCGTGCGCACAATTTGCGGAACAAGCACGGCGTTAAAAATTCCACCCGAAACAAGAGTGTAAATAAGCTGAGGAATCATAGATCCAGCTTGATACGCGTTTGCAGCAAGTCCCGTGGTTCCAAGGGCTGCGGCTAACAGAATAGTACGTATTTGCCCTGTAATTCTAGATGCGGCTGTTCCGCTAGCCATAATAACGGAATTTCTACCTACTGAGCTCATTCGTCTGAATCCTTCTTACGGTTAAATTGCCTCCAAAGTCCAAGAAGACCAAGCATGAAAGCAAATATTATAATAATCGTACCGCTTTTATCACTAATTTGCAGAGTACTCGTAATAAGCGTGTGTTCAGTGGCGGAAAATGCTTGATGCTGATCATCTTCCAAAACGAAAGTAGCTTTAGTGTGAAGAGAAGTCGTAATTCGCAAAGGTAAAGTAACTTGCACTTCGCTATTTGCTGGAACTTTTACTAAAGTCTTTCTGCGAGTAACAATTTCCATAACGTGCGTATCTGCAGATAAATACACTTTTACTGGATAAGCGTAAGTATTGCTGATAGTAATCGGTATGCTTGCCGTTTCACTAACTGCAGTAATATCTTTTGGAGGGATTATATGAATCCCAGAAAGTAGCTTATTTACAAAGTATTTCGCTGTGTTATTTTCGTTATAAGCTGTTTCTTGTTGTTTACGATTTGCGGATTTTTTTGTTTTAAGCGGAAGACTACTTGTTTTATTTGTTAATTCTTGCAACGCAATATCGTCGTATAAGCGTAATAAATACAATCCCCAATCTTTAGCGCTAATCTTATTTTTTGCTTTAGCAGCCTGTTTAGCTAGAGCTTGAGCGTCGCCTTCAGTATTGCGTAATTTCGTATCCTGCTTGTAATTAAGAATATTTTTAACAAAACGCGAAACTTTTTGCCTGTAGATAATAAGATTCTTTAATTCTAATCGTCTTTCTTTGGCTGAAGCTACACTAATTGCGCTACTGTGAGGCATTGAGTGCATAAGATTATTATTTTTCCAGGAAGGCAGCTTTTCCTGCTTAATTTTTGCCATTGTATTTAAGTCGCTTAGTTGCAGCCAAGGCGATTGTTCCAATGCGCTCATAACGCCATCAATATTTTTTACATCTGTTTTGTTAGAAAAAGTAATAAGAATATTGCGGTCTACGTAAGGTTGTTCCATTTGGTAGAACGCGCTTTGTGCAACTAAACGATTTATTCGACCGGCTTGAGTGCGCTCGCTAAGAGCTGTAGAGTTTGTTGCCTTGCCGTTTGCCAGCATTGTTAGCACAGATTGAGCAGATAATACGCGTACGTTTCCTGCTGGAGTTTCAACATCGTATATGCCGTTGCTAATAGCAAATTGTGAAGCTGTAGAATCAAATTCATCTGTGGAAATAACAGTGTTATAACCGTTGCGTTTTGCAAGCTCAAGCGCTGAAAGTGTCCATTTTCCTCGAGTCTGCCAAGCGTATGTATTTTGTGATCCGTTGTCAACCTTCGCAATCTGCTTCGTTTCATGAGGATGATCGTAGGAGCTAGAAGTTTCAGCTATTTGTGAGGATTGTGGAATTTTTGAATTTTGTGGAATTCTTGAATTTTTAGCAGACCATGTGCTTTCATTAATGCCAGCAGAACGATACATTTTGCAATTGTGATCATCTGCATAAGCGCTAATATCAAAACCTGATTTTTGCATAAAAGCGTTAGGAACAAATAATAATCGAGCTGCTTGAAGCGTATTTATATCGGCAATAGTCTGTAATTTGTTATGCTTGCTAACCAAATCTGCCTGCTCAAGCACATAGTGCGTATCTTGCTTGTTTGCTTGCAAATTCGATACAACTCTACTATTTGTGCTTGTGAAATTATCTTTTAAAACATGTTGCTTATTTGCAAGAATTGGCATAACTGCCGTAAGTTTTATTGCTGGAGATTCAGGCACATTAAAGCCTGCGTTCGATCTTGTTAAGAAGGAACGAATAGATTTATATCGTGAAGAATCCTTAGAAAAATACGTGATTTTTAAAGGTTTTGGACCCCAATGCCAAATAGATTTAAGTTCTTGAGAGTCTGATGGTATATCAAAGTGGAATGTTGAAGTTTTTCCTTCTGCAATCTCGCCAATTTTTATTGAGCCAAGTATTTGCGGAGTTGGTATAAGAGATTCTCCTTGAGCCCAATTTTGCAAATCTGTTCGTGAAACAAAAGTGTAGTTGGAATTAATAGAAAGTTGCAAAAGGCCTTCCGGAAGTGCTTCTGTTGTAGCCTTAACTGTTGCAGTAAGATGGTAGCCGCTTTTATCGGTCACAACCGGCGTAGATTGAAGAATATTAAGATCGATTCCATTTGTGTGAGTATTTTCGTAATCGTTCTCTTTTTTCTTAGTGTTTTTACCGGGCTCATCTTCTAAAGTCGTATTAGACGTAACCGCGTTTGCTGTATTCAACAATCCCACATATTTTGCGCATTGCATATTAGTTATTGCAAGAGTAATGGCAAGAGACGTAATAAAAATAATAGTAAAATGCAAAACTTTTAAGCACAAAGCTCGCGCGGATTGCAGTAAATTACGCATGTAAAAACATGTTTTGTGACATGTTAAATTGTGCGCTTCGTGCGCTATATGGTTCTTACGCGTGAGATTCGTCACTGTGAGACCGCCTGTTTGCTTTTTTTGCGTAAAGCCATGCAACTTTACGTTCATTTGGATAACTTAAAATCGCGCTCAGTTCTTTGAAATTTACCCATATTGCATCCTCTGCTTCATGATCTGGATCTCCCAATACAGAAAGATCGCCGCCTACGTAGCGTAACGCAAAATGATGAACTAATTTATGAACTCGATGAGTTGTTCCTGTAAACCAATAGTCTATTGTGGCAATTGAATCAACCACTTCGCCTATAATTCCAGTTTCTTCATGAATTTCACGAACAGCAGTTTCTTGAGGTGTTTCACCCTTCTCAATATGGCCTTTTGGTAGACACCATTCAAGGTGTCCGCTTCTGGAATGTCGAGCAATAATTGCGACACGCCCGAGTGTGTCAAATACGAGTCCACCTGCGGAATATTCACGAATAATTGGCAAATCTTGAGCGTCTAAAGAGGCAAAAGTAGCAGGCGTATCTGCTAGTCTACGCTGTGGCATAATAGCCGGAGATGCTCCAGGGATTATTGAAGTTTTTTGAAGAACATCCTCATCTTCAACCACTTCTTGAGACTCTTGCTCAAGCTCTGAAAAGATTGGAATATCAACGAAAATCTGAGATTTTTCTTCGTTTGATTCTAAAGATTTTTTACTATGAATTTTAGATAAATCAAGAGGCGTTATTGAAGGCGCAGACTGATTTTGGGCATGATTATCCGCAAGCTTGGCGAGCATACGTCGTAAATCTGCAGGAGTAACCATACACTCCACCTTACTCAATCCGCTGTGCATTGGGGTAACTGTATGCTGGAATATAGATTAATTTTTGCTGAAAGGGTGTCGGTAAGGGTGACTGAGAACTTCAAAGTTTGGCCTGAAGCTATAGAGTTGGGGCGACTTTTCGCTGAACACGATTATGAACTTGCATTAGTTGGTGGACCTGTGCGCGATATGTTATTGCATCGCGTGTCGCATGATCTTGATTTCTGCACTTCTGCTCGTCCAGAAGAATTTGAACCCATTTTAAGACGTTGGGGACATGACGGTTTTTGGGATATGGGTCGCAAATTTGGCACTTTGGGTGCTGTGCGTCGGCGCCCGGATGGAACGGAAGTAAAAGTTGAAATTACTACATACCGTTCAGACGCGTACGATCCTGATTCTCGTAAACCTGAAGTGCAATATGGGGATACTCTTGAGGGCGATCTTTCTAGAAGAGATTTCACAGTTAATGCCATGGCTTTGCGTGTTCCAGATTTGGAATTTGTAGATCCGTTTGGTGGTGCTAGTGATTTAGCTAAAGGCGTGTTGAGAACACCTGTTGATCCTCGTCAATCCTTTGATGATGATCCTTTGCGAATGATGCGTGCGGTTCGTTTCGTTGCGCAACTTGGGTTTACTATCGAAACTAATACTGCTGAAGCAATTGTAGACATGGTAGAGCGCCTTGATATTGTTTCAGCTGAGCGTATTCGTGACGAAATTACTAAACTTCTTCTTTCGGACCGTCCGCGTAAAGGTTTGGAAGCGCTTGTTGAGTCTGGTATTGCGAAGCGAGTCTTGCCAGAAATTCCAGCTTTACAGCTTGAAATTGATGAGCATCATCGTCATAAAGACGTTTTTGAGCACACAATGATGGTTCTTGAGCGCGCTATTGCCCTAGAAACCGATGATGAAGGCCCTGTGCCATCCCCCGATTTAACTTTGCGATTAGCAGCCTTGTTGCACGATATAGGCAAGCCTCGTACTAGAAAGTTTGAAGATGGTGGCAAAGTCAGTTTTCACCATCATGATGTAGTTGGTGCAAAAATGACGCGTAAGCGTTTGAAGGAATTGCATTTTGACCATCATCTTATTGAAGATGTAAGCGAATTAGTAAATCTGCACCTGCGTTTTCACGGTTATGTTGACGAACCTTGGACTGATTCTGCAGTACGACGTTACGTTAAGGATTCCGGGCACTTGTATGAGCGTTTAAATCGACTTACTAGAGCTGATGCAACTACGCAGAACCGTCGCAAATCTTTGATGTTTGAGCACGCAATGGACGAAATGGAACAGCGCGTGCGCGAATTGAAAAAGCAGGAAGATTTTAATGCTATTCGTCCAGATGTTGACGGAAATGAAATCATGAAACTGCTTGATTTACAGCCAGGGCCAATAGTTGGTGAAGCTTATAAACATATGCTTGATTACCGTCTTGATAACGGGCCTGTAGCTCACGATATAGCTGTTGCAGAATTACAGCGCTGGTACGAAGAAACGTATAAAAAGTAGATTATTTAACAGCTTTATGTGAATCTGCTTTAGGAAGTTCCTTCATATCTTTTGCTTTAACACATCCAGGGACTTCTCGTATTGCGGCTCCTGCAGCTGGAACATCAACTTTTGGACGAAGATTATTAAAAGTCGAGCCAAGAACAATATCTACGAGCTTATCTTGGCGATCGTCCATGCGCATAACAGCATCAGCAAAATTAGAATTTACTGTGTATGCTTCATTAATAGCGTTCTTACCGAAATAAATAGTTGTTCTTTTAACATTACTTGTTTTGTTATTATTTACTTCTGTAAGATTAAAACCTCGAGCATTTAATGCTTCTCCTACTGCTCTTGCCAAGCCGCGGAATTTCGTACCGTTTAATACTCGAATTGACACAGCACGATTATCAACATAAGGAGTTTTAGAGCCTTCTTTGCCTTTGGTTGCGCATGGTGCTGTTATGCCGAAATTAGGATTATCTTTTGGTGCAACTATTGAATTAATCCCAAAAACATGAAATTGTATTAACAGCGCGAATACAAACGTAACTGCCAAAGCTATGCTAACAGTAGTAATAACAGATCGCTTCTTTTGATACATGAAAGCCTTACGAGCAATACGTTCGTCGTATTCTTGCGTCATGTTCACTTCCGATCTGTAAGTTTATTTTGTTTGCAGCAATTTTCTTAATCTGCAAAGCGTAATATAAATCGCATTTTACTGACTATGTATGACTTGATTTTTACGCGTATAAGCGTTTGTTAGCAAACTGTTCTTTAGTGAAATTGTTATTTTAAATTTCGAATAAAAAGCTATTTTTGATGCAACTCTAAAGTTTTACAAGCGCGATACAACGCAATAAAGTCGTCGCATGTAAGCGTTTCTCCGCGTCTTGTAGGATCTATATTAGCTTTTTCGTACGCTTCGTCACTAACTAAATGTTTAAGAGCCGCATGTAAGGTTTTTCGTCTTTGCTGAAAAGCTGCGTCAATTAAAGTAAACACACCTTCGCGTTCGCTATTATCTCCCTTATTTTTGCAATAGCGAGTGAAAGATACTAGTGCAGAATCAACATTTGGCGCTGGCCAAAAAACGTTACGCCCAATAAGACCCGCGCGCTGAGATTGACCGTACCAAGCAAGTTTTACGCTAGGTGTTCCATACACTTTATTTCCTGGCTGAGCGCATAGTCGATCTGCTACTTCTTTTTGAACCATAACCAAAAAATGCTGTAAATTACTAAATTTTTCAAGTAAAGTAAGCACAATTGGTGTTGCAACATTGTATGGAAGATTTGCAACAAGTGTAAACTTATCTGCTTTTGAAAGTTGCGGAACGTCGTCTGCAGTTACAGCCAAAGCATCTTTTAAGATAACGTTAAAACGTTTAGAAGCGTTTGGCATAAATTCTTCAACAGTGTTAGGAAGGCGGCGTGCAAGAGGTGGGTCTATTTCTACAGCTGTAAGATTAGCTCCAGTTTGCAGTATTGCAAGAGTAAGAGAACCAAGACCAGGCCCTACCTCCATAACGGTATCGCCAGATTTAACTTCAGCTGCCGCTACTATTTTTCGCACTGTACCAGGATCAATAACGAAATTTTGACCAAACTTTTTGGTAGGAGTAATGCCTTCTTCTGCAGCAATACGTCGAATATCTGCTGCTCCTAAAAGCTGGCCTTCAGTTTCAGTGTTGATTTCTGTCAATGCTGTACCGCCCAATATGTGTGCTGATTAAAATAATAAAGTTTTAATCTATAGTTTTTAACTTAAATAGGATGAGTGTCTAATTTAGTACCAGCCAACCTCGTGTGAGTGCCTTACAGCTCCGCTAGGATCTTTGTATTTTCCTTTTATGTAGCTAATTCCCCAGCTAATCTGCACTGCAGCATCTTCATGCCAATTAGCTCCAGCGCTGCTCATTTTATTGCCAGGAAGAGCTTGAGGAATGCCATAAGCGTGCGAGCTTGGATTTTCCGCATTCCAGCGCCATCCAGATTCCCTATTCCACAGCCAAACAAGATCTTCCCACTGTTTTCCAGTCCAGCCCATTTGTGCCGCAGCTCCTTGCGCAAAAAGCTTTGCCTGCTCTGGTGTAGCGTGAACAAGGCTATTTGGGTTTGACTCAGGAGCAGGAGCGGGAGGATTTGATTTCGGAGCAGCAGGTTGCGTTTGTGATTGAGTTTGCTGATTTTCCTGCGATTGCGCTGCAGCATCTTGCGTAGACTTTTGTGCGTCGTTTCCCTGTTTTGCTTGTGATTGCTCCTGGCCTTGTTTTGAAGGCTGCTGGTTTTGTGAATTTGTATTCTTAGTTTTAGACGCTTGAGATTCAGATTTTGGCTCCTGCTTTGGCGCAGGCTTAGCAGCAGGCTTTGGTTTGTTAACAGGCTTCGGCTGAATTGGAGCTGCTTTTCCAACAGCAATAACCTGATTAATAGCAGGCTTTAATACATTTTGCGAAACGAGAGTAGAGCTTTCAGCTTTGCCATCAACATAAGTTACGTTATATACGTCTTCGCGCTCGCCATTAACGCCATCTTGTTGCACGACTCGAGAATTTGCTGGAAGCTTAGGGTCGATTACGGTTTGTGTAGCAAAAGGCAATGAAACTGTTCTAGTTTCTTTACCATGCGTGACTCTGGAAATACGCAAAACAGTATTGCCTTCGTCATCTTCAACGCTAACTCGATCTTCTTTTCCTAATACGATTCCTTGCGCGTCAAGAATAGCGCTTGCAGGTAAGCTTCCGTCCGGAGCAATCCGAGATTTTCCATCCGAAATAACAGTTATTGGGCCTTTTTTATTAATTGCTAACCCGCAGGTGAGTTTATCGTAAATATTTTGCAAATTTACGGTAATTCGTTTAGCGTTTTTAGCGTTTGCTTTAAAGAATCCAATAAGCTGATCAACGCTGGTTGCAACTGTCCAAAATGGTATAGTAACGCCGTCTACAGTAATAGAAGTTTGATACGCGCTTCGCACAGTAACGGTAGCGTGATTTGAAAGAATATCGCCGGAAGAAGATATAACCTGATCGTGTGTTTTTACAGGCACATGCTGCTCTTGTAGCAGGCGAGCAGAAGTTGTGGCATAAGTGTTAACAATGGTTGCTTTGCCATTTACAACTAAGGCTACTGCTTTTTGAGATGTAAATGCAAAAATGCTTATTGCAGCAATAGATAGAGACAAGACGCATGCAATAATACGAGAGCGCCGCATTATAATCAGGCGTCGAGGCGTCCATCGACGTGCCATGTAATCACTCCATTCACTGTAAGACTAGCTTTTATTATACCTTCTATTCTGCATTGGGTTTAAAAATGCATAACAAATAAAATGGGGGCGGGAGAGAAGGGGATATTCCCGCCCCCTATGAGGTGGAGCTGGTTGGGGGACGCTCCACACTCACCCCGGAAACCCTGAGTTGGGGGAAGGTTTCCGAGTTCTTACTCGCGAAAAGTTTTGTTATAAATATTATGCAACCGAAGGAATAATGGTGTTTCTTATATCATACGATATGTTTTTGCACTATTGTGAAAAATACGCCAGTCCCTTTTGGTAGTTGCTTAAACTATTGCCGTTATTATAAATGAAACGAAAGATAATATCGAGGCTACTAATATTTATAAGTAACCTTGCAGAAATATAGCGAATTAAAACAAAGCAAAAAATAAATAAAACACGCAAATAATATGGAGCCTCCTGCCGGGATCGAACCGGCGACCTGCCGCTTACAAGGCGGCCGCTCTGGCCATCTGAGCTAAGGAGGCGAATGTTTTGCCATGCAAACTATTAAGCAATGCTAAGCAGAACATTGATTAGTGTACCATATGCCACGTCATTACAAAATTACGGCGATGTTGAATGTAGAAACGGCGTGTTTTTTATTGTTCATATTTGCGCATTTGGCAATATAAGGCATTAACATAATGCAGTATGGAAGATATGAGCATGTTCGATTTGCAGCCAGGGAATAATGTAGGCGGATACACGCTTATTTCTAGGCTTGGCGGCGGTGCAATGGGCTCGGTTTGGCGCGTTAAAGACGATGGCGGCAATCAATATGCTATGAAAATATTGCGAGCTTGCATAAATGCTAATCAAAGCGAAAAAGAATATGCTGAGCAGGAGCGAGAACGTTTACGTTTAAAGCGTGAAGCTTTAGCGTTGCAGAGGATTCATCATCCTGGAGTGTGTTCAATAGTAGATATGGAACTTGACGCTTCAGTAGCATTTATAGTTACGGAGTTGATCGAGGGTAAAAATCTTCGAGAAGACGTTGCAGAGAATGGCCCATATGTTGCTGACGATTTGGAAAGATTAACGCATAAGCTTATTGAAGCTGTTAGAGCGGTGCATGAAGCTGGGATTATACATCGCGATATTAAGCCGACGAATGTTATGATTTCCGCTCATGGACCTGTGCTTGTAGATTTTGGTATTGCTATGGGTGAAGGTGAAAGTCATGTTACGCGTACTGGGTTAGTCATGGGAACTCCAGGATTTATTGCTCCAGAAATTATTGAGGGCAAAGATTCCGATGAGTCTACTGACTGGTGGTCGCTTGTGGCAGTGTTGGCATTTGCTGCAACTGGTAAACCTGTTTTTGGCACAAAGCCTTTGATGGCTGTTTTGGAGCGTGCAGCTTCTGGCAATGCGAATTTAAGTGGTCTACCTGCAAAAACTATGGAAGCCTTTAGGAAAGCCCTTGATCCTAATCGCGAAAAACGCTGCTCCCCTGCTGTTCTTGAGCGAGCAATTAGTGAAGATTCAATAAATCCTTTAGCGTGGCCAGATAACCGCCCTTTTGATCGAGACGCTGCATGCGGAACTATGCGCGAAATGTGGCGTGAAACAACTTGTGAAACAATTAGCGAAACAGCTGGCGAAGAAGAAACTGTTGCGTCAACTATTCAAAGTGGCTCGACTACAGTTATGGAACAATCTTCTAACGAAATAAATAATAATAAAACTTATGAAGACTGTGACGAAGAGCATTATGTGGAGCATGATGAATCTTCTGACGAAGAAGCTGATGATGCCGCAGATAAGCCTTATGAAGATTTAGAAACTAGCAAGTATGGTTATTTAACTCGCGGATCTTGGATTTTATTGCTATTTGTGTCTATTTGTGCAGTTATCTGTTGTTTGAATTTCTTATCTGCGGTTGTATTAAATATATTTATTATGTGGGCTAGCTCAACAGCTGGATACAATATTTCCGCGCGATTGCGTAGAAAAGAGCTTAATAATGGCGTTTCTCCTCGCGGGGACACTTTTATGAGAGTTGCAGCTCTTCCGTGGCATATTATTCGTGGGCTTGCGTATACATTGCCAAGAATTGTGATTATTTTGATTTGTGCTGTTATTGGTGCTTGTGTGTATCCACTACTGTTTAGCAGCTCTGCAGAATTTATGGCTTTTAATATTTTGTCAATTCGTATTATTTTTCCAACTTATTTGCCGACTATTCTTTCGTATACTTCTGCTGGATATGCCATAGGTTTCGTTATTGCGTGGATTATTCTTGCCATTTTTAAGGGTACTGACATGTTTCGCATAGGTCTTGGTTCATTTTTACGTTTCCGTTGATGGCATCTATTAGACTATAGTGAAGTTGTTGTTTTATTTACAAACATGCGCTAGGACTAAGGCTTAGTTTGCAAAATAAAGGGTTTGAAGGATAGAAATGCCTAAAATTCAGATACAGGACAATCAGCAGGGGAATTCATCTTCTACTCGTCTGGAAAAAAACATTGAGAAGCGTGAGCGTGCATTGCGTGAAGCTCGTGAGCGTCGTCAGCAAACAATTATTGGAATTGTTGTAGTGCTGATTGTTATGGCTATGGTAGCTGCAGTTGGCATTACAGCTTACCAAGCTTTTTACCAGTCACCTCAAGCCAATATTGAAAGAATACAAATTGAGCGTTCTAATAAAGCTAAAAATCAACTAAAGAAACTTGGTGCTAAATATAAGCCGGAAGTTGTCAATTCTAAGGGCGGAATTCTTATAAGCAAGCTTGGCTACAACAAGCCTGTTGCTAAAGCTCCAACGATTGCAACTTATTTTGATCCTTTATGCCCTGGATGTGGAAACTTTAATCGCGAAGCAGATAGAGTGTTGGCTGCAATGGTTCGCGCAGGCCAAATTAATTTGGAAATACACCCAATGTCATTCTTGGATAAGATTTCTACTGATAAATATTCAACTCGTGTATCTGGCGCTATTGCCTACATTGCTAATAATGACAGCAATCCAGAGCATTTGTTGCAATTTATCAATAACATCTTTGCAAAAGACTTCCAGCCAGAAGAGGGTGATGATTATAAGCCTGTAAGCAATGAAAAGTTGATTGAACAAGCTAAAAAAGCTGGGGTAAATGATTCTGTTGCTAGTAAGGCTTTTGATCTCCAATACGTAGAGTGGCAGAATTTGATTAACAAATATACTCCTGATTTTATGGAGCTGTTAAACGTTTCTGGCTCTAACAAAGGTTCGATGACAACACCAACTGTAACTATCAATGGAAAGTTGCTAGATATTAATGCTGCTAGTAGCAAGAATATGCACACTCTTGAGGCTCTGCTGCATTGTATTGGCTTGGATAAGAAGCAAGTTGGAGTTGCAGGTCAGATGCCTAAAGTCTCAAGCACTGATTCTCCTATTGACTTGTAGTTACATAAAATATTTAACTAAAACGGACGCTAGGCTTATGCTTGACGTCCGTTTTCTTTTTTAACATTTCTTTTTAATATAAACAAACGATTACATAATTTCGTATTTTTTATTGCGAAAACTAACTATTGTTTAGATATTTAGTAATAACTTTCTACGCACTCGACACGCCGAAGCTTTGGAAAATACTGATTTTTTACTGTTTTTCTAAGATAAACATGGTATATTAAGGCTTGGCTCAACGAAGAGAAACCTTCAATGGACCAGGTAAGTAAACTGTGGACGATTGATACCCGCCGATGTAGGAATTGGGGTCATGAGTGCACACCCTTCACTACGGATCGTTCGGCACGTACCTGCCGATGAAAGGACATATCATGGCAGAAGTTGTATTTGATCATGTAACTCGTATATACCCGGGCAACGATAAGCCTTCGGTTGACGATTTGTGCATGACTATTAGAGATGGCGAGTTCCTCGTACTTGTTGGTCCATCTGGTTGCGGTAAGTCTACTACTTTGCGCATGTTGGCAGGCCTTGAAGAGGTTAACAAAGGACGTATCCTCATTGGCGGTCAAGATGTTACTACAATGCAGCCAAAGGATCGCGATATTGCAATGGTCTTCCAGAACTACGCGTTGTATCCACATATGACAGTTGCAGACAACATGGGCTTTGCTTTGAAGATTGCTGGTGTTCCTAAGGAAGAAATCCGCAAGCGTGTTGAAAAAGCAGCTGAAGTTTTGGATTTGACAGAGTATTTGGATCGTAAGCCAAAGGCTTTGTCTGGTGGTCAGCGTCAGCGCGTTGCTATGGGCCGCGCAATTGTGCGTGAACCAAAAGTCTTCCTTATGGATGAGCCTCTTTCGAACCTCGATGCTAAGCTCCGCGTGCAGACTCGTACGCAGATTGCTGCTTTGCAGCGTCAGCTTGGTGTTACTACTCTGTACGTGACCCACGATCAGACTGAGGCTTTGACAATGGGTGATCGTATTGCCGTTATCAAGCTTGGCGTTTTGCAGCAGGTTGGTGCTCCAACCGAGCTTTATGATCGCCCAGCAAACGTGTTCGTTGCAGGCTTCATTGGTTCTCCATCTATGAACATTAACCAGCATCCAGTGGTTAATGGACGTGCTCAGATTGGTGAGGATTCTATTGTTCTTCCAAGCGAAGCTGTTGATAAGCTCACTGCAGAAGATTGCGGACAGATTATTGTTGGCTTCCGTCCAGAAGACGCAAGCTTGGCAACTTTCGATGATCCAAATGCGTTCTCCTTGAAGGTTATGAACGTAGAAGATCTCGGTTCTGATGGTTACATCTATGGCAATATCATAACTGATGGTTCTCCTGAAGAGGCATCTACTATGATGTCTGATCAGAACAAGCTTACGACAATCCGCGTGAATCCACGTGCTTTGCCGAAGGTTGGCGATACTGTCAAGATTAAGATTGATCCATCTAAGATGCATCTGTTTGCACCTTCTACTGAGCTGCGTTTGAACTAAAAGCGTAGGTTTGCTTTACGAAAGCAAAATGAGCAAACTTTCGGTATAAGGGTATGGCGGGGTTCGCAATGAAAGCGAACCCCGTTTTTGCCAGCAAAATCGGTAAAAATCGGTAAAACTGTAAGAAAAATAAAAGCAAAAGCAGAATTTAAAACAAAATAAAAGCAAGCGAAAGTTTGTACATTACTGAACATGCTTTATTATGTATAGTTGTTATCAATAATTAGCCAGTGGTTGATTTGCGATTAATATTTATTGCAGATTGTATTGTTGGCACGAGCTTGATTGGTAAATGGAAACTATGGAATGGAATGACGCTCCTCAATTGGATCCGCGTGCTGTGCAGGCAACTTCTGTATCTGCACAGGACGAGAGTGCGTTGTCTCAGGAGCCTACTGCGCTTAAGATTACTGCAGCTAGTTCAAATCCTAAGATGTTTACGTTGCCGTGGGAGCTGCCACTTTCTCAATGGCCGGCTGATTTGTTTGTAAACCTTCCTCGTGGTATTTCTCGACATATTGTGCGTTTTGTTCATGTTGGCGATGAAGTTTATGCCATGAAGGAAATCACTCGTCAAGTTGCAGAACGAGAATACGAACTTTTGCGTAGATTGCGCAAGCTTGAGTTGCCAACTGTAACGCCTATAGCAGTTGTTGCAGGACGCAGAGACGCTAATGGCGAAATGCTTGAAGCAATACTTGTGACTAAGCATTTGAAATTCTCTCTGCCATATCGTGCTTTATTTGCCCGCACATTGCGACCAGACACTGCTGAACGACTTATTGATGCTTTGGCTGTACTGATGGTGCGTCTGCATCTTTCTGGCTTCTATTGGGGTGATGTTTCACTTTCTAACGTACTATTTTTGCGAGATGCTGATGCGTTTTCCGCATTCCTGGTTGACGCAGAAACTGGTGATTTGCACGGAAGTTTAACAGAAGGCCAGAGAGAATACGATATTGATTTAGCTAGAACCAATATTATTGGCGAGCTTATGGATTTGAGTTCCGGTCAGCTTTTGCCTACGGAAGTAGATGAAATTAGCATAGGCAATCGTTTAGTGGATCGCTATCATTCACTTTGGAGCACGCTTACAGACGTCGATAAGTTCAGTCCTGATGAGATGTGGCGAATTGAGCGCCGCGTTAATCGTCTTAATGAATTGGGATTTGACGTTGACGAGTTAGAAATGAAAACTTCCGAGGATGGTCGCAGAGTGCTTGTTCGTCCTCGAGTTGTGGATGCTGGTTATGCTTCGCGCAAGTTGCTACGTTTGACAGGCTTGGACGTGCAAGAAAATCAGGCTCGAAGGTTGTTAAACGATTTGGATGCATACCGCACTTCTACATGGCGTCAAGGTGAAGAGCTTGAAATCGTCGCGACTGATTGGATGCGTGAAATTTTCGAGCCAACAGTTCGTATGATTCCTCCTGAGTTTCGTTCGCAAATTGAACCAGCGCAGTTCTTCCATGAGGTTTTGGATCATCGTTGGTTTATGGCAGAAAAAGTTGGTCACGACGTTGCTATGCAAGATGCTGTGACAAGCTATATTAAAAATGTGCTTCCTCAGTACAAAATGGACAAACGCGTGCTTGCTGCAATTAACGCGGATGCTGATTCTGGCGTAGTAGATGATGAATCTACTTACTCGCAAGCAAATAATTCTGGCGCTAATATTGACGAAGATGATCAAGACGCAAGCGTTTGGGCAAGTTGATTTTTAATATAATTACTGTTTTATTAAGTAGCGCATTAAAGCATAAGTCTAAATTTGGGTATAAAAAAGTGCCCCCTGTGGGACTCGAACCCACAACCCAAGACTTAAAAGGACTCTGCTCTGCCAATTGAGCTAAAGGGGCAACAAACGCCAAGTATACTACATTCAAGAGACGAAGTGAAACAAATATACTGTTGTGCGTGTTATGAACAAATTATTGCAGTATTCCTAATGTTTCCAGTTTTGACTTAATTTGTGTAGCGGATGGTTCAACCATAAAAGTATTGTCAGCAAAAGTAACTACCGGAATATGCTTTTGACCACTAATCTCTACGGCTTTTTCGGCAGCGCCTTCTTCAGTTTCTATATCGTGCCAAATGAAATCTACGCCGTACTTGTTAAGTGCAGCTTTTGCTCTTATGCAATCGCCGCACCAATTAGCACCATATACTTCTATAGATTTATCTGCCATAAAATCTCCTTAAAACTACTAATTATTTCTAATCAGCACTAATTAATTATTAGAACATTTAGATTGCTTATTTTTGCGCAATATATTGATTTTAACAGTGTAATGAAATCTATTGTGTTGTGGTAGTTAGATTTTTAAAGTGTGACGAAGATGAGAAAAAATAGTGAAATCTATTGCTAGTGTCCCTTGATTTTCATAGGCTTAATCTCATGAACATGGTTTTAGATATGAATATGGTGATCTGGTTTGTGGCGGCGACCATAGTTATTGCTGTGTTACTAGTGGCTGTTGCAGTAATCTTGCGAATTTGCAGCCATAGTCGAGGCCCTGAAATTCCAGCAAGTGTTGATGATTCAGTTGAAGTAGGCAAGAACGAATCTAAGATTCCAGAATCAACAACTTCTCGTTTACAGCGCCTTCGAAAACGTTTATCTAATAGCGCAAATCCATTCGGTCTCACACTTTTCAATATCATAAGCAAAGACCATCTGTCTAAGGAAGACTGGGAAGATGTAGAAGATACTTTATTGATGGCTGATGTTGGCGCAAAAGCTAGTGAGGAATTAGTTGATTCTTTACGCCAAGATGCTCGTATTTCTGGAACTTCTAGTGCAGAAGATGTGCGTGAGGCTTTGCGTGCAAAACTTTTGGAATTGGTTGGTGAAAATACTGATCGTCGTTTGAATGAAAATAAGCCTGATGCGCATCATCCAGGCGTTATTATGATGGTTGGCGTAAACGGAACTGGAAAAACAACAACTGCAGGCAAGCTAGCAAGACTATTTGTTGCTCAAAAGCAATCTGTAATGATGGCTGCTGCAGATACATTCAGAGCAGCAGCAGCAGATCAGCTTGAAACCTGGGCATCTGAAGTAAATGTGCCAGTTGTTCGCGCAGATAAAGATGGTGCTGATCCTGCGTCCGTAGCTTTTACAGCAGCACAAAAAGCTAAAGAAAATAAAACTGATGTTCTTATTATTGATACTGCTGGACGTTTACAAAATAAAGCGAATTTAATGGATGAGCTTGGGAAAATTCGTAGAGTAGTAGAAAAAACTATGCCTGTAGATGAAGTACTGCTTGTTCTAGATGCTACTACTGGGCAAAATGGAATGGCTCAAGCAAAAATATTTGCTGAAGCGATTGGCATTACTGGAGTTGTACTTACAAAGCTTGATGGTTCTGCTAAAGGTGGAATTGTTGTTGCAGTTCAAAAAGAACTTGGTGTTCCTGTAAAACTTGTTGGATTAGGAGAAGGGCCGGATGATTTAATCCAATTTGATCCGCAAAGTTTTGTTGAAGGTTTGTTGGCATAAGATATATTTGAATTTCCGACTACAATAGGTAGAAAGTGATGTATCAGCTGCAATGGTTATTCCTTGCACTGTTTGAAATAATTGAGGTGAAAAATGACCACAATGGATCCGCAGTGGGCGTTGTTGGCCGGCGCATTGGTGTTTATTATCACGCCGGGTATTGCCCTATTTTATGGCGGCCGCGAACGCGCTACTTCTATGGTAAATATGATGATGTTATCCGCTGGCGCTATCGCTGTTACAACGCTTGTATGGACTTTGTGGGGATGGTCACTGGCTTTTGCTGGTAAAGATATGGCTGGCGGAGTTGTTGGCGACCCATTTAGCGGTTTACTATTCCGCGATTCTATGGTTGCAGACCATGGTGTATTTACATCTATGGATGCTAATTCCGGATTAGCTGGCGGCATTCCTGCCGCATTCCGTTTAGCTTGCGCAGTTGTTGCAGTTGCTTTAATTACAGGAGCATTGGCTGGGCGTGTGCGCTATGCTATTTGGCTTATTTTCGTGGCTGTTTGGGTTACTTTAGTATTTGCTCCGCTCGCTCATATGGTTTGTGGCGGCGGATTGCTGTCTCCTAATGGAGCTATCTCGCAAGCTTTGGGCATTCAAGTGCATGATTTTGCAGGCGGATCTTTACTACATATTGCTGCTGCAGTTTCAGCTTTTGCAATTGTTATGATTATTGGCGGACATGCTCATTTCCCATTGAAGCGTTTGGTATTGCATATTAAAAATGTTGCTCATGCCGGAACAGGAGCTGGCTCGGCATCTGCTAAAACTAATTCTCGTAATGCAAAGAGTCGTTTATCTCGAGCATTGTGGGCTGATGTTGCAAAGGCTCAGGATAATTCTTCTACCGAATCTGTTGTTTCTTCAGTAGCTACTGTGGCTGAAGTTGCTGAAACTTCTTCTCAGTCATCTGTTGAAAATGGTTCTGTTCGTCATCCGCATAATGTCCCATTTGTTATGCTTGGAATTTTCTTGATTTGGTTCGGATGGCTTGGCTTAATGATTGGCTCTTCCGCCGGTGTTCCAGGTGTTGCTGGTTATGCTTGGGTAAGCTCCACAATAACCGCATCTGCATCAATGTTGGCTTGGGGTGTGACCGAACGTTTGCGTTCTGGATGTTTCTCTGCATTGGGTGCTGCGTCCGGCGTTATGGCAGGTTTATCTGCTAGCGCAGCTGCAGCAGACGTTATTGCTCCGCTGTGGGCTTTGGTTTTGGGTGTGCTTTCTGGCGTTATTACTTCACTTGTGACTCATTCTCGCACTTTCGCACGTTATGATGGAGCTTTGCATGTTGTAAGTGTAAATGGTGTTGCAGCTCTTATTGGTGTAATTTCCGTTGGACTTTTTGCAGATGGTTCTGGTTTGCTTTCTGTTGGAGATTGGCATCAGCTTGTTGCGCAACTTTGCTTAATCGGAATTGTAGTGCTTTACTCTGGTGCTGTAACAGCTATTGTTGCTTTTGCTCTCGAAAAGCTTTTTGGATGGCGTATTTCTGAAGCTAAGGAACGTAAGGGCGTTGATTTAGCCGATCAAGGCGAACGCGCTTATGATTTCTCTGCAATTGCTCAAAGTCATGAAGGTGCTGTTGTTGCAGTGTCTGACGATGCATCAAGTAAAACTCAGATGGCCGTTCTTACTTCGGTTGATATTGCAGTTGATGACAATTCTCTGGAGTCTGAATCGACTAGTGCCGATAAGCAAACAGTTTTGGAAGCTGGTAAGGAATCAGATTCTGAAACTAATGGCGAATCTGAAAAGAGTCAGTCTGAAGTTAATTTAGACGAAAAAACATTAGAAGAAGAGCAAGAATCTAATAAAAACAATAAAAAATCTAGTAAATCTCGCGAAGATAACGGTAAGTAGAGCTGGAAAAATAGATTCCGTAAGACACGCACGAATTATTAAATGTGGATAAAAAGATAAGTTATCCACATTTAAGGCGTGTCTAAGTGGACATCTTGCAAAATTATCCACATGTTGGGGATAACAATGTGGATATATTGCGAATAACTTTGCGGAATCATATTTTTACTTGTATTTTACTCATATTTGTGTTAGCTCAATCGCGAATATTTTTATGTAGTATTTGCACAATATTGCATTTGCTGCGATTTGCTAGATAGCAGTGAAATGAAGCATTATGACGAATCAAGAGTTGGATAATCAGAATAAAAAAGAGGTACTTCGCAATATTTGGATACTTGCTGTACCAACTTTTGGACAGCTTATATCTGAACCTGCGTTCGTACTTATTGACACTGCTATTATTGGTCATATTGGCAAAAACGCGTTGGCTGGACTTTCTATTGGCTCAACAGTACTTCTTACCATTTCAGGTCTTTGCTTATTTTTGGCATACAACACAACTTCTCAAGTTGCTCGTCTTTTAGGCGCGGGGAAACGTCGAGAAGGTTTTAGTGTTGGAATGGACGGCTTGTGGCTTGCATTATTTCTTGGTGTAATTCTTACAGCATTTCTTATTTTCGCCGCTGAGCCGCTATGTTATGCAATAGGCGCGCGCGGATCTACGTTGCAAGATGCTATTGTGTACACTCAAATGGTTATGCCAGGCCTTCCAGCAATGCTTCTTGTGTATGCTGCAAACGGAATATTTCGAGGGCTTAGAAAAGTCCGTATAACCTTATTTGCTGCTGCTAGTGGCGCTGTGCTCAATACTGTTCTCGATGTGATTGCAGTTTTTGGATTAAACATGGGAATTGCCGGCTCTGGAATTGCAACAATGATTGCTCAATGGTATATGGGGCTTGTGCTCAGTATTCCAGCTGTTATTTGGGCTATGCAAAGTGGTGCTCGTCTTAAACCTAATTTTCAACATATTTTACATTCTGCAGGAACTGGCATGCCACTATTCGTGCGAACACTTGCATTGCGCGTGTGCATGGTTGCTACGGTTGTTGCTGCAACTCGTCTTGGTACAAATACGCTTGCTGCGTATCAAGTTGCTAATTCTTGCTGGAATTTTGTTATGAATATTCTCGATGCTATTGGTATTGCGGCACAAACTATTGTTGCCTCAGTGCTGGGAGCGGGCCTACGTAAGCGTGCTGGAATTATTACACGCATTTGTGCTCAAGTTGGTGCTGTAAGCAGCTTAGGAGTCGGTTTATTCATGATTTTAGTGGGGTGGAGCTGTTCGCCACTGTTTAGTCCGCGCGCAGATATTCAGATTTTAATTTCTGTAGGCATGACAATTCTTGGCTTGTTCTTGCCTCTTGCTGGATGGATGTGGGCGCTAGATGGAGTATTGATCGGAGCTGGTGATCATTCTTACTTAGCAAAATCATGCTCAGCTACGGCAGTTGTGTATTTAGGCGTACTTATTTGTACAAGCTGTTTTGACGTTGCTTTTAACGCGAACGATGTAATAAGAACAATCACATTGTGGATTGTGCTAAATTCAGTGTATATTGGCGGTCGTGCGCTGGGAAATAGTTTGCGCATTAGAAACGATTTGTGGATGAATGCTGCACTAAAACTATAAATATTTTGTAATATTACTTGCGCAAATATTTTGAAGTTTTTGTTCTTAAATACGTGCGCGCGTTTATACTCGTTTTTATGGCAGATAATGATATGTGGCAGTCTACTAATGGCAATACTGGCCGCGCAGGAAGCAATCGTGGCGGCAATGTTGGCGCACCGATATATGGTTCTGGAGCTACTCGTAACGCTGAAGGAACAAGCGGTACTACACTGTTTGATCGTGTGCCTCCGCACGATGTTGACGCCGAAATGGCAGTGCTTGGCGGAATGCTTATGAGCAAAGATGCTATCGGTGAAGTATCGCAAGTGCTAGAAACAGCAGATTTTTATCAGCCTCAGCATCAAACTATTTACGATGCTATTCTTACGCTTTTTGCAGGCTCTCAGCCTGTTGATGTTGTGCTTGTAGCTAACGAATTAATGAAGGATGGAAATCTCGATAAAGTTGGCGGAGCTGACTATTTGCACAGCCTAGTAGCTTCTGTGCCAACGGCCGCAAACGCAATGTACTACGCAGATATTGTGCATCAAAATGCTGTTCTTCGTAACGTTATTACTGCTGGAACAAAAATTGCGCAAATGGGCTATTCTGCATCCGGGGCTCAGGCAGAAGATATTGTAAATCTTGCGCAATCAGAAGTGTATGAGATGAGTGCAGGCAAAGTGCGTCAAGATTACGTTGCCATTGGTCCAGTTTTGCAAAATACTCTTGATCAGTTAGATAAAATGCAAAATCACGAACTTGAACAAGGTGTGCCGACTGGATTTAGAGATATTGACGAAGTTACGCAGGGTTTGCAGCCTGGTCAAATGATTGTTGTTGCTGGTCGTCCAGCCATGGGTAAGTCAACGCTTGGCATTGATTTTGCTCGTTCGGCGGCACTGCACCACAATATGACATCTATTGTATTCTCTCTAGAAATGAGCAAAGTGGAATTGGCTCAGCGCATTATTGCTGCAGAAACTAATATTCCACTCGCCGCCATGCGAAGAGCAGAAGATATTACTCCAGATCGTTGGAATACTCTCAATAATTTCTGGACAAAAATGCAGGATGCTCCGCTTTTTATTGACGACAGTCCAAATATGAGTTTGATGGAAATTCGTGCAAAATGCCGAAGGCTCAAGCAGACGAATGATTTGAAACTTGTAGTTATTGATTACCTTCAGCTTATGAGTTCCGGCAAGCGTGTAGAAAGTCGTCAGCAGGAAGTTTCGGAATTCTCGCGTGCGCTGAAACTTCTCGCTAAAGAGCTTGAAGTGCCAGTTGTGGCTTTGAGCCAGCTTAATCGTGGACCGGAAATGCGAAACGACAAAAAGCCGCAGCTTTCAGATTTGCGTGAATCTGGTTCTATTGAGCAGGATGCTGACGTTGTGTTCCTTGTACATAGACCTGATTTTTACAATAAGGAAGATCGCCCGGGCGAAGCCGATATTATTATGGCAAAGCATCGTAATGGTCCTACTGATACGTTTAATCTTGCCTTCTTGGGTGCAACTTCCAAGTTCATGGATATGCCGCAAGATTACCAGCAGGCGGGAGTGTGATTTAGTATGTCAAGCGGCGACCATGAATCGCGTAAAAAGTTTCACAAAGATTTGCATAAGCATTGGTACAGCTTTGCCATGCCTGCTGTTGGGAAACTTGTTTGCGCACTTTCTAGGCTGCTTCATCATGGTGGAAGCGCATTGCCTGGTAAAGTTATTGAGAGCCTCGATTCAGGCTTTTTAGCGCGTACTCTTTCCACATTGCCATACGGAATAGTGCTCGTTTCTGGGACCAATGGCAAAACTACCACAACGCGTATGGTAACTTCTATGCTGCGCGAGGCGGGGCTTAACGTATTTACTAATCCAACCGGTTCAAACTTTACTAGAGGAGTAGTTGCAGCTCTTGCAAAAACAATGCCGGCTTTTGGCACAAAGCTTGACGCAGATATTGCAGTTTTAGAGCTTGACGAAGCGTATGCAGTGCATTTCGTAAATCAAATCAAGCCTCGTTACTCTTTATTGCTAAACGTTATGCGAGATCAGCTCGACCGATTCGGCGAAATTGACACAACCGCAAAACTATTAAGCAACGTAGCTGCCACAACCGAAGGAACAGTAGTGCTAAACCGTGAGGATCCACGTATTTGTGCGCTCGCAAGCTTTGTTCCTTCCGGCGCTTGCGTGCAATATTTTGGTTTAGATGATGCTGTAAAAAGCATGTTTCCAACTGATGATGATTTGCACAATAGCACTGAAAAAAGCGAAAATTGCGAAGATGTTGCAGTGGGGAAAAATAGCAATCTTCCTAAAGCAGACGTTGTGCTTTCAAAAGTTGGAGACCACGAGGCTGAGTTTATACTTGATGGCAAGCGCAAAACCACATCTGTAAAACTTGACGGCGCTTACAATATTTTCAACGCTGCTGCTGCAGCAACAGTAGTTCGCGCTATCTTAGCGGATGCTGCAAAACAAAATTCTGCGCTGCAAAAATTCGACGACGATGCGCTTATGGAAGCGATTTCGCACGTAACTCCTGCTTTTGGTAGAGGCGAAGTAATTGAAGTTAATGGCGCTCCTGTTGAACTTGTTTTAGTGAAGAATCCTATTGGTTTTAGGCTTGCGATTGCTTCGGATCATCCGCAAAATCACGATACCATGATTGCAATTTGCGACGAATACGCTGACGGTAGAGACATGAGCTGGCTGTGGGACGTTGATTTTGCAAGCTTTAGAAGCGCGGGAGTTGCATGCGTTTCTGGAACTCGAGCGTGGGATATGGCTTTGCGCCTGCAATATGATAAGGTCTCATCTCGCAATGTGAATACGGATTTGGAAGAAGACGTTAAATCTTTCGTGAACGGCGATTTTAGTGGCAATGCTAAAACCGCTAAACGCATATACTGCACGTATACTGCCATGCTTCGCGTGCGCGCGGCTTTAGCGCAACTTGCGGAAGTTAAAGACGTTGGAGTCGGAAAGTAATAGTCATGAATGGTTCCAGTGATATTAGTAAAGCAAATGCTACTTGTGAGGAAAATCGCGTGCTAGATATTGTGTCGCTATATCCAAAAGACATGAATATTTACGGCGACTATGGCAATGTGCTTACGATTATGCGCCGAGCGGAATTGTACGGTTACAAGCCCGTGCTTCACGAGTACAACGTTGGCGAAGATTGGCCAGAGCGTGTGGATATGATTCTTGGCGGCGGCGGTCAAGATCATGGGCAAAGTAGAGTTACTGAAGATTTATTTGCGCGCGCAGACGCGATTCGTGAGCTTGCAGAAAATGGCGTTCCAATGCTTATGATTTGCGGACTTTACCAGCTTTTTGGAGAGTATTTTGAAACCGTTGAGGGTCAAAAGCTTAAAGGAATTGGAATACTTGGCGAGCATACCGTTGGTCAAGATGTGCGCATGATTGGAAATCTAGTAGAGCATAGCGCCGATTTTGGCGATATTGTGGGCTACGAGAACCATTCCGGGCGCACAAGCTTGCAAGATGGAACGCTGCCACTTGGCTCGGTTGATAGTGAAAATTGCGGTAATAATGGCAAAGATCACACGGAAGGAGCGCGCAAATACAATGTTATTGGAACGTATATGCACGGCTCAGTTTTGCCGAAAAATCCGCGTCTGGCTGACTTTTTAATTCTTACGGCTGCACAAAATCGTTACGGTGAATTTGCGCCAAAGCAGACTGATTCTCAACGCGCGGAGCTTGCGAAACTAGACGAATTGGCAGACCGCGCTCGCGAGGTAGCAATAACTCGTCCGCGGTAAATGAGCATAGGTGTATACAGGATTTAGTAGAAGTTTGATTGATTATTTTATTTTATTTTATTTTATGCTGAGTGTTACTCAATGCGTAGAATTATGTGATAAAAAACACTAAAATATGTATAATTATGTGATTAAATGCACCAAAACATATATAATAATGTGATATACGATAAAAGATAACGCAAAATATAACAGAACAGCAATGAAACTAAGCGTAGAAACAGCCAAGCGTTAATACGGCTGCAATATCTAATAGCGTAACGCAAGATGAAAGGTGAGTAATCATGAAAAGGCTGATTATGAGCAAACTTTTAGCATGGAAGAACTCGCCGTACCGTAAACCGTTGATATTAAAAGGCGTGCGTCAAGTTGGTAAAACTTGGATACTAAAAGAATTTGGTAAGCTTTACTACAAAAATATTGCTTATTTTAACTTCGACGAAAACAAAGAATATAAGCAATTCTTTGAAACCACTAAAAATGTGGAGCGAATTTTACAAAACCTAATGCTTGCAAGTGGTCAAAAAATCGAACCAGAAAACACGCTTATTATATTTGACGAGGTTCAGGACTGTCCAGAAGTAATAAACTCGATGAAATATTTTTGTGAAAACGCTCCGCAATATCATGTTGCCTGCGCTGGATCATTGCTTGGAATAACGCTTGCCAAACCATCTTCATTCCCAGTTGGAAAAGTTAATTTTATGCAAATAAACCCAATGACTTTCACAGAGTTTTTACTTGCTAATGGAGATGAAAATCTAGCGAAGTTTATTGAACAAATCGATAAAATAGAGCCGATTCCAGACGCATTTTTTAATCCTCTATACGAGAAATTAAAAATGTATTATGTTACAGGAGGCATGCCTGAGTCAGTTTTAATGTGGGCTAAAGCGCGAGATGTGAACGCAATGCAAGATACATTGTTTGAGATTATAACAGCTTATGAACGAGATTTTGCAAAGCATCCTAATGTTAGTGAGTTTCCTAAAATATCAATGATTTGGAATTCTATTCCGTCTCAACTTGCGCGTGAAAACAAAAAATTCTTGTATAAAGTTGTTAAAAATGGTGCGCGAGCAAGAGAATATGAAGATGCTTTGCAATGGCTAGTATCGGCACAATTGGTGTATAAAATTTATAGAAGTACTGCACCGAGTTTACCTATTGCTGCTTATGATGATGTATCTGCTTTTAAGATTTATTTGGCAGATGTTGGTTTGTTAAGGCGATTAGCAAAACTTGCTCCGACCGCGTTTTCGGAAGGCAATAGGCTGTTTACTGAGTTTAAAGGTGCTTTAACAGAAAATTATGTTTTGCAAGCGCTACTTACTCAATTTGAAGTGACGCCTAGATACTGGTCTCAAACAAATCCGCCGTATGAAGTGGACTTTCTTATTCAACGAGAAAATGATATTTTCCCTGTTGAGGTTAAATCTGAAGCAAATATTAATAGTAGAAGTTTGAAAAAGTTTAAAGAATTATTCCCTAATCAAACGAAATTACGTATACGATTCTCGCTGAATAATCTAAAACTAGATGATGATATGTTGAATATTCCGTTATTTATGGCTGATTATACGGATAAGCTTATAGAACTTGCGCTGAAAGAAAACAACCTGTAATAACGTGTGAGTTACCTTTTAACCTGACAACAAACAAGTTTTTTTAATTGATTGATAAACACAAAAGCCTGCTGAAGATTGCAAAGTGTTGCAAATCAGCAGGCTTTTTGTAGTTTTAGAATTTTTAACTGGATTTTCCTTATCTATTCACCTTGATTTGGTATTGGTGGGATATGGTTAAATAATGATTTTAATTCATCAACAATTGCAGCTTTTTGCCATTCTTCCATGCCATTCTTCCACACCAAATCATTAGCAGTGAATTGTCCATAAGTTGCCATTTGCATCAATGTTGGAATATTAAAAGGTCCAGTTGGCTTACCGTTGACAGCAATGTAATAAGATGAAGTAGGAATTGGTGGTGGAGCTACGTTAGATTGTATTGGCTGGTTTATGCCGCCTATTATGTTATTCACAGCTCCAGCAATATTATTTCCAACTACGCCTCCAACAGCCATGCTTGCCATCATTGCTGCAGGATTAAAACCGCTTAAACCGCCATCTCCAAGATTTATATTTCCAGCACCATTTTCGCCCATTTGTCCTAAAGCGTTTGCTCCAGCAACACCTACTTCTGCTTGCTTCTCAATCTGGAACGCGCCGATATTTGTAGATTGTGTTGCCTTATGCTGAGCATACTGGCCTTCTTCGCGTTGGACTCGCAAAGTTTCTTCATAGTTTTTTATTTCAATTTGTTGTTTATCTGAAATATTTTTAATATGAGCCGCAGCTTCTGCTTCAGCGGTTGCGCTTACTATATTCTTGGTTACTCGCATAAGCTGCTTGTATCCGTCGCTTGTTTTATCTATTTCAATAGCGCCAACATCAACAGCAGATAACATAACGCCAAATGTTGTTTCTAGTCGTTCTTTTATGTCATGCTCTACTGCGTCGTTTATTTGTTGCGTTCTTGTTTCAAGCTGAATTACGGGAATCCTATAATTTGTAGGCGCGTTAGTCACAATATTTTTTATATAGCGATTAACTGCATCGCAAATTTGGTGACTAAAATCTTCAAGGTTAAAGTTATTAAGCCTGTGCAATTTAATAAATTCTCGGTAATTTTTGATGCTAAAGCTAATTGTTCCTCGAACTGCAACAGGTACACCGAAATCTACAAACCTTGGATCGTATACATCAAAGAACGGCACAGCGAATTTTACTTGAATAATTTGAGCAAGATTAATAAAATAAACCTCTGCTTGGAAAGGAGTTCCGCCTTTGTATGCAAGTCCGACGATGCTTGCAAGAACAGGGAGGTTATCGGTTTTAATTGTTTGATCAAAAGGACCAACAATAAAATCCTGCATTATGCCATTTTTTTGGTTATATACAAAAACTGCCACTTCGCCATCTTTGACTCTTAAAGATGATCCAAAACGAATAGCATTCTCTCTATTATTTTCCCCAAGCTCTGAGCCAGAAGGACGCCATTTCCATATTAGGTAAGAAGGCTCATCGCAGCGTATTTCGTCCATAATTCCTACGCCTCTTTTTGTTTTATCAAATAAAAACATTTTTACAACCTATCTAAACAAGTTATAGCGTTTGTTTAACAGAAATATAACCAGAAGAGCAATTATTACGATAATGACTGTGATTGTAATAGTTGCAATATAATTCCATTCGATTCCAGCCATGAATAATAGCAATGAAAAAGGTCCTATAAAAAGCCCTGTAAGAATCGAATAAAGTTTTAGCTTTGCGCGTTTTATTTCCTTCTTTTTATTTTCGTACATATTTTTTAGTTCAACAAAGCTAGGATTATCATACATGATAATTTTTGCTTTCTGATAGACTTGATCTAATTTTGCAATCCACGCCTTCGTAATTACATCATCAGTTCCCTTTTTAGCGTTGATGTTAGATGCTGCTAATATCATAAATTCCATAATATCTTCTTTGGAATTTGGAACAGTAAAATTAATTATAAGAGATGCTTTTTCTTCATCTTTTTGGTCTTCAAAATCGTCAAGAGCTTCTTTGAGCGCGTCTTCATTTTTAAAATCTTTGCCAAATACCATTTTCATAACAGATCTTTTTTCTTCTGTAATTGGCATTTTCTTGGCAGATATATTTTCTAATTTTGTTACCAACTCCTGAGTGGAAGATACGGAGTGAATTCCCCTAATTTCTTTTCCACAAGTCGGGCATACGGTAACAAATGAACCTATTATCTCTCCACAGTTTGAGCATTTATGAACGCTGCCATCATAAATAGTTTTGCGTTCTGTAGAATTCTCTATAAAGGATTGGTTGGCTAGCTGTTCAGAAACCTGAGTATCATCATTGACCTTCTGACCACAATTTTTACAAAACTTGGAATCGTCATCTAATTTCATTCCACAGTGAAAACAAAAATCTTTTTTCATATTTTTCACCTTCTAGCTTCTATCATCATCTCAAAATTAATAGATTTTTTATTTTTGCTTTAATTTGACTAAATAAACCGCATCTTCTAAATTTGCGCTTATCTTCTTAGTTAAGATTTAGTGGTGCAGTTTAGTACAGCAAGACTTAATTTTTTTGCCATAATTTATTCCCCTTCGTTAAATTTATAAATAGGTTAAGAAGAGTATAACAAATAATGTTAGTTTTTTTAAAAACGTATTATGAAACATTCTAATTGCGCGAGTGTTTTGATAATGTTCGTGAAGCGGCCATAACTCGTCCGCGGTAAATTAACATAGGCGTATACGCGATTTAGTAGAAGTTTGATTGATTATTTTATTTTATTTTATTTTATGCGCATAGTGTGTATAATCTACGCATTAACCCATCTGTTGTTAAGTCAATCTGGCGCCAGGCGGGAATTAGTGAAACAAAGGTGAAATGATGAAACTAGCGTATCCTGTTATTCTTACTCCATACGAAGATAATAGCGGAGGTTTTGTTGCAGAAGTTCCTGATTTGCCAGGGTGTGTAACTGGCGGTAGTAATCTTGCAGATGCCTTGATTATGGCAGAAGATGCAGCAAGTGGATGGGTTCTTACAGAACTCGAAAGTGGTAAGACTGCGCCAAAAGCTAGCGATATTAGTGATATTGTTGTAGAAAATCCTAATTCAAAGTTATCTATGGTTGCGCTTGATATGGATTCTTATGCTGCAAAATATGGTTCTCAGTCAGTTCGTAAAAATGTTACTGTTCCAGCTTGGCTTGACACTTGGGCACAAAAAGCTGGCATCAGCTACAGTGGTACTTTGCGAGATGCTTTAGAAGCTTTATATGCTAAAGGAGCTGTGAATAAAGCTTAGTTGTATTAGTAGTTATATTATCTGATTTGTGATGCAATATTGCAGCAATCAATTAATACAAAAGCAAAAGCCTGCTGAAAATCGCAAAGTGTTGCAAATCAGCAGGCTTTTTGTAGTTTTTGATTCTAGTTTTCGTTTGATTTAGCTGGTGACTATTAGTCAATCAAGCCGTACAAGCGATCGCCAGCGTCTCCAAGGCCTGGAACAATATAAGCTTTGTCGTTCAAATGCTCGTCAACAGCGCAAACAACAACCTTAAAGTCAATAGAAGGATCAAGCTCCTTCTCCAAGCGCTCTAAGCCTTCTGGAGCTGCCAAAATGTTAATAGCAGTAACATCCTTAGCGCCGCGCTCAGCCAAATAGTGCGTAGCGGCAATAAGAGTGCCACCAGTGGCAAGCATTGGGTCAAGAAGGAAGCACTGACGGCCAGTTAAATCCTCTGGCAAACGGTTAGCATAAGTCACAATATCGAGCGTCTGCTCGTCGCGCTTCATGCCAAGGAATCCAACCTCAGCGGTTGGAAGAAGGCGAGTCATGCCATCGAGCATGCCAAGGCCAGCGCGCAAAACCGGCACAACCATTGGGCGTGGACGGTTCAAATGCTTGCCAGTCATCTTGCAAATAGGAGTTTCAATCTCGCGATCGCTAACTTCCAAATTGCGTGTTGCTTCGTATGCTTCGAGAGTTACCAATTCGGAAACTAACTCGCGGAAAATGTTAGAAGGTGTATTCTTATCTCGCAAAACGGTGAGCTTATGGTCCACCAGCGGATGATGTAAAACATGAAGATCCATACCTTCTAGATTAGTGCAAGCGCGGCATGTTAAGCTATCGGCGTGCCGTTATTTTTGCGCGAAATATAAACAAATGTGAGTAAAAATATATTTTATTTAAACTTATCTAACAAAATTAAAATCTAAAATCTAAAATTCAAAATTCAAAACAGAAACGATACTGACTTGCGAAAGCGCCTGTCGGCGCAAACGCCGCTCGCAGCGGCAAAAAATGGAGCCCGGGGCTTAAGCACAAGCCAGCATCATTTTGAGTATACCTTGTTTTCTGTTTTCACGCGCCGCATAATCTAATCGAAAATAATTTATTCCAACTTTCCTGCTCGCCACAATTTCGCTCCGTGAGCAAAAGATAATGAAAGCACGTGCATATTTGCGGATATGTGCAAAACCTTTGCAATTTTCTGCGTGTGTACTGTATTTGCTTGCTCTTCTAACTTTTTTGCGTAAACTCGCATTCCGTGCGCAATAATCGAAGTAAAAGCTGAAGCGCGGTAAAGCGCTACGGCAAAATCGCCTGTAAAAGCGCCGGAAAGAATAGAATCTGCAAGTCGCGCAATATCTTCTCCGGTAGGAGCTTCGTCAATTCCTGTAATAGCTGATGCGCTCGTTGCCTCAGGCTCTCCAAGACTCCAGTACTCAGCGTAAGCTTCACGCTGCTTTCGTAGCGACATACGCAATAAATACAGTCGCCACAACATCCCAGGAAGAGACTCAGCCTCCGCGTGACTCCACAAATCTGCAATAACCTCAATGCCTTCATTTTCAACCAAATTCAGCACGCGCTCAACGATTTCCGGCGACTGCGTTTTATGAACGCGGTTAAGTAGGACGGCGGCTGAAGTGTGGCTAATTTCGTTCACAACCTGCGGATCCGTGCCTCCTTCAATCTGCGCTAGCATTGCAGGATCCATTTGTGCAGGTCGGCTTGGGCGGGCGGCTCCTGTAGGGCTTGGCATAAAAGCAGATCTGCTTGAATGAATAGAACTCGATTGCGAATTTAAACTAGTAGACACTTGGAAGAACCTTTTCAATATCAATAATGCGAGCGCCCTTAGGGGTACTAATTATGTGCAAAACTATTGCGCTTCCCGTAGGCATGTATGGAGATTTTTGGCTGAGTATGCGCTTGTGTGCTCGAGGCTTTGTTATTTCGCGCAAATAATCGAAGAAAGTGCCAATAACTGGGCGGTGCAGGCACATGACTGTTGCGTTGTTGGTAGCGATTGCGTTGCTAGCTGCGCTTGAGTTTCGCGCGTTACTCTCAAGATTTTGTATTTCGTTTATCAGCACAGATAACGTAGATTTTGGCTGATTTTCGTGATGATCTTCAGTAAGTTCCGCAACCTGTTCTATAGGAAGTGAAGAATCGTGCGAAAAAGCCGCAACCGTTTCTACGCAACGTTTCCAAGGTGACGATATGATTTTATTCGGCGCGTAACAGGCAAGTTCGCGGCCTAAAGCGTATGAAGCGGCAGCACCAAGAGGTGTGATTGGTCGAGTCGCTTCACTTCCTTGCCAAGTTTTTCGAGACTCAGCTTTACCATGACGCACCAGAAGCAACGTGCTATATTCTCCTTGACCTGCGTGGAGCTTCTCTAAGAAAGCATCCAGCACTTCGCGGTCGCTATCGTGAGTAAGCTTTTTGCGCGCTTGAGAAGGAGTAAGCCATAAAACATTGCCAATTTCAGTAGGCTTAGCTGGCTTAATTGGTCCGAAAGCAGGAAGACGCTTCGCTGCAGTTGGCTTGTCGATTAAGCGCATCATCCAGTAGTGGATTCTCTTTATTACTTCCGGCTGAGAATTACGTGATGTGTTACCGCTTTTAGAAGTTTGCTTTTTACCTTCGCGCTCAAGAGGATACTCTATTTTGGCAATATGTGGGCCTAATGTGACTGAATATCCTGTTTCTTCTCCAACTTCGCGCACGGCTGTGTGGCGATGTGATTCCTTCGGCTCATTCTTTCCTTTTGGCCAGCTCCAATCGTCATATTTAGGACGGTAAACAAGGCAAAGCTCGAAGTCGTCGTCGCTTGGCTTAATTGCGTCGCTAGGTTTTATTGCATTGCCGCCTATTTTTGCCTCTTCGCCTTCGTTTGAGCTGTTTGTACTATTGCGCTTGCGATAGATTATTCCGCCAGCTGCTTCAACGTATTGCGTCGTTACTGCACTCATATTCACTATTTTAGCGTTTTTCTTTCGCGAATTTTAGTTGTGCTTTATGTTTTATATATTTAATGTTTTATATTTTGTACACAGTCATGACTGATGTAAAAGTGCGTAGCAAAAGCGCTGTTATTGTTTTATGATCCTTAAACCTCCTAAAACTGGCAAATAATTGCTCAAAAAACATGCCAAAACTGGCAAATAATTACTCAAAAAACATCCTAAAACTGGCAAATGGTGCTGTAGAAGATTTTTGGCTACTGGAACGCTTGAGATTTAGGCGGTTTAGAAGGAGTAACAAACACAACAAGAGCCAGAAACAACAAGAGCCAGAAACATGTTACTGAATCTGGCTCTTGCTTATCGTTTTTTAGTTGCTTGCGATTAGTTCGCACCGCGAGGCTTACGCGTGTGGGTGTGAATTAAGTAAGCCTGGCTGTCTACGAGTGGACGACCTTCCTTATCGCGAGAATGCAAGGTATACGTGCCGTCTCCATCCATCCACCACGAAACAGTAGAATCAGCCATTTGCAAATCAATATACTGAATCAAAGCTTCAACCTGATCAGGCGCGCTGATACGAACCAGCGTCTCAACGCGGCGGTCAAGATTGCGGTGCATTAAATCAGCCGAGCCAATCCAAACTTCTGGGCCGCTTGCAGGGCCGTCACCAATCTGCGGGCCGCAAGAATTAGCGAACGCGTAAATACGGCTGTGTTCAAGGAATCGGCCAAGAATAGAGCGAACGCGAATATTCTCGCTCAAACCTTCAATTCCAGGCTTAAGCGAGCAAATTCCACGCTCAACAATATCAATCTTTACTCCAGCTTGCGAAGCACGATACAAAGCGTCAATAGTCTTCTCGTCAACCACAGAATTGACCTTAATCTTAATCCAAGCTTCCTTTCCAGCAAGAGCTGCGGCTTCCTCACGCTGAATTCGCGCAATAATACCAGTGCGAACTGTTCGAGGGGCAACAAGAAGGCGGTGGAAACTAGACTTTGGTGCGTAACCAGAAAGCTGGTTAAACAAGCGAGTCAAATCCTGGCCGACTACAGGATCGCAAGTAAGCAATCCCAAATCTGTGTAAAGGCGAGCAGTCTTAGGATTGTAATTACCTGTACCAACGTGGCAGTAGCGGCGCAACCCTTCTGCTTCTTGGCGAACCACGAGCGAAAGCTTGCAGTGAGTTTTCAAACCAACAATGCCGTACACAACGTGAACACCTGCTCGCTCAAGCTTACGAGCCCAAGCAATATTTGCATCCTCGTCAAATCGTGCCTTAATCTCAACCAGCGCAAGCACCTGCTTGCCAGCGTGAGCCGCATCAACAAGAGCGTCAATAATTGGCGAATTGCTAGACGTGCGATACAAAGTTTGCTTAATTGCAAGCACTTTTGGATCCGCAGCAGCTTGCGCGAGGAACGCTTGCACAGAAGTAGAGAACGAATCGTAAGGATGATGCAACAAAATGTCATGCTCGCGAATCGAGGCGAAAATATCTTGCGCGTGGCTAGTTTCAACTTCCGCAATCTGACGGTTCGTAGTAGGAATGAATGGACGGTACTTCAAATCTGGGCGATCAAGCGCCTGCAATTCAAACAATACCGTCATGTCAAGCGGCGAAGGTAAACGATAAACTTCCTCAGGACTTACGCGAAGCTGATTTGCAAGAAGCTGAGAAAGGAATGGGCTGGCCTCGTTAGAAATTTCCAAACGAATAGGCGGTCCAAAACGACGACGAAGGAGTTCCTTCTCCATAGCGTTGAGCAAGTTTTCTGCGTCATCTTCCTCAACGTCAATGTCCTCGTTACGCGTAACGCGGAAGGAACGAGCTTCCTTAATAATCATGCCTGGGAAAAGCGATTCCAAGTGTGCTGCAATCAGCTTTTCCATAGTAATGAAGCCGTAACGCTCTTCGCGACCTTCTTCGTCTGTTAAATCGTCAACTGGTACAAGGCGATTCAAATTATCTGGAATTTTTACGCGCGCAAAATGCGATTTTCCAGAATTTGGATTTTCGACGATAACAGCCAAGTTAATAGACTTGCCGGAAATGTACGGGAATGGGTGAGCAGGATCCACTGCAAGAGGCGTAAGAACAGGGAAAACTTGCTTTTTGTAGTAATCAGACAAACGAGCTTTTTCTGATTCTGTAAGTTTATCCCAGCTGAGCAAAACAATGCGCTGTTTTGCAAGCTCAGGAAGAATATGCTCAATAACATAGTGAGCGTGCTCATCTTGGCGGCGGTGAGTGACCTCACTAATAGCGCGCAACTGCTGGCGAGGGCTTAAGCCGGATGCTGCAGTTACTGCTATTCCAGAATCGATGCGGCGCTTTAAGCCTGCAACTCGAACCATAAAGAATTCGTCGAGATTTGACGCAAAAATAGCAGCAAAATTAGCGCGTTCAAGTAGCGGCAAATCGGTATTTTGTGCCAACTCAAGCACGCGACGATTGAACTTCAACCAGCTTAATTCGCGGTCGAAGAAACGATCTTTTGGCAACGGTAGCTCACCCTCACGAGCTTCACGCTTTTCTGCCTTTTCATCTTCGGCGATGTGTTCGGCAATTTGACCGCGCAGTATCGCCTTTGAGGGAGCGTCAAAAATCTGTACCATACTCTGTAATTGTATGCGCTGTAAGGGAAGTGTGCGAATGAGTGTCGGGTGATTCGACACGCCGGCATTTGCTTAATTCGAACGTAAACGCACATGATAACCTTTGCAAGTTCACAAAAGTGTGCAATAGTTACGATTTTTTCAGTGCAATTGAACAGTATTGACAATATGTGAACAAATGCTATTTTGAGCTTTACTATCAGGCAAAAAACGATGATAATAATAATTACAAAAACAAAAAAGAGATAGCGGTAACCCACAAAAGTGTATGGATATAGAATCCGTGGACGTTGGACGGGATATTTAAGACTTTAACCGTTGCAACGAGGATGTTGTGAAGATGAAACCGCAAATATTGTTTTTGTAAATGAGAGGCTCGCCAAAGTGGCGGGCCTCTTTTGATGTGAGGGCGATTTTACTGCTCGTGCAGACTGTCGCACGCATAAGGGAAACTATCAAAGAATAATTGTTGGAATTCATTTTCTTAGCTTCTTTGAAAATGAGAATGTATTGTGTTCCATGCTGTGCTAATCGCAATTGCGAGTTGTGAATTTATTTACGCGTGATTACGTGTGTGGAGTTTGAAACAGGTAAGAAGGATCGAAGGACCATGCAACATTCGTTTATGGCAACGTTGGCTGCAGAATTTATTGGCACTGCTATTCTTATGATTTTCGGAAACGGTGCTGTAGCAAACGTTGAATTAAAAAATACTAAAGGACACCATGCCGGTTGGTTAAATATTGCCATGGGTTACGGTTTTGGTGTGATGTTCCCAGTTCTCATGTTTGGTGGAATTTCCGGCGCTCATATCAATCCTGCTATGACAATTGCGCAAGCTGTAAACGGCATGTTCCCATGGAAGGATGTAGCTCCTTATATTGTTGCACAGCTTTTGGGTGCATTGGTTGGTCAGCTTATTGTGTACGTAACGTATTTGCCGCACTACAACGAAACTGAGGAGTCAGAAGCTATTCTTGGCACTTTCTGCACTACGGATGCGTATAACAACAAAATTAACTACTTCCTTAACGAATTCTTCGGCACGCTTGTGCTTGTTTTGGCAGCTCTTTGCTGCCTTACTTCTCCATGGGGTGAGAAGAATTTGGCTGGCGCTTCAATCGTTGTCGGCTTCGTTGTTTGGGGCTTGGTGACTTCTATGGGCGGCCCAACTGGTCCCGCTTTGAATCCTGCGCGTGATCTTATGCCACGTTTGCTTCACGCAATTTTGCCAATTCCGCACAAGGGATCTTCTCGCTGGGGTGAAGCGTGGATTCCAGTCGTAGCCCCTATTGCCGGCGCAATCTTGGGTGTGGTTATGTATAAGTCGTTATTTGCGTAAAGTAGTTGCATTTAGCTGTAATTAATTGCGATTGATTGCGGTTTATTGCGATTGTAAGAAGCGCGTAATGCTAGTATGAATGTGTTACGCGCTTTTTATTTTGCAAGTTTATGCTTTGCAAACTTGTGCTTATTAAGAAGGGTATTAGGAAAGATATCAGGAAAGACGAAATCATGTTTTCGAAGTCAACTATTGCAATTGGTCGTTTTGCGCCGACTCCATCCGGACGCATGCATATTGGAAACATGGTTGCTATGCTTGCGGCTTGGCTTTCTGCAAAATCGCAGGGCGGCCAAATGCTGTTGCGCTTGGAAGATCTTGATATTGCGCGAATGCCGAAAGATGCTAGCGCGCGAGTTATCGAAGATTTGAAGTGGGCCGGCCTTGATTGGGTAGGAGAGCCAACTTATCAGCATGAGCGAACTGCAATCTACCAAGAAGCTCTCGAGGCGCTAGAATCTTTGCAAGACGACGACGGAAATTCGCTAATCTACCCTTGTTTTTGCTCGCGTTCCGATATTCGCGCGATTGCAGCTCCGCAAGAAGGCGATGGTTTTATACGCTACCCGGGTACGTGCAGAAATCTTCGCAAAACTGCAGAAGGCCTGGCACAAATCGAAAAGCGTTTGCAAAATAATCAGCAACATTCTTTAAGACTTGCGGTGCCGCCTGCTGATTCGAGGCAAGCAAATATTGATTTTGAAGACGTGATTTTTGGTGCGCAATCGTTTAACATTAATCGCGATTTGGGGGATATGGTGATTCGCCGCGCGGATGGCGTTTTTTCGTACCAGCTTGCGGTTGTTGTTGACGACGTGCTTTCGGGAGTGAATGATATTGTGCGCGGACGTGATTTGCTTCGTTCGGCAGCGTTGCAGATTTGGATTGGTGAGCTGCTTGAAAAATCGGGATTTTTTGCGGCTCACGGTACGCATTACGTGCGTCCGCAATTTGCGCACTTGCCGCTAATTGATAACGCTCAAGGCGAGCGGCTCGCAAAAAGTAAGCACTCGCTAGACGTTGGTGCGCTTCGAGAAGCTGGCTGGAGCGCAGAGCGTATAATCGGCTACTGCATGTATCTTTTGGGATACAAAAATCCTGGTCAAAATCAGCCTGTAGATATGAGTTCTGCAGATGCTCTCGCGTTATTTAAAAGCCTTGACACGCCGTGGGATTCTGTTCGCGCAAACTTAGCTGACAAATCCGTGCCCTTCCTTGACTAAACTATGTAGTTAGGTTTGATAGATTGGGGCAATAAATGGCATATATGACGCAAAAAGATTTAGCGAATACTGAGGTCGATTGTGTTCGTGCGCGTCAAATTGCCGACGGCGTGCACAGCGTGCAAGACGCCATTGCTCAAGCCGAATCGCATTATGGTCGCAAAGCTGAGTCGGTTACGCTACTTGCCGCAACTAAAACGCGAGATGTTGGCGAAATTATGGCAGCTCTTAAAGCTGGAGTGCGCGTAATTGGGGAAAATCGCCCGCAAGAAATTGTTGCAAAAGCAGAAATTTTACGCGCGCAAGCTGCTCGAGAAGGTTTAAGCGTTGGTGTAAACGGCGAAATTCCGCTCTACTTAATAGGCCAGTTGCAAAGCAATAAAATAAACAAAGTTTTGCCGCTTGCAAATGGTATTCAGTCGGTTGACGGCATTGAACTTGCGCAAAAAATATCTGCTCGCGCGCAAAATTTGGGACTTTGCACAGACGTTATGTTGGAAGTGAACGTTTCTGGAGAAGCTACAAAATCCGGATGTGTGCCGGAACGTGCGATTGACGAAGCGCTCGCTATATCTAGTCTTCCGGCGCTTAATTTGCGCGGATTTATGACGCTTGGAGCGCGCGTGGATGATGAAAAAATAGTGAGAAGTGGTTTCGCAAAATTGCGAGAAATTAGAGATTGTGTGAGTGAACAACTCGCGCAAGATTATGATGGAAACTCTGCAAAATTAGAGCTTTCGATGGGAATGTCCGGCGATTTTTCGTGGGCGATTGCCGAAGGCTCAACAATGGTTAGGATCGGTTCGGCAATCTTTGGTCCACGAGCATTTGTGTAGTTTTAAGTCAAAGTTTTAAGTCAAATTGATGATTTTAGTTACGCATGCACAATCACATTGCGCAGCGAGCCAATACCATCTACGTGCACAATCGCTTCGTCACCAGCGCGTAAAGTTCCAGCTGGGTATGGAGTTCCTGTCAAAATCACATCTCCTGGAAGAAGCGTTGAGAAGCTTGAAATCGCAGCAATTTGCTCAGGAATACTGTGAATAAGTCGAGCTGTAGTGCCGTCGGCTTCTGGCACATTTTCACCATTAAGTGTAAATGAAATATGTGCATCGCGCCAATTTAGCTCGGTTGTAATCCAAGGTCCAAGTGGGCAAGAAGTGTCGAAACCTTTTGCGCGCGTCCACATTGGGTCGCTTCCTGCGCAATCTCGTAAAGTTACGTCATTTACGCAAGTAAAGCCAAAAACGTAGTTCATTGCGGTAGCTGCAGTCACATTTTTGGCGATTTTGCCCATAACAACTGCCACTTCTGGCTCAAAATTCATGTCGTTTGAGCAAGCAGGAATCACAATCGGATCGTCCGGACCAATTACAGAAGTGCTCGGCTTTGTAAAAATAACCATATCTGCAGCAGTATGCGAAGAAGCCGCAGGAGAAGTAGCGCGCTCGTCATCAGAACGCGTATCGTAATTTTTTGCCAATCCGTAAACTTTTGAAGGAATTACAGGCACAAGCAAGCGCACGCCATCCGCATCCAACGCGTAACGTTTACCAGTTGGCTTAACTCCTTGCGGGCTTAAAGGATGCCCTTCAAGCGCTACTAAATAATCTTTACCGTCGGTTTCGTCTTTTTGAACGAAAGCGTATTGCGGAACTTCATTATACGAAAAACGTGCAATTCTCATGCTTTTAAGATTACGACATATTTGCTACTTAATTAAGCATTGCTCGATACTTAACTAAACTTTGCTTGCTGCTTAATTAAATTATTTGCGTAAATTATTTGCGATTGAAAGTTCTTGAAAACAAAACTTGAGTCTAGTACACTCAAGTTTTAGGAATAAAGTTATAGGAAAATCTGTTATACGTATCAGATACATGAAACTGAAAGCTCGTTAGAACTCGAAAGTATCGTCAAAAAGCTTGAAATTGCAATAAAAGTTGCAGTGATTTGACTTAACTGGAATGGTTTCTACAGCTTTCGTGGAAGTGAGGTAGATATGGAACAAAAGTTTACAACCCTAGCGCAAGACGCATTAAGCGACGCTGTGCAAAGTGCAGCGGCTGCTGGCAACGCGCAAGTTGACACTCTGCATTTGGCGGATGCTTTACTTCGCCAAGAGCAAGGCGTCGTTCGCGCGCTTATTGCTCAGGCGGGGGCGGATGCGCAACAAATCGGTGCTGAAATTCGTAATGCATTAGTGGCATTGCCTTCATCTACTGGCTCAACTACGACTAAGCCAGATGCAAGTCGTCAGCTTTTGGCTGCGCTAAGCCAGGCAGAAAAAGAAATGCGCGCAATGGGAGACGAATACGTTTCTACAGAGCACATGCTTATTGGCATAGTTGCAAGCGCGCCGAATGCTGTTGCGGATATTTTCAAAAAGCACAACGTTTCTGCAGATGCGTTGCGAAAAGCTGTGCCAACTGTGCGCGGAGGTGCGAAAGTGACGAGTCCGGATGCTGAAGGCAACTACAAAGCGCTCGAAAAGTATTCTGTTGATATGACTGCGCGCGCTCGCGAAGGAAAGCTCGACCCAGTAATTGGACGAGACCAGGAAATTCGCCGAGTGATTCAGATTCTTTCTCGCCGCACGAAGAACAATCCTGTGCTAATTGGAGAGCCGGGCGTTGGTAAAACGGCAGTTGTAGAAGGATTGGCTCAGCGAATCGTTGCAGGAGATGTGCCTACGACTTTGCAAAACAAGCGTCTTATCAGTCTCGATTTGGCTTCGATGGTTGCAGGTTCGAAGTATCGCGGCGAGTTTGAGGAACGCTTAAAGGCAGTGTTGAAGGAAATTCAGCAATCGGACGGTCAAATTATTACGTTTATTGATGAGATTCACACTGTTGTTGGAGCAGGATCTGCAGAAGGTTCAATGGATGCTGGCAATATGCTTAAGCCAATGCTTGCGCGCGGTGAGCTGCGCTTGGTTGGCGCAACTACGCTTAACGAGTATCGTGAGCATATTGAAAAGGATTCTGCGCTTGAACGCAGATTCCAGCAAGTGTTTGTTGGCGAGCCGTCTGTTGAAGATACTGTGACGATTTTGCGCGGACTTAAGCAACGTTACGAAGCACACCACAAGGTGACTATTAGTGACGATGCAATCGTAGCCGCAGCAACGCTTTCAAACCGCTATATTACTGGCAGACAGCTTCCAGATAAGGCGATTGATTTGGTTGATGAAGCGGCAGCTCACTTGCGCATGGAGCTTGATTCACAGCCAGAAGAGATCGACGAATTGCAGCGCAAAGTTACGCGTCTTGAAATGGAAGAAATGCAATTAAAGAAGGCGGAAGATGCTGCTGCACGCGAACGCTTAGAAAAGTTGCAGGAAGAATTAGCAAACTCGCGCGAAAAGCTTACTGGATTGAAAGCGCGTTGGGATGCGGAAAAGGCTGGCCATAACAAGGTTGGTGATTTGCGAGCGCAACTCGACGCTAAGCGCGTAGAAGCCGACAAATTCACGCGTGAAGGCAACTTGGAACAAGCAAGCCGTATTTTGTATGGCGAAATTCCAAGCATTCAAAAAGCTTTGGAAGAAGCGGAGTCTGAGGCCTCTAACGCTAAGAGTGAAGCGAAAGAGCCGATGGTTCCGGATCAGGTTGATGCTGATTCTATTGCAGGAGTTGTTAGCGAATGGACGGGCATTCCTGTTGGTCGCTTGATGCAAGGCGAAAATGAGAAGCTGCTCAACATGGAAAAGGAGCTTTCTAAGCGCGTTGTTGGCCAAAGCGAAGCAATCCAGGCTATAGCGGATGCTGTGCGCAGAAGTCGTGCTGGAATTGCAGACCCGAATCGCCCGACCGGTTCGTTCCTATTCTTGGGTCCTACTGGCGTTGGTAAGACGGAGCTTGCTAAGGCTCTTGCCGACTTTTTGTTTGACGACGAGCGTGCAATGGTTCGCATTGATATGAGCGAGTACATGGAAAAGGCTTCCGTTTCGCGTCTAATCGGTGCTGCTCCTGGTTACATTGGCTACGAGGAAGGCGGCCAGCTTACTGAAGCTGTGCGTAGACGTCCGTATTCTGTAGTGCTTTTTGACGAAGTTGAGAAGGCGCATCCAGAAGTATTCGACGTTTTGTTGCAGGTTTTGGATGATGGTCGTTTGACTGACGGTCAGGGTAGAACGGTTGATTTTACGAATACGATTTTGATTATGACATCAAACTTGGGTTCGCAATTCCTTGTGCAAGAGGGCTTGGATGATGCTGCTAAACGCAAGGCTGTTATGAACGCTGTTCACGCTGAGTTTAAGCCAGAGTTCATTAACCGTTTGGATGAGCTTGTTATGTTCCATCCGTTGAGCCGCGAAGAGCTTGGTGGAATTGTGGATATTCAAGTTCGTCAAGTGGCTGCACGCTTGAGCGACCGCCGCATTAGCTTGGATGTGAGTGATTCTGCTCGCGCTTGGCTTGCGGAGCATGGCTATGATCCAGTTTACGGTGCTCGTCCGTTGCGTAGATTGGTTCAAACGGAAATTGGCGATCAGCTTGCGCGATTGCTGCTTTCTGGCAAGGTGCATGATGGCGCTCACGTAGTTGCGGATTGTGAGAATACTAGCGACCATGTAACTCTCAAGATTGCGTAATCTATGCATTATTTAATGTAGTCAAATAATGTAGTCAAATAAAACAAAGCGTGCTGTTTATTGGATTATTTTCCAGTAGACGGCACGCTATTTTTGTATCTGAATAAAAAATATTTGTAGAATTAACTTGTAATAAAAAGGTGGATTTCCCCCTTAATTTTTCGAGTTATTGCTGATAATTGGCATTATAGGATATGCGTATCTTTTAAAATTTTAATTGTTTTTTATAAAAATCTATTTTTTTTTATATTGAATTCTTATAGAATAAGTGTACGTATTCAGGGCTGAATACGTTATGAAGCAGATTGAAAATGGAGATACGAATATGTTCGCAAAGAAAGGATTTGCAATAGTTGCGCTTGCTACTATTGCTTATGATATGCCAATTTCAGCTTATGCTCAGATGAGTGGTTCTGTAGTTGGAATAGACAGAGAAAATATACGAAGTTGTAGGTAAGTAGTCTAGTTATTAAGTGGTGAGATATGCAAGAATCATATACGGGCTCAGATGTGCAACTTGTTAATGTGAATTTTTCGTATGGGAAAAAACAAATTTTGCATAATCTTTCTATAGATTTATCTTTTGGCATATGTGGTCTTTTGGGGCCAAATGGTGCTGGGAAAACTACTTTGCTTAACGTTATGGCGACGATTTATGCTCCCTCTAGTGGAAAACTTTTTGTTCATGGCTTTGATGTAACTTGTCGTGCGGAAAGGGCTAAAGCTCGGTCAAATATTGGTTATTTGCCGCAATCATTTGAACTTATGAATGCATCGAGTGTGTTAAAAAATGTTCAATATGCCGCATGGGCGCGAGGTTTATCGTGGAGCGCTGCGTATCAAGCTGCTTGGAATGCTCTCAAACAGGTTGGCTTGGAAAAACAAGCACATCGCATCGTTGCTAAAATATCAGGAGGTCAGCGTCAGCGTGCTGGTATTGCTTGTGTGATTGCTAGTCAGCCTGCAGTACTAATACTTGATGAGCCTACTGTTGGTTTAGATCCTGAGCAGCGTATTGATATTCGTAATTTTCTTAAGTCTTATTCGCAAAAACATACTGTTATCGTCAGTACACATTTAGTAGAAGATTTAGCAGTAATTGCGGATCGGGTTATAGTTCTTAATGAAGGAATTATATTGCTTGATGGGAAAATGGATAATCTTCTTCAATATGCTAATCGTGAAGATCTTATGGTAACTCCATGGGAATCAGGGTATAGACATTTGCTATCTAAATTTCATAAAAATTAGTAATAGCAGTAACTAGATATGTATAGTTTCTTATTTTGTTAATGTGGTAGCAAGTAGGGATGTGATTAAATATGCGTCAATATTCTAACTTTTTAACTGAATTCAGATTTTTTACAAAAAATCATAAGAAGTGCACAATTGTTTCACATATTATGTCCCCATTATCTCTAATAAGCAGTTGTGTTTTTAGCTTATTTTTGATTGCATATCCTATTTTTTTGGGTGTGGCAAATTTTTTAGCGCATAATAATAATTATGCGCTTTGGTTAAGAATTGATGTCACATGGATGCATTGTTTGTCTGATATTGTTGCTTGCATTTTTGGCGCATGGTGTTCATGTAAAGCTTGCTCGCCCAGATGTTTGGTTAATCCTGCGTGGTGTGCAGGAAAATCAGCCAGTCGTTACGCTATTCCTATACTAAAAGGCGCTATACTGTGCAGTTTGTTATATTGTGTAAGTATATTGCCAACAGTAATTCAGAGTGATGTAAATATTACAAATTTCCCGTATTTTCCACTATTATGTGGAGGCGTGACGCCAAGTGCATTTTTTGCAATTGGTTTTACTTTAGGAGTAATTATTGGCAATCGTTGGGCAATTGTATTCTCAGCTTTATTATCTTTTGCAATAATTTGGTGCTGTATTTATGGCGTCATTATAATGCGTAATGGCGTTATTCCTCAGGGAGATATTTTTCCTAGATATTGGGGTAGTAGTTTATACGCAATACTTCCAGTGTCGGACGCTGGTATTGGTGCTGAGCCTGGTTTGCGAATGAACCCATGGTTGGTGACTTTGCGCATATTCTTTGTGTGTGTTGTTATTGTTTCATGCATTCTTTGTTGCGCGCATATTAGATATTTTTGGCAAAAGGGATCTTATTGGCGCATAAAAGCAATAAGTCTTTCTTTAATTATGCCAATAGTATGTGCTTGTTGTATAGCTATGTGGGGTCCAAAACCTTGGATTCGCTCTGGACCTTTTGTGCCTCAGTGTACGACGTTTAAAGATACTGCTTTTTCTGTTTGTGTACATCCTGAAGAAGCTTATATTCGTAAACTTCGTGCTGTTAAACATTTGAAAACTGTTGCTTCTTGGTTTCCTAAGAATCAGAGAGATTCGCAAGGCAAAGGAATTGTGCTTGTGCTTGGAAATGCGTTTACTCCAACAAATACTGAAAAATCTTGGAATCTTACTAATAGTGGTTTAATAAAGTTACGTAATCTTAAAGCTACTGTTATTCAACAACAAACAGATACATTTGTTAGGCGTTCTGAGAAATATGGTGATATGACTGGTATCGCTCAAGAAGTGTTACAAAGATTTGTGCCTGCAAAATGTGCATCAAGTGCTATGAAAGAAGTATATGTAAAAAAGAATCTTGATTCAAACGCTTCTGTTACAGCATTTTTGCTTGCACAACTTCCTTCTCGTATAAGTAATGATGTGTATGGGTCATATGGATTTATTCCAGGTGAAGCAAACGATAAAGTGGCCATGAGTATTAATAATGCTGATGATGCTAAGCTGAAACAATTTGTAAAAAATCATGTTAAAGAACTTAATCAATGCCGCATAACTCCACAACAAGTCTTATCGGAACTTGGTGATAAGCATGAAAAATAATTTTCGCGCTTGGCTTGAAGGTAGGCATTATATTGTTGCAATCGTTGCAATTTTATTGTCCGTAGTACTTCCTTCTTTAATGCTTGTTATATTCAGATCATTTGTAACGCAGTTGCCAGTTTATGTTGGTTATATTTGTTTGCCAGATTCTGCTAATGTGCATAATGCGGTAGAAGGTATAACGTTCCAATGTCAATCTGGTAGTAGTGTTGTTAATTTTGTTGTTCCTCTGTATGAAGTTATTGTAGTTGGGTTTATTACCACGGCATTCGTTTGCCTTGCTCCGATTATGGTATCGTGGGAACGTTTCGTGATGAAAAGGCTGCGAATATATGCATTGAGTGCTGCTTTATTGTGTTTGTTTGTTTCATTCGGCGCTTCAGTGTTAATTGTTCGTATAATTGACTTGCAGTTATTGAGTACATTGCAGATGATTTTAGGTAATGCTTGGATTGATATTGTGCTCATAATGATTGGATTAGCATGTTTTGGAAGGTTTTACGGCCTTGCATTTGGTGTCTTTTTAGCGGTGATGAACATTGCCACACAAGGTTTGCAAAGTAAAATTGGATTGATTTTACGATGGTATCCTTCTGGAACTTTGCCTGTAATTCCTGGACAACCCATATTGTTATACGTCATTGTTGTTCTTACTGTAATTGCAGTTTGCCTATGGAGCGGCACGTGTGGACGTGGATTGCTTTATTTTGAACGCGCTTAAAAGACGCGTCTAATTATATTTCAAAAGTCAACTCAATAGTGTTTAATAGAACGTATGTTCGATAATATTGTGATGCTTGTTTTAATGGTGGTTGCTGTCGTAATAACCGCCATTGTTGTGCTGGCTATTGTTAAGCGCAACTCTGGAACGCAAGGCGCTAATGGCGTAAACCAGCGCGAATTTAACGAATTGCGCTCGCAGTATGAACAAGCGCGCGCTCAAGCTCAAGAAAATGGCAATCAAGCTATACGGTATCGCACGCAAGCAGAGCAGCTTGCTGAACGATTAAAGTTTGTTGAAGCGGAACTTGCTAAAGCGCAGCAAGCAGAACAATTGCGAGTGAATCGCGAAGAACAATTGCGCGCAGAGCGAGAAGAACGCGAACGGTTAAATCGTGAAAAAACTTTGAAAGAGCAAGGTAAAGTCTTAGAAGCGCTTGCTCCAGTAAAAGACAATCTCGAAGCATTGAAGAATAAAGTTTCGCAGATTGAAGAAGGACGCAAACAAGAAATGGGTGTGCTGAGCACTCAGCTTAAAGGCTTAAGCGAGCAGCAAACAAGACTTGACCGCGAAACAAGTTCGCTTTCTGCAGCATTGCGAAACAACAAGGTTCGCGGAGCTTGGGGCGAGGCTCAACTAAAGAATATTGTTGAATCTGCAGGCTTGCTTGAGCATGTTGATTTTGATACGCAGGTTGTTGTAACTGGAGTAAATGGCGAACAGCAGAGGCCGGATATGGTTGTGCATCTGCCAGGAGGCAAAACAATTCCAGTTGATGCAAAAGTTCCGTATGCGGATTATCAGCGCGCTTGCGAAATCCTAGATAACGCAAGTGACGAAGAATTAGCTAGAAGGAGCGAGCTTCTAAAAGCGCATGCTAAGGCTTTGCGAGAGCATGTTAGAGTATTAGGGGCTAAAGCGTATTGGCAGGCTTTTGAAACAGCACCAGATTTTGTAGTTGCATTTATTCCAAACGAAGCATTGCTTCAGGCGGCTCTTGAAGCGGATCCAACGCTTATGGATGATGCTTTTGCGCAAAAAGTAGCACTCACTTCACCAGTTACTTTGTGGGCCGTGCTTAAGTCTGTTGCGTACGCATGGCAGCAGCAAAGTCTTACAGATGATGCAAAAGAACTTTTCGATTTATCTCGAGAATTATATGATCGCTTTGCGGTTCTTGGGGAAAATGCTTCAAAACTTGGCGTATCTTTGGCAAGAACAGTTGCAGCTTACAATAAGTTTGCTTCCTCACTTGAGTCTAGAGTGTTGGTAACAGCGCGTAAACTTCAGAAGTTAGATCAAAGTAAAGTTATTGCTTCAATAGATCTTATAGATTCCGATAAAGCTGATGTTAAAGAGCTGAGCGCTCCGGAAGTATCAGTAGAAGATCGTTAAGCATAAAAACATTAAAGCATCAAAAATTGAAGAACTCTAACGCTAAGGAGTGCAAAAATGGCAGAATTACAAGAGGAACGCGCTGAGCTTAAACGCATGCTTTGTGCAGATATGATTGCGAAACCATTTAGTGAACTGTTTTCTGTTACATTTGCTCAGCGTGGCTCTGAGCTGGTTGGAGATGTTCTTTTTGACGCAATTGAGAAAGCTGGGTATTCGTTAGAACGCGATGTTGACGCTGTTGGCGCGTTAACTGCTGCTGCAGTGCCTATGGTTTTTGCGCTTATTCATGCTGCAGAACGTAAAGGAATTGCACTCGACGGCTTTGTTATGGATTTTGTTTTTCCTGCAACAAAAGGCCCGTCAGTTAAAGGCAAGCGAGTGCTGTTGCTTGACTCTTGGCTTTCTGAAAAATCGTATGTTCAAACTTCTTCGCTTGTGACTTTACGACACGGAAATGAATTAAGTCTTGATTTTGGCATTGTTAATCAGCAAGGCGCGCAAATTCTTGCTATAGTTGCATTAATTGGTGGTGTTGACGCCGACGAACAAGGCACAAGGCATCTTCAATTAGTAAATCCAATAAGTGAGGAGAGTACTAAAATGGCATTTGTTCAAGCTTTCGATGAAGAAGAATTACGTGCAGATGCAGATCACGACGATTGCTGCAACGACAATTGCTGTGGCGGTCATTGCGAGGTTAAATGCACTGGTGATTGTGCTCATGATGGTTGCACTGAGTCTTGCTGCGAGGATAACTGCTGTGGTGGCCATTGCAAGTCAAGTTGCACAGGTGATTGCGCAACTGACGGCTGCCAAGACTAGTTGCAAAGACTAGATGCCAATACTAAGCAAAAGTATTAACGGAGCAAAACTTATACATGCACGAACCGAATCCAATTACTTTGGCTGCAAAAGCTTCCGATGAGCCAGAATTCCGACCTATAGGAGTTGGCCCGTGGGAAGAAGAGCATCCAGGTGAGCCTCGTCCAGATAATCCAGAATCGCCAAATTATGATGCGCGGTTTAGCACTGAATTACTAGACGAAGGTGACCAGCGTAACGTTCTAGACCGCTACCGATACTGGAAAGTAGAAGCTATAAAAGCGGATCTCGATTCTAAAGGACGCCACGAGTTTGAAGTAGCTGTAGAAAATTGGACTCACGATTTCAACATAGGCTCTATGGTTCGCACTGCAAACGCGTTTACAGCGAAAAAAGTGTATATTGTAGGGCCTCATAAATGGAATCGTAAAGGCTCGTTAATGACTGAGCTTTACCAATACGTTGAGTGCTGCCCAACTATTGAAACTCTAGTAAATAATTGGCGCGAAAATATAGCACGAGAAGCAGAAGAAGCGCATCAACTTTTGCTTAAAGCGCAGGCAGAAGGCAATAAAGAAGCCGAAAAAATCGCAAATATCAAGGAACAAGACGCTAAAAACGCTCGCGTTATAGCGCTCGATATTATTCCAGGCGCAGTTGCTATGGAAAACTACAAGTTCCCTAAACGTTGCCTTATGCTTTTCGGTGCAGAAGGTCCAGGTCTTTCTAAAAAAGCGTTACAAATGGCGGATGACGTTGTTTATATTTCGCAATTCGGCTCTGTTCGCTCACTAAACGCAGGAGCAGCCGCAGCTGTTTCCATGCACGCGTGGATTGCGCAACATGCAGCACCAAATTGCTGAATCTTAATTAAAATCTTAATTAAAATTTCAGCAGCAAAATTTCAACAAAAATATTAATCAAAACGCAATAGCCTGTACTTATAAACGCTTACATTTAATCTATATTTTTTTTTATTTGTGATATTGTTAAGTTATGTTAGAATTCCAACATATTACAAAGCGTTTCGGCGCAAAAACAGCGCTTAACGACGTTTCTTTCGTCGCCGAAGACGGTAAAGTCACGGGCTTTTTAGGTCCTAATGGCGCTGGTAAATCTACTACCATGCGTTGTGCGTTAAATCTTATTCATGCCAATAGTGGTACTTCTCTTATTGACGGAAAACCTTACGCAAAAATCGCATCCCCAATGACAGAAGTTGGCGCAGTTCTTGACGCAAAGTCTGCCCACAGAGGTCGTTCCGCTTACAATCACTTGTATTCATTGGCTTTAACTCACGGAATATCAAAAAAGCGCGTTGACGAAGTGATTGATATTACTGGTTTAACTAGTGTAAAAACCCGCAAGGCAGGTTCATTCTCGCTTGGCATGAGCCAGCGTCTTTCGATTGCTGCAGCACTTTTAGCAGATCCGCACAATCTCATTTTGGATGAGCCAATTAACGGATTAGACCCAGAAGGCGTTAAGTGGGTTCGTGAATTATGCAAGTATTACGCAAGTCAAGGCAGAGCAATTCTGCTTAGTTCGCACTTAATGAGCGAAGTTGCGCTTACTGCAGATAACCTTGTGATTATTGCGCATGGCGAAATTTTGGAGCGCACAACAGTTAAAGACTTTGTTGACGCTCATTCGCAGCACGCTGTGCGACTTGTAACGCCAGAAGGCGAAAAACTAAAGTCTGTGCTTGCTCAAAATCATCCTGAATGCAAGATTTTGTCGTGTAATCGCACTCCACAAGACGTTCAAGAAGGCGAGCTCCTCAGAATAACAGGATGCGAGCTCAACCAGATTGCGCGCGAAATTGCAGATAATCAAATTCTGGTATATCAGCTAAATCAGGAGCACGCTTCGCTTGAGGAAGCATATTTGGCCCTTACGCACGGCCAAGAGCAGTACGTGACTAGGACTATTCCTTCCGAAAACTTAAATCCTGCTGAGCAAAGCGTAGCTCAATTTAATAATCAGGGGAGTGCAAAATGAGTGAGCAAGTAGCAAACCAACAAGTGCAATTGGCTGAATCTAACGCACGTCAATCCAACGCATACAAGACTGGCCGCAGTATGAACGGGCAACACTTGCGTTTAACATTTATGCACACGCTTAAATCTGAAATTGTTAAGCTGCGCGGACTTGCGTCTACGTGGTGGTGCATGGCATTAACAATTGTTTTGCCAGTAATTTTCAGCTTTATAATCGCGCTTGTGCAGAAAGCAATGTCTAAAGTTGACATTAAGAATGGAGCAAATCAAAGTAAATCAAGCGCTGCAATTACTGTTGGACCGAGCGATAAAAGTGACCTTATTGCATCTCAAGAAAGCATTTTCCGCTTGGTCGTTAGCTTTGCTTCTATATCTTTGATTGTTTTGGCGATTTTTGCAGTGCTTGCTGTAACTGCGGAACATTCTACGACTTCAATTCAGGCTTCTCTTACGGCTGTACCTAAAAGGGGTATGTTCTTTACGGCTAAGTTTATTGCGGTTGCAATCTATGTTTTTGTAGCCCAACTTATTGCAATGGCAGTTTCTTTAGCTGCTGCAGAATTAGCTTTTATGGGAGATAACATTTCCGGATTATCGGGAAGCAACGTGTGGAAATTGCCGCTTACTCTGTTCCTTGGCTCTCCTGCAATTATGGTTGTTGTGTCAGCAATGGCCTACGGTTTTGGCATGATTTGCAAGTCAACTGCTGGCGGAATTATGTGCGTTATTGGAGCCGTGATGATTCTGCAGGCCATTGTTAGCATTATTATGCTTGCAAGCAATTTTGCGAAGTGGACTTCAATACTTATTCAGATTTTGCCAGGCAATGCTGCAAGCCAATTCTTAGGAGTCTCCGCTAGTTCTGGGCGGCAACTTCCACCAAACGCATATGTTTTTACATGGTGGCAATCAGGCTTGGTGGTTCTCGCTTGGGGCGTAGTCATGTATGCAATTGGCCACGTTGTTGAAAAACATCGCGATATTTAACTACAAATAATATTTAGCAAACAACAAGGGCTTTATCTCGTAACCGACTACAAGATAAAGCCCTTAATTGTATTCACTTATATTTAATTTATTATTTATTAAATTATCTTTATTAAGTTATTTTTTGAAATTGTGATAAGTATCAGTCGTTCTTCACAGTTTCAGCAACTCGTGGCCACAAGGTGGTGCCCCAGTTCTTGATTGTGCGCTGGCGAACCAGTGGCAAATCGGAACGGTCATATACTGTACGCCATGGTTCCCAAGCCAAGCCGGTCTTCTCAACAAGCTTGATGCGGAGGTTACGCACATTGCCCTTGAACTGAATAGTGGTGTTGAAGTGAGCTGTACGATACTTGCCATTGCCTTCCCAAGCGCGAGAACGCACGTAAGGAGTGCCGTCAATTTCGGTGCCGTACTCATCCCAGTAGATGTAGTAGCGAGCTACGTAAGCTCCACGGTGATCCAAAGTCAAGTAGCCGTCGCGGTAGGAAGAAACCTTGGTTTCAACGTAATCGCTATTGGTTTGCAAAGTTGCTACTTCGTTATCCTTGACGAAGGAAGTGGTGTAAGCAATTGGAACTGCTGGGCTGGAGGTGCTCAAATTTGCGCCTTCTTGAATCAAAGCCTTCAACGTGTCGACGTTGCCGGTAATAACCTTGGCTGCACCGTTTGCGCTGCCGCCGAGAATTACAGCAGTTACAGAAGTGTTCTGCAAAATGCGGTGGAACTCGGTATTTGGCTTGATTTCAACACCCTTGATTGCAGCTTCAACAGCAGCCTGGAAATCGGTGCTCTTGCTGCGGGTGTCGAACTTTACGTACATTGAACGACCGTAGGCTACGTTGGACACATATACTGGCGGACGCTGGCTGTCTACTCCTCGATTCTTCAAGCTTTCTGGCGTAGTGCATGGTGCGAAGAAGTCAGCTGGGCTATCTGGAGCATCAACACTTACGGTGTAGTAGGTCTGCTTGAAGTTCACAATTTGAGTCTGCTTTTCGCCCTTGTGCACAGCGTCGAAATCAATCTTCAGCGGAACGCCAATCTTGGCGAAATCAGCACCAAACTTTGCTTTGAGTTGGTTCATGCTTTGTGCGCTTGCAGAATCGTACTGCATGCGAGCTGCAACATGATGGCTTGCAGCATACTGTGCATTCCACTTGGAAACTAAGCCGTTCACAGCGGAAGTTACAGAGCTCTTGGTTGGGCGCTGAACAGTTACAGCACTTTCCCCGCCGTGGAATCCTGGTAAATCAACGCTCAACGTGATTGGAGCGCGGTTTGCGGAAATCAGACTTGGCATATTGTCCATCAAATTCTTATCAGCGCGGAAAAGAGCACCTGGGTATACGCGATCATCGTTGGCGGAAGTAACCGACAAGTTTGAAGTTGTATTGGTGATGTTCTTCTTCTGATGCTCAACAACAACGAATTCACCGTTCTTGTTGAAGCTATCGCTAGAGAATTTGTTGTCAATGGTTTCGCCATGACGGGCGAGAATGTTTGTTTTATCGTATTGCAAATCCCACAAATAATTATTCAACGAGTCCTTCTTGGCTGCGCAAGATGCGGCTGGTTCAGAATCCTTAGCGGAAGGAGTGGCCATTGCTGGTGATGCTAAGCATTGTGGAATAATAGTTGCGCCCGCGAGCAACAACATTGCTGCATTACGGTAGAACTTTGAGTTCTTCATATGTGTCCTTCGATTTTTATTAGATTATTTTTTATTAGATTATTTTGATGAGATGCTGAAATTTATATGCTTCAATGCATAATGTGCCTCAGTGCATTAGTTTTTAGCGTCTCACAAAACACGATTATTACACACTTTTTATTTATGTGATAATCGCTTAAAAAATTTTTTTATTTTGAAAACAAGAGTTTAAATATCGTTGAAATATCAACAATTTTTGGTTACGTCGTTTTTGCTTATGCGGCGTGTTGATATAGCAATTGCTGCAAATTTTGAAATTTTATATGCGTAATAATTTTGTGAAAACGCGCACGTGCGGTATGTGGATATAATAGATTTTTTCAGCTTTGAAAGGTCACGCATCACACATATAGTTGGGGTTATGCCTACATTCACACGAGAAGAAATTGAGCATTTGGGCGTTTTGTCCCAGATTGCTTTAAGCGACGAGGAAATTAGTCGCTTGCAAGGCGAATTAAACGTCATTGCAGAATCTATTAATAAGGTGCAGGAAGTTGCTGGCGAAGATGTGCCACCTACTGCAAATCCAGTGCCTCTGGAAGCTTATTTGCGCCCTGATGTGCCTGCTACACCATTGACTCAAGAAGAAGCGCTTTCTGGTGCGCCTAAGAGTGAGTCTGGCATGTTTGTAGCACCTCGCATTTTAGGGGAGGAGTGATATGTCGAATACTCAAGATTTAGTAAAGCTTTCTGCTGCCGATATGGCAAAGGCTGTAAAAGCTAAAGAAGTTTCTAGCCGTGAGCTTGTTGAAGCTCACTTGGCAGTAATCGAATCTGCTGAGCCAGAAATCAAGGCATTCTTGCACGTTTCTGCAGATATTGCGCTTGAGCAAGCAGATGCTTTTGATAAAAAGAACGCTAATGGTGAGACTGAGGGATTGCCTGAGTTGGCTGGTGTGCCAATTGCCATTAAGGACATGATTGTTACTAAGGGCATTCCTACTACCGCGGCTTCTAAGATTCTTGAAGGCTGGGTTCCACCTTACGATGCTACTGTTATTGAAAAGCTCAGAGCAGCTGGCATGCCAATTCTAGGCAAGACTAACCTAGATGAATTTGCTCAGGGTTCTTCTACCGAGCATTCTGCTTATCAAACTACTTGCAACCCTTGGGATACTGAGCGCGTTCCTGGCGGCTCTGGCGGTGGCTCTGCTGCGGCCGTGGCTGCATTCGAAGCTCCTATTGCTTTGGGTACAGATACTGGTGGCTCTATTCGCCAGCCAGGCGCTTTAACTGGTACAGTCGGCGCAAAGCCAACTTACGGCGGAGTCAGCCGTTTTGGCGCAATCGCTATGGCAAGCTCCTTGGATCAGATTGGACCTGTTTCTCGTACCGTTCTTGACTCTGCGCTTTTGCAGGAGATTATTGGCGGCAACGATAGGCGCGATTCAACTTCGATTCCAGCTCCTGTTCCTCCAATGGCTCAGGCTGCGCGTGAAGGCGCTCGCCGTGATTTGAAGGGCGTAAAAGTTGGTCTTGTTAAGGAGCTTAGCGGTGATGGTTTCCAGCCAGGCGTTGAAGCTCGCTTTAACGAAGCTGTGCAATTGCTTAAGGATATGGGCGCAGAGGTTACGGAAGTTTCCTGCCCTCACTTCCCTTACTCACTAGCTGCTTACTACATTATTATGCCTTCAGAAGTTAGCTCCAACTTGGCTCGCTATGATGGAATGCGCTACGGTTTGCGCGTAATGCCACCTGCCGATAAGCCTCAGACTGCTGCAAATATGATGGCTGCAACTCGTGAGGCTGGTTTCGGCGACGAAGTAAAGCGCCGTATTATTCTCGGTACTTATGCTCTTTCCGCCGGCTACTATGACGCGTGGTACGGTTCTGCTCAAAAGGTTCGTACGCTTATTATTCGTGACTTTGAAGAAGCATTTAATAAGGTAGATGTTCTCGTTTCCCCAACAAGCCCTACAACGGCATTTAAGTTCGGCGAGAAGATGAACGATCCGCTTTCCATGTACATGAATGATATTGCTACTATTCCTGCAAACATGGCTGGCGTTCCAGCTTTGAGCCTTCCAGCTGGCTTGAGTGACGACGGCTTGCCTGTTGGTATTCAGATTATTGCTCCGCAATGCCATGATGAAAAGATGTACAAGCCTGCAGCAGCCTTGGAAGCTGCTCTCGAAGAGCAGTGGGGCGGCCCAATCTGGAAGTCGCTTAAAGCTGGCTGGCTCGATTCATTGGCTAAGTAAAAGTGAAGTAAAGCTTAAGTAAGAAGGATTCTCATGGCTGAAAAACTTATGAAATACGCCGATGCTGTTGAGCAGTTTGATCCAGTATTCGGTTTGGAAACGCACGTTGAGCTTTGCACTCGTACGAAGCTGTTCTGCCCAGCAGAAGTATCTTTTGGTGGCGAGCCAAACACTCAGCTAACTCCTGTAAGCCTTGGTTTGCCAGGCTCTTTGCCAGTTGTAAACAAGACTGCGGTTGATTACGCGATTAAGCTCGGTTTGGCGTTGCATTGCGAAATCGCTGAGTGGAGTCAGTTCGCTCGTAAGAACTACTTCTACCCAGATATGCCTCGTGATTATCAGATTTCCCAGTACGATAAGCCTACTAATGGCAACGGTTACTTGGACGTTGAGCTGGAAGACGGCACTGTGTTCCGCGTGCCAATCGAACGTGCTCACATTGAGGATGACGCTGGTAAGAATACTCACGTTGGTGGTGCTGACGGTCGTATTGAAGGCGCAAATCATTCGTTGGTTGATTACAATCGTGCAGGCGTGCCTTTAATTGAGATTGTAACTAAGCCAATCGAAGGTGCGGGCAGCCGCGCTCCAGAAATTGCTGGTGCTTATATGCGTGCTATTCGCGATATTGTTCGCGCTCTTAACATTTCCCACGCTCGCATGGAGCAGGGAAATATGCGCGCTGACGTGAACGTTTCGCTTCGTGCAAAGCCAACCGATCCATTTGGTACGCGTTCAGAAACTAAGAACGTGAACACATTCCGCGGAATTGAAAAGACGTTGCAATATGAGATTCGTCGTCAGGCTGCTATTTTGAGCGAAGGCGGCGAGATTTTGCAGGAGACACGCCACTGGGATGAGGCAACTCAGACCACTGCTGGCGGTCGCGTAAAGTCGGATGCTGACGATTATCGCTACTTCCCAGATCCTGATTTGGTTATGCTTCACATCACTAAAGAGCATATTGAGCAAATGAAGGCGCAAATGCCGGAAATGCCTCGTGAGCGTCGTAACCGTTTGCAAAGCGAATGGGGTATTAGTGATCTTGAAATGCGCGATATTTTGAACGCAGATGCTCTTGATTTGGTTGAAGAAACCGTTAAGGCTGGCGCAACTGCAGCGGGCGCTAAGAAGTGGTGGCTTGGTGAGCTTGCTCGCGAAGCAAACGCTCGTGGCGTAACGTTGGAAGAATTGCCTATTACTCCGCAAGATGTTGCTGAAGTTGAAAAGCTAATTGCAGACGGCAATCTTAACGATAAGCTCGCTAAGCAAACTGTTGCTTGCGTTTTGTCTGGTGAGGGTAAGCCTGATGAAGTTGTTAAGAAGCACGGATTCAAGGTTATGAACGACGACGGTGCTTTGGAAGCTGCTGTTGACGCTGCTCTTGCAGCCGACCCTGAAGTTGCTGAAAAGCTTAAGGCGGGCAATATGAAGCCGATGGGCGCGATTATTGGTGCTGTTATGCGTGCAACTAAAGGTCAGGCAGACGCTAAGGCTGTTACTAAGATCGTTATGGCAAAAATCAAGGGCTGAAAAACCAAAAGCTAAAAAATTTAATATTTGATAACGCTAATGTATAAGCGCAAAAGCGTAATCAATATCAAAAAGTAAGTGCTGCGTACTTGCTGCATAATCAAATCAGATTTGTTTGTGTAGCAGGTGCGCAGAATTTGCTATTTAGAAATATCGTGACGCATTTTTCGTCTTCTGGATTATCATATATTATGCGACGTGAGAATTATGCGAAGGGCTTAATACTCAAAGGCACAATACAAGTAGGTGACTATGCAACAAACCAATGATGGTGTGAACAACTCTCGCGAGTTACCAAAATCTATAGTAATCCCTCCAATTCGTGGAGAAATGGCGCATCTTCGCCCAGCAACATGCGATGATTTACAGCGTATGGATGAGCTTTGCGCATATGATAACGCTTCGGTTATTACCGGAAAAGATTCTCAATCTGAGCGATCTATGGTTCATGCGTGGGTTGAGCGTTCTGTTCAGTGGTCTAATGACGGTTTTGCTGTTGAAAAAGCTGCTGAATCATGTCGTTTTGCTGGGGATATACAATCTCGTCCTACAATTGCTTGGGCTATAGTTCCAGATGTTTTAGATGATGTTAAGAATACTTCTGGTGCGATTATTGGCATGATTTTTCTTATTGACATAGATGGGTGGTCTCGTTCTGCGCGTATTCAAGTTGTACTTGGCAAGGATTATCGCGGACGTGGCTATTCGCGCGATGCTATGCCTCGAGTGATGACTTACGGTTTTGCTTCAGAGCCAGTAGGTTTAGGATTACATCGTATTTGGGTTGGTGTTCCTGCTACAAATACTCGCTCGCTTTCTGTATATCAATCTCTTGGTTTTGCACAAACCGGTACTGCGCGCGATGCTTTGTGGGATGCGCAAAATCAAAAGTATCAAGATTTTGTTGTTATGGATACGATTGCAGATGAGTACGATGCAATTCGTTCTCTTGATGCGTTTGGTCTGCATGTTATAGAGGAAAATCCGGGAGTAGTGGAAGCATTGAGTGCACACGAGCACTCAATGGCTATACCGGTGCGTCGTGATAATCTTGATGAAGAATGGCCTTATAATGCAAATAACACCGAAGGTAGTTCTTCAAAAAGAGCTTGGTGGCGCATTATAGGTCGCGGTCGTAAACGTAACACCAATACGGAAGGGAAGCAATGAGCGCCGAAGATCTCGACAATTATGAAACCGATGCTGAACTTGCGTTGTATAAAGAATATCGTGATGTTATTAAGCTTTTTACGTACGTTGTAGAAACAGAACGCCGATTCTATTTGGCAAATAAGGTTGATTTCAACGTGCGTTCGGCCGGCCAAGACGTTTATTTCGACGTTCAACTTACAGATGCGTGGGTTTGGGATGTTTATAGGCCTTCGCGTTTTGTTAAAAATGTGCGAATAGTGACTTTTAAGGATGTTAATGTTGAAGAAGTGCAGAAAACAGACATTGATATTCCGGAATCTATCGCGTGATAAGCGTATGCTCAATAAAGATATATAGAAATTTTACCTAGCACAAAATGTGTTTTTGTAAAAATTGATGTATTAAGGTATGGAGGACAAGTGACGGATACACAATCCCCAAAGAAATCTGTTGTGATTATTGGCGGCGGTCCGGCAGGGTTGACGGCAGCCTGGGAGCTCGTTAAAGATGGCGGTTCTAGTCGCTATGACGTAACGCTGCTCGAAGCAACGCGTGAATTTGGTGGTATTTCGCGTACTGTAAAGTACAACGGTAATCGTATGGATATTGGCGGTCACCGTTTCTTCTCGAAGGATGATCGCATTATGCAGTGGTGGCGTGAAATGTTGCCGTTGCAGGGTGCGCCTTCATACGATGATAAGAAGCTTGGTCGTCACCATGACTTGGAACCAGGTGGACCTGATCCTGAAGTTGAAGACGAAGTTATGTTGAAGCGCCATCGCGTTTCGCGCATTTTCTGGAATCATCATTTCTTCGATTATCCGATTTCTCTTTCCGCAGCCACCTTGCGCTCTATGGGCTTTATTTTGACGATGAAGGTTGGTTTTAGCTACTTGTGGTCGATGATTCACAAGTTGCCAGAAACTAATCTTGAAAACTTCTACATTAATCGCTTTGGTAAGAAGCTTTATTCAATGTTCTTTGAGGGTTATACCGAGAAGCTTTGGGGTAGGCATCCAAGCCAGATTTCTGCAGATTGGGGTGCTCAGCGCGTTAAGGGTTTGAGCATTGTTGAAGTTTTGAAGAATGCTTTTTCTAAGCTTTTCCCTAAGAAAAATGGTAAGAAGAAGGAAGTAGAAACCTCATTAATTGAGGAATTCTGGTATCCAAAGCTTGGCCCTGGTCAATTGTGGGAAACTGTTGAACGCCGCTGCCGTGAAAATGGTGCTACTGTGCGCACAGATGCAAAGGTGGTTGCTATTAAGCAGTCTGATGGCAAGATTTCAAGCGTTGTTATTGAAGATGCCAACGGTGAACGTTCTGAATTGCATGCTGACGAGTTTGTTTCCTCTATGCCTATTAAAGATTTGGTTGCAGCTCTTGAGCAAGGTACAAATGGTGACGAAAAAGCTGAAGTTCCAGCAGAAATGCAACGTGTTGCCAAAGGTTTGCCTTATCGCGATTTTGTGACTGTAGGTTTGCTTGTTAAGCGTGTTCGTCTGCGTAATACTACTACTATTCCAACGCTTGGTAATCCTCCTATTGTTCCTGATTGCTGGATTTATGTGCAGGATCCTGGTTACAAGGTTGGTCGTCTGCAAATCTTCAACAACTGGAGTCCTTATCTTGTTAAAGATGTTGACAACACTGTTTGGATTGGTCTTGAGTACTTCTGCGAAGAAGGCGACGACTTCTGGAATATGAGTGATGAAGACGCTCGTAAGATGGCTATCGACGAATTAACTCGCATGCAGGTTATTAATGGCGAAGAAGATGTTCTTGATTCCCATCGTGAGCGTGTTCCAAAGGCTTACCCAGCTTACTTTGACACTTATGCACAAATGCCTGAGTTGATTAAGTACTTGGATAGCTTCGGCAACTTGTATTGCGTTGGTCGAAACGGACAGCATCGTTATAATAACCAGGATCATTCCATGGCTACCGCAATCGAAGCTGTAGAAAATATTCACACTGGCGCAGAATCTAAAGCAAATGTGTGGTCTGTAAATACTGAAAAGTCTTATCACGAAAAGAAGTAGTAAGTATTTATAAATAACTTAAGTAAAAATTAAGCTAAAAGTAGCGTCAATAGTAGTGGCATAATCCATTATTATTGGCGCTTTTTTATTAGAATATTCAGTTTATAATTTAAAAATAATTAGACTTGCTGGCGCGTCGCGGTTTGCAGCGTCGTAGAGCTGTAGTAGCATACATAATGTTCGTGGTTGTGTACATTGTTATGTAGTAATCATGAGTTCGTGACGGATTTTCCGTAATCTTCCATACAAAGGCTTACCGGTAGTATACTCCGTGTGAGTTAGGGAAAGGTAAAATTGTGGCAACAAGCCAAAATCTTGAGAAAATGAAGCTCTCAGAATTGAAAGATCTTGCGAAGCAAATGGGTTTGCGTGGCACTTCGACCATGCGTAAGCCTGAATTGTTAGCTACATTGAATGCGGCACGCAATGGGGGAGAAGCGCCTGCCGGTGTAAGTGTTCGCACGCCTTACAATTCTACGAGTGCAAGTAAGTCTGCAGATACTCGTGCAGATAATGAAGAAGTTCGTTCGTTGGGCGACGATAAAGACTTGGAAGCGTTGGAAAACTTAGTGCCAAATGCAACTAATGATCGTCGCAGGCGCGACGAAGATTTTGGATCTAAGAATTATCGACGAGATAACAATCGTAATTCTTCTTTCCAGCGTCGTCGTGTAAATGATGAGCGAGACAACAATCGTGATCGTCGTGCAGAAGGAGTAGATTCGCGCGATTTAGATCAGATTTTGGCAACTTTGCCAGGAGATGAATCTCGCTCTGAAGGCGAATCTCGTCGACAGCGTGGAGCTTCTCGTGATTTTGATCGAGAAGAGCAAGATAATAAGTCGGAGCGTTTCCAGCGTCGCATGCGTGGTCGAGGTAGAGATTATGAGGATGATCGAGAGGATTATTCTGATCATGATGATCGCCAAGATCGACAGGATCGCCAGGAACGTCAAGATCGTAAAGATCGCTCTGAGCGCAATTCTCGTTTAGACCGTGATAATCGTGAGAGCCGCGAAGAGCGCGATTCTCGAGAATCTCGCCGCGAAGAGCCTCAGGAAGATCTTGTTCCAGTCGCAGGTATTGTTGATGTGCTCGAATCTTATGCATTTGTACGCACTTCTGGCTACCTTCCAGGACCAAATGACGTGTATGTTTCAATGAGCCAAATTAAAAAGTATGGTTTGCGCAAGGGCGATGCTGTGCAAGGCTCTATTCGTGCACCTCGCGAGGGTGATCGCAGGAATCAGCGTCAGAAGTTTGTTCCGTTGCAAACTGTTAATAGCATTAATGGAATGAGTGTTGAAGAAGCTCAGAATCGTCCGCAATTTGCTAAGCTTACGCCGCTGTACCCTAATGAGCGCTTACGCCAAGAAACTACTGCTAATCGCATGCTTGGTCGTGTTATTGATTTGGTTGCACCAATCGGTAAGGGTCAGCGCGGTTTGATTGTGTCTCCTCCAAAAGCTGGCAAGACTATTACGCTGCAAAATATTGCTAACGCTATTACTACGAACAATCCTGAAGTGCATTTGATGGTTGTTCTTGTAGATGAGCGTCCAGAAGAAGTTACGGATATGGAGCGTACGGTTCAGGGTGAAGTGATTTCTTCAACGTTTGACCGTCCTGCTTCCGACCATACTACAGTTGCAGAGCTTGCAATTGAGCGCGCTAAGCGTTTAGTTGAGCTCGGCCAGGATGTTGTTGTTTTGCTTGATTCTATGACTCGTTTGGCTCGTGCATACAACATCGCTGCTCCTGCTTCTGGACGTATTCTTTCTGGTGGTGTTGATGCTCAGGCGTTGTACCCACCAAAGAAGTTCTTTGGTGCTGCTCGAAATATTGAAGACGGCGGCTCTTTGACGATTATTTCTTCCGCTCTGGTTGAAACTGGATCTAAGATGGATGAGGTTATTTTCGAAGAGTTCAAGGGCACTGGCAACATGGAATTGCGTTTGAGCCGCGACTTGGCAGATAAGCGTCTGTTCCCTGCTGTAGATATTAATGCTTCTGGAACTCGTCGTGAGGAATTGATTACTCCGGCTAACGAACTTCCTATTATCTACCGTTTGCGTCGCCTATTTGGCGGTCTTGAGCCTGAGCAAGCGTATCAGACTTTGATTCCTCGCTTAAAGAAGACTGCTTCAAACCGTGATTTTTTGGCTGCTATTGTTCAGCAAGCAAACGGTTCTTCAAATACTTCTGCGCCAACTGCTGCTTAAGTGATTTGAGTGTTATTTTTAAGTTTGTAAGCTGAAAAATAACAGAATAAATGATTTTGCGCACAATCTTAAGAATCTATCCTAGGATTGTGCGCTTTTATTTATTGCTTTTAATTGTTGCTTTTAATTGTTTTTACGCATTATTAGCAGCCTGCTGCTCAAGCGCAAACTTTCGCATGCGAGCCACAGCTTCCTTAAGTTCTTCCGATTTTCCAGCATAAGAAAGTCGCACAAATCCGCTTCCTTCTTTTCCGAAAGCTTCTCCAGGTACAACAGCAACTTTTTCTTCTTCCAAAAGTCTTCTGCTGAATTCTTTGGAAGTTAATCCAGTTGGGCGAACGTCGACGAAAACGTAGAAAGCTCCTTGTGGCTCAATAAGTTTTAGTGCGTCGCAATCTTGTAATGCGTTAAGTACCAGATTTCGTTTTTCACGGTATTCTTCACGCATTTGACGAACATGATCTTGAGGTCCGGTAAGAGCAGCAACTCCGCCGTATTGTGCAGTCGAATTGACGGAAGAGTGTATCATTTCCGCAATTTTACTGCTTTGCTCAATAACGTTAGCTGGTGCAAGAATATAGCCGATTCTCCAGCCGGTCATTGCGTAAGTTTTAGACAAACTTTCTACAATAATGGTTCTATCTTTCATTCCTTCAACTGCTGCAATAGATGGCGCTACAGCATCTCCTGCAGGTTCTGTGTCAGGGTCACTCGCGAATACAAATGGATGATACACTTCGTCAGAAATTACCCACAAATCAAATTCTTTACATAATTCTGCTACTTCTGCAAGTTCTTCGGCTGTAGTTACTGCGCCAGTTGGGTTGCAAGGTGAGTTGATAATAATAGCTTTAGTTCGTGGAGTAATTGCTTTGCGTATTTCTTCAGCATTAACATGCATTCCATGTTCAGGTTTAAGGGCAACTGTTACAGGAGTTGCGTCGCACATTAACACTTCTGCATCATAAGAAGTGAAGTATGGGGAAGGAATAATTACTTCGTCGCCCGGATCAATTACTGCTTTAATAGCTAAATATAAACCAATTGTAGCGCCGTCAACTGCTTGAATTTCAGTATCGGCGTCATAAACTAAGCCTTTCACTCTCTTTGTGTAATCAACTGCAGCTTTGCGGAATTCTGGAATTCCTAAAACGTCGGTATATTTTGTTTTTCCGGCTTCAATAGATTCGCAAGCTGCTTTAACAATATGATTGGAAGCGGTTTCGCCAGGCTCTCCTAGGCATAGTGAAATAGCATCAGGGATTTGTTCTACGCGGTCAAATACGTCACGAATACCAGATCTAGGTATTGAGATTGCGTGTTCTGCTACAACAGCCATATTATCTCCCTATACTCTTTCGACAATAAATATTATTATTTAGTTTATATTTTTTATTATTTTTCCACAAAAAAACTGAATAAAGCAAGGTATAAAAAAATTTTTTATATTATTTTGTTCTTTTTCTGTAAAAAATAAGGTAACATAGGTATTGCTGCCTGCCGGCGCTAGCATAAATCCGACTATAATTCTCGTTCAGCGTCGATTAGAGAATGGAGAAAATATGACAGGAAGTTCCCGTAAAGTTGAAGGCGCTTTGCCAATGGATTCAACCGATGGAGTTATTGTAGATATTCTCGAGCATGATGGTCGTGCCACGTTAACGCGTTTAGCAAAGGCTTCAGGATTATCTGTTTCTGCCGTGCAGTCGCGTGTTCAAAAGCTTGAGCGCAAGGGTGTTATTACTGGTTATCGTGCGCTTATTGATTACGAGCGTCGTGGCTTGCCAGTTAGTGCATTTGTGTCAGTTACTCCGCTTGATTTTGGTAAGGAAGCAACAATTCCTACAAAGTTGCGCGATATTCCTGGTATTGAAGCGTGCTATTCCGTCACAGGAAGCCCAAGTTTTATGCTGGTAGTTCGTGTTGCAACGCCAAGTAAGTTGGAAGAGCTAATCAATACTATTCATCGCATTGTGCCAGTAAGTACGGAAACCACAATGGTTTTGCAGACTTATTTTGATTAAAGTTTTGTATAAATCATATTATGTGTGATTTTTCTGAAACGACAATTAATCCGAGCAATACTTCATTAAATAAAAGTTGTGAAGATGCTGCGGATAAGATTTTAACGCTGCGCAAATCGATTGATAATATTGACGGTGCGGTTATTGCGCTTCTATCGGAACGTTTTAAGACTACTAATCGCATTGGTGAGCTTAAAGCTAAAGCTAAATTTGCTCCTTTGGATTCTAAGCGTGAGCAGGAGCAGGTTCAGCGTCTGCTAGATCTTTCTGCTGCTGCTGGCTTAGATGAATCAATCGCATTGCAATATCACAAATTTGTAGTTACAGAAGCTAAAAAGCGTCATCAAAAGATGCAGTCGTAACTTAAAGCGTTTCAGTTAGTAAGTTATTAGAACAGCTTTTGTAACACTTTTGTGTATTTGTGTAGCTTTGTGAATTATAAAGGCGGATAATACAAGTATGACTATTGCAACCGTTGAACGTTACGCGCATATGCTTGATGCTGCAAGTCGAGGTGGCTACGCGTATCCTGCTATTAATGTTACAAGTACTCAAACGCTTAATGCGGCTCTTCAAGGTTTTGCGCAAGCTGAGTCTGATGGCATTATTCAGGTTTCTGTTGGCGGTTCGGCTTATTTTTCTGGGCAGTGCGTAAATAATCGCGTTGTTGGCTCTCTTGCGTTTGCTGCTTTTGCGCATGAAGTTGCATCTCAGTATCCAAATATTACTATTGCTCTTCATACCGATCACTGTGCAGAGGCTTATCTTGACGACTGGATTCGACCGCTTTTAGCTAAAGAAGCAGAGCAAGTAAAAAAGGGGGCAGAGCCTCTTTTCCAATCGCATATGTGGGATGGCTCAACAGTTAATTTGCAACATAATTTAGATGTTGCAGAAGAGTTACTTGACGCTTCGCAAAAGGCTCGTACAATTCTTGAAATTGAAATTGGTGCGGTTGGTGGAGAAGAAGATGGGCATCGTGCCGATATTGACGAGCGCCTATATTCTACGCCTGAAGATGCTTTACGCGTTGTAAAAAAGCTTGGTTTGGGAGAGCGCGGCAGATATATGGCAGCGTTTACTTTTGGCAATGTTCACGGAGCATATAAGCCTGGCGTTGTAAAGTTACGTCCGCAATTGTTGCAAGAAATCCAACAAACTGTGTACGAAGAATATAAAGATACTTGCGATACTCGTACATTTGGCGCATCTAAAAAGCCTTTCCTGCTGGTATTCCACGGAGGATCTGGCTCTACTGCTCAAGAAATTGCAGAAGCTGTGCGCTACGGCGTAGTTAAAATGAATATTGATACGGATACGCAATATGCTTTTACTCGCGCTATTGCAGGACACATGTTTAGCAATTACGATTCTGTTCTTAAGATAGATGGCGAAGTTGGAGAAAAGAAACTTTACGATCCTCGTTCTTGGGGTCGTGAAGCTGAAAAAGCCATGGCTCAACGCGTGGTAGAAGCTTGTGTGCAGCTTGGTTCTGCTGGTAAAGCATTGAAATAGTTAGCTTTAATACTTAAAAGATTTTTCTTACCTCTTAATCGGTAGGGGCGTAGCGATAATCTTGTCAGGTAGGATTGTGCAAATTTGGGCAACGTTAGCCCAAAAAATGGAGGTGCGGCATGCCTGGTATTGTGCTTATTGGCGCTCAATGGGGTGACGAAGGTAAAGGTAAAGCAACAGATTTAATTGGATCTAAAGTTGATATTGTCGCACGTTTTAATGGTGGCAACAATGCTGGCCATACCGTTGTAGTTGGAGATAAGTCTTACGCGCTGCATTTGCTTCCAAGCGGCATTATTAGCCCTAATGTAACCCCTGTAATTGGCAACGGCGTTGTTGTTGATCCGGAAGTTTTGTTTGAAGAGATTGATGCTTTGGAATCTCGTGGAGTTGATTGCTCACGTTTGCTGGTAAGCGAAGCTGCGCACATTATTACGCCGTACCATCGCGTAATAGATAAGGTTACAGAGCGTTTCCTTGGAAAGCACAAAATTGGTACAACCGGTCGCGGTATTGGACCTACTTATGCGGATAAAATTAATCGCGTCGGAATTCGCGTACACGATTTATTTAATGCTGAGCATTTGCGTGACAAAGTTGAGGCGAGCTTGCATCAAAAGAATCAGATGCTTGTGAAGCTTTATAATCAGCATCCTATTGATATTGACGCTGTAACTGCCCAGCTTGTTGAGCTGGGTAAGCGTTTGAAGCCTTATGTTGCTGACACTTCGCTAGTTTTGAATAAGGCAATGGATGAAGGCAAAACCGTTCTGTTCGAAGGCGGACAAGCAACGATGCTTGACGTTGACCACGGCACCTACCCATTCGTTACTTCTTCGAATCCTACTGCTGGCGGCGCTTGCACAGGTACGGGCGTTGGTCCAACTCGCATTACTCGCGTAATTGGTGTTGCTAAGGCTTATATCACTCGTGTTGGCGAAGGTCCATTCCCAACTGAGCTTTTGGATGAGCAGGGCGATTGGCTGCGTGAGCAGGGTCATGAGTATGGTGTTACAACAGGCCGTCCTCGTCGCTGCGGTTGGTTTGATTCTGTAGTAAGCCGTTACGCAACTCGCGTAAATGGTTTAACAGATATTGTTCTTACCAAGCTTGATGTTTTAACAGGCTTGAAGGAAATTCCAGTTTGTGTAGCTTACGACGTGACTTTGGCAGACGGAACTTGCAAGCGCGTGGAAGAAATGCCTGTGGACCAGTCTCTATTCGCTTGTGCAAAGCCAGTTTATGAGATGGTTCCTGGTTGGAGCGAGGATATTTCTCAAATTCACAAGTTTGAAGACTTGCCTCAGAATACTCAGAATTACGTGAAGCGTTTGGAAGAGCTTTCTAATTGCCGTATTTCTGCCATTGGCACTGGCCCGCAGCGAGATCACATTATTAGTGTTCACTCTCTGACTGACTGAAATTGTTTATTGGCTGATGATTAACTTAACAAAACGGCACTTCTCAATTGAGAGTGTCGTTTTGGTTTATGCAAAGAGTTTTGTAAAAGAGTGCAAATGAGTAAAACAAGCGAGAAAAATTGTAAAAATAGCCGCCGCTTATACCTTTTAGTTTTTATTGGTGGCACTTTAGGAGCATTTGTGCGTGGGGTAATTTCTTCCTACGCGCCTCTAATTTACCCGGTAAATCTACAATCTTCTATATTTGGTCAGCTTACTTTAGGCACTTTTTTGTCTAATATGATTGCTTGCTTTATTTTCGCTCTTGTTACTGCAATATCTGTTAAAGCGTTATCTAAAGAAAAGCAAACTTTTTATAAATATGCTTTAGGAACGGGCTTTTGCGGCGGATTGTCAACTATGTCTACTTTCGCATTTGAAAGTGCAGTGTCTTTTGTTACTCCGCGCATGACGTTTGCTATTTTGGGTATGGTTCTTTCCTTAATATTTGGCGTTTTTATGGCGTTTTTTGGCAGTTGGATTGGAACTGGAATTGCAAAGCGCATTAATAGCAAGCAAGAGCAAACTGTTCAAGAAGATAATACTAAGGCGGTGAAGTGATGAATCCATTGTACGTTTTTACTATATTTGTTTTGCCTTGCTTCTTTGGCGGTTTGGGTGCTGTTTTAAGATGCGCAATGACTAAAAAAATTTCTGCAAGCCATGATAGTAGAATTCCTGTTGCAACTCTGTTTATCAATTGTGTAGCTTCGTTTGCTTTAGGAGTTGTTTCTAATGTTTTTATGGCTGCAGTAACAATTTTTGGCGCTAATTTTGTTTATTTGATGATTTTGGGATTCTTGGGTGGATTTTCCACGTTTTCTACCGCGATTTTTGAAGGTGTGGATCTTATTCAAAGAAAGCGCATAAAAGATGGCATTTTTCTACTTTGTGCGGAGCTTATTGCGCCATTTTTGTCTGCTTCTATTGGTTATGTTGCTTTGCAAATTTTGTTATTCCAAATTTTTAGTATTTAAAAGTTAAGTTTTGCGCGCAGAATCGAGTAGTTGTGAGCTTTAAGAATGTGGTGAGCTTTTTAAGTAAGCAGTCAAAGCAAATATTAGAAACTTTTTGTCAGCTTCGCTGGAAAGTAATATTAGCGGGCGTTTTAGTTGGCGTAGTTTCCGGTTCTCTCGTAGCTTTCTACAGATTTGGCATTGAGTATGGTACTGATTTTGCGCGTTGGATGTACTTGCAAATTTTGCATAACACATGGTGGATTGTGCCATGCTTAATTTTTGCCATAATTGCAGGCCTGATTATTGGTTGGATGAGCGTTAAGGAAAGCATGGCTTCCGGAAGTGGTATTCCACAAGTTGTTGGCTACGTTCGCCGCGGTTTGAATATGCGATGGCACACTATTTTGCCGGTGCGTTTTGTTGGCGGTTTGCTAGGTTCTTTATTTGGATTGTCGCTTGGGCGTGAAGGTCCGTCAATTCAAATCGGCGCGTGCGGCGCTCAAATGTTGTCTCGAATCTTCCGTAAAGGAAAGAGAGACGACATTGAGGAGCATTATATTGTAACTGCTGGTGCTGCTGCTGGTCTTTCTGCAGCATTTTCTGCTCCTCTTTCTGGAGTTATGTTTGCTTTAGAAGAAGTACAGCATGGAATGTCGTCTACAGTTTTAATGGGCGCTGCTGTTGCTTCTCTTTTTGCTGATTTTGTTTCACAAAGCTGCTTCGGTTTGCGCCCAGTACTTGATTTCGGCCAAATTCCAGATTTGCCAATGGGATTGCATATTTGGCTTATTCCACTTGGTATTTTTGCCGGATTTGTGGGCTCTTTAATGAATCGTTCTCTTCTTGGGTTGCAAACATTGTATGGATATTTGCCTCAGTGGATGCCGGTTGTAGTAGCCTGCTTAATTGCAATACCAGTTGGTTTATTCCTTCCAGAAGTCCTTGGAGGCGGATCTAACTTAGTGCGTCTTTCGGAATATGGAAAAATAAGTATTGCGATGCTCTGTTTGCTTTTTGTTGCAAAAATGCTTTTTACGTCAACAAGTTTTGGTTGCGGTGCTCCTGGAGGCATTTTTATGCCAATACTTGCTGTTGGTGCGCTCGCAGGCGGAGTCGCAGCTCGCAGTATCACTAGCGTTTCAGCATTTGGTATTGACGCAAAATTCGTATCTGTGTTTGCAGTTTGTGTGATGGCTGGAACGCTATCTGCTTCTGTAAAAGCTCCACTTACTTCGATTTTGCTAACAGTTGAAATGTCTGGAACTATGATCCATACACTTCCAGTGGCAGCTTGCGCATTTATTGCGTTGCTTGTTTCGGATATTCTAAAAACTAAGCCGGTCTATGGTGAACTTCTTGAACGGTATATGCAATCTCATGGAGATCTTGTTCTTAATAATGCGCTAATTGCCGAATGATTAATGTTTTAACCACATTGATTTAATTTTATTGCAAACCAACTTGCGTATGCGTTTCAATAGGCGCATGAGTACAAATATTGATTTAAATAACAAGTTGGTTAGCGCTAGGCAAACTGATTCAAGCGGTACTAGTAATTTAGCTAGATTTAGTGCGTCGAAAGACGTTAATCGTTACGTTTACCCGCCTCAAGCGTCGAGCTATTCTAATCCAAGCGCAATTCGTAGCGATTGTGTTAATTCATCTACTCTTGTAGACGATCATACTGTAATAACTACTATTGCGCCCAAAAATCGCAATATTTCATTACAAAATCTGAATCAGTCTTTGTGTGAATATTCAGAAGAAGCGCCGCTTGAAAGCGAATTTCTTGAGGCGCTGCCTTCGAATATATTGGTTGGAACTGCGGCAACTGATGGAATTGGTTTGAGCACGTTATTGTCTATTATGGCTCGTTATGTAAGCAAGCAAGGCTACAGTGTTGCGATTGTAGATGCTGATTTAACGCATGGCGGTTTGGATGTTTTGTTGGGGTTAGAATCCGATGAAGGTAGGCGCCTGCAAGAAGTAGAAGCACCTCTTGGTCGTTGCGATGGATATGTGCTAAAAAATGAGCTTATTCATTGGGATGATGTTGATGTTTTAGCATTTTCTCCTTGGCGCAGCGAGCGTCCAGAGCCGTGGGTTGTTGAGGCTGTAATTCGCGCTTTGGCTGAAGCGTGCGATGTGGTTATTGTAGATATTGGATCTGGGAAATCCTCAGTTGAAATTTACAAAAGTATTCCCCAACTTTCTGCTTCTGCAACGCTTGCTTCTGTTGAATTATCTGTTCTTGATTTAGCTCGTTTTCGCGCATATTCGCATGTGCTTAAGTCAACTTGCAATGTTGATATTAGCAGCGATGACTTTGCCGCAATAGGGATGTGCCCTAGAGGTCTAAAACAAAAATCATATGTTTTAAGTGTTGACGAAGCTTCTGAATATCTTTCAATGCAGATATTAGGGTTTTTGCCGTATGATTCAAACCTTCATGCAGACATTATAGGAGGATACGGTATTCGCGAAGTCCCTTCTTGTATGAAATCTGCTATGAAAAAACTAGGAAACTGGCTTTTTACAGAGGCAATCTTTAGCAAAAAAGAAAGTTCAAGCAAACGTCGTCACTCTAAATTTAGTCATTTTTCATATTCAAGGGGAAAGTATGGTCGTAAATAATTCTCGCGATATTGATTTCGGAATTTTGCAGGAATTTGCAAATGATTCACGAGTTACAGATATGGTTGTGAGCGAAGATGGACGCGTGTGGGTAGATTGTGGTCAGGGTTTAAGAGAGGGTAAGCCTAGAGTGCCAATGCATAGCCCTAAATTATTAAGAGAGTATGCAGTGTGGTTATGTGCTCAGCTTGGCAAGAGGCTTGATGATGCTTGCCCTATTGCAGATGCTTCAACTAACTCTGGTATTCGTATTCACGCGGTTTTGGCACCAGTTGTAGCACAAGGTGCAGCTTTGTCGGTGCGATTCCCAACTTTAAAAAAGTATGATTTATTAGCATTAAGTGGCCAAGGAATGTTTCCTAAAGAAATTGCGTATATTCTTGGATTCCTTGTGAAATTAAAGGCAAACATATTGATTACAGGCAGCACTGGTTCTGGTAAAACTACGCTTATGAAAGCTCTTCTTGCTATGGCGGATGCGCGTGATCGAATTATTTCTGTGGAAGAAACTCGTGAATTAGGTGAGCTGACTGCAAATCATGTTTCGCTAAGCGTTCGCGAAGCTAATGTGGAAGGGGTTGGAGAAATTGGGTTATCTCAATTAGTAAAAGCAACTTTGAGGATGCGCCCAGACAGAATTGTTTTAGGCGAGTGCAGAGGGGAAGAAATTGCTGATTTGCTACGCGTTTTTACTTCCGGCCATAAAGGCGGCATGACTACGATTCATGCGGATGAAGTAGAAAAAGTTCCTGCTCGGCTTATGGCTCTTGGCTTGCTTGCAAAATTAGAGCCTGCAGCATTATGCGCTTTGGCTGCAGGAGCTTTTGATGTAGTAATTCATGTGGAGCGTGCTTCGGATGGCAGACGTATGGTTCGCGAAATTGGTGTTCTGCAATATTTGCCTGCCGCTTCAGCTTTACAAGGCAAAGCAGTTTTGCGTTTGGAGCGATGTTTTAGTGATGGTAGTATCCGTGTTCTTGTTTTACCTGAGTGGAAAAAGTTTGCTAAGTGTTGGCGGCTTCCAGAAGATATTAGTAACATTTTCGCGCGTAATTTTAGTAAAAATAATTTTAATCAGCGTAATTTTAATCAAATAGCTTCGTAACTTTCATTCTTTGATTGGGGGAATATGGATATTGAAGAAGCTCTTGCCGGTTTAATTGCTGCATTGAGATCCGGCTCAACGTTTGAAATGATATTGCAAAATGATGCTGATTTTAAGAATAATATTTGTTCTAATGAGGTCAGCACAAAGATGATTTACAGGTGGCTTAATAATAGATGTTCTATTAAAAATCGTAATCTATCTGCAGCCCAGCGTAGGCGCATTGAAAACCATATGCAATCTGTTTGCGAAAATCTTATGGCGGCTTATGAATTAAGCAATACGTTAGGCTGTGAAATGGCTACTTGTGTAGAAGCTGCTTCGGCATCGTATCATGCTCGCCGCAGAGCTGAAGATCTGCAAGCAGACGTATCTGCAATGCCAGCTGCCACAATAAAATTACTTACCGCATTGCCTTTTTTGTCTCTATTAGCAGGCGAATTGCTTGGCGGTCATCCGATTCTTATTTTGCTAACTACCGTATATGGGTGGGTTTTGTTGATTGTTGGCGCGATTTCTTACAGTCTTGGCTTGGCATGGGTTAAGTCAATGTTGCGAATATCTAATCATAATATGGCAAGTTCGGTTATTAGGAAGTAAAAATGGAGTATAACAGTCGTCTTTTGCTGATTGTGCCTGTATTCGTTATTATGGCTTGGCAATTTTGCAATATTTCTTTTGGATCTAAAACATTGATTGGTTATAAAAGATTAAATATTGGCTATTTTGATACTAAATATGAGTGGCGTAATGCTTATTCTAAAGATATTGATCCTCTGCTTGGATTGCATATGATTATTGTTGCTTTGCGCAGTGGCGTTGCTATTCCTAGAGCTTTGAACGTAGTCGGTGCTGTTTTGCCTGGCGGCCACGGATTGTGGATGTGTGATGTATCCAGAGCTTTGATTTCTGGGGATAGCTGGCATGAAGCGTGGTCTCCTCCGCATGTTCTTAAAAATATTCAATCTGTTTCAAAAAGCAAAAACCGTCACAAAAAACTTGAAAAAATAGATTCATCGTCAGTTTTAGCAACTTGGTTAATGACTTCTTTGCGCGAATCCTGGTGTAATGGTTCTTCGCCTGTTCCGGTACTACTTGCGCTTTCTAAGCATTACGAAATCACTATGGAAAATGTTGCTAGGCAGGAAACTTCCAGGCTGTCTGTGCGATTATTGCTACCAGTTGGATTGTGCTTTCTGCCAGCTTTTATATGTATTGGTATTCTTCCTACGGTTGCTTCTCTTATGCGATAGTAGATTAAATTTTGTTAAGAAAATCTTATTTTTGAATTTTCTTAAGCGGTTTCCAAAAGATTTCAATGCTTTTTAGCTTTTATCCACAATGAAGATTTTTTCTTGGACTTTGCAAATCAACCTGCAAAAATATTTTTATCCGAAAATTTCGGATAAATTGAAGGGAAAGGTACAAATAATGGTTGGGATAATTCAAAAGCTTGTTGCAAGATACACTGTATCGATGCTTCAAGTAAATGACCAATTATCAGTTGTAGAAATGCGCCTTAATCAAAAAGGTAAGCAGTATATTAACAATCTTCAAAAGCAAGATTCTGGTGCTGTAACCGCCGAGTATGCTGTAGTGCTTATTGCTGCGACTGGTTTTGCTGCATTATTAGTTGCCATTTTGAAATCAGATGCAATACGCAAAACATTGACAGAATTAGTGAAAAAAGCGTTGAAAATTGGTTGATTGATTTTGGCTAATTTATTGATGCTTTATGTTTAGTGAAATGAGCTTATGATGCGGAAGAATATTTTGCATGAATGTTTTGTGTTATGCAAAAAATTATTGCGTAATATTAATACGCGTGATTTTGGTGCTGTAACTGCTGAATTTGCAGTTGTTTTGCCGTGTGCAATAGTGCTTGTAGTTGTACTTCTTGGAGTTGGTAGAGCAGTAGTATGCAATATGAATTGTCATGATGCAGCTTCCCAGGTTGCTTACTACATGGTTACTCATCACGACGATAAAGCTGCTGCAAGTATCGTGCAGAAAGTTGCAGGTTCAGGAGCATCTGTGCAAATAAATCGTAATGGGAATATGGCTAATATTGTTGTGAAATGTCCTCTTATTCCAGATCCGCTTCACATATTGCCTCCTTTGGTGGAAAGTCGCGTAAGTCAGGTTTTGGAATGAGTTCGCATTGTTGTTTTAATTGTTTAGTATCTTTCGCTCGTAAGAAGAGCAGTAAGGCAGATTGCGGTTCTGGCACAGCGCTAGGCATTATGCTGGTAATCGCAGTCTGCTCAATGCTTGCTGTTGCTGCAATTTTGGGGCATGTTCTTAGTGCTAGGCATCAAGCTTACGCAGTTGCTACTGCAGCTGCGTTGTCAGGGGCTTCCGCTTTACAGCGCATGGAAAATAATCCTTGTGAATTTTCTACTAGAACTGTTACGTCAAGTCACGCAATATTGAAATCTTGTAAGTCGGCTAAAGATGAAGTCACTGTAAGCGTTACAGTTCCTTTGAATATTCCTTTAGCTCCAAGCGTAGAAGCTTCGGCTCGAGCAGCATTGGAAAATTGTGATAAATAAAAGTAATTAATATTCTTTTGTTTATAAGAGGGTGGCGGCTGCTGCTAATCTGAAATAAGATATATCGGGGAAACATTTAGGTCGCGGTAGGTTAGAAAACATGGCACTTGCACTGTATCGTAGATATCGTCCGGACACATTTGATGGTGTTATTGGGCAGGATCAAGTTACCGTACCTTTGTCTAGAGCATTAGACCAAGGCAAAATCACTCATGCTTATTTATTCTCTGGTCCTCGCGGATGCGGTAAGACCAGTTCTGCGCGCATTTTGGCACGTTGCATTAATTGCGAAGAAGGTCCTACTTCTCACCCATGTGGTAAATGTCAGAGCTGTAAAGATTTGGCAACTGGTGGCCCTGGGTCTATTGATGTTGTAGAAATAGATGCTGCAAGCCATAACGGTGTTGACGATGCTCGAGAGCTTCGAGAGCGTGCGGGTTTTGCTCCAGCTCGAGACCGCTATAAAATCTTTATTCTCGATGAAGCTCATATGGTAACTCCACAAGGTTTCAACGCATTGTTGAAAATTGTGGAAGAGCCTCCTGAGCACGTTATGTTCATTTTTGCTACCACTGAACCAGATAAAGTAATTGGCACTATTCGTTCCCGCACCCATCACTACCCATTCCGCCTAGTTCCTCCAGAAGTTATGGGTCCTTATCTTGAAGATATATGTAAGAAGGAAAGCATTAATCCTGCTCCTGGTGTTTTACGTCTTGCTATGAGAGCAGGTGCGGGTTCCATGCGTGACACTCTTTCTGTGCTTGATCAACTTATGGTCGGCGCAGTTGATGGTGCTATTTCTCTGGATTCTGCAGTTGCTTTGCTTGGGTTTACGCCTAGTGAATTAATTTCTGAAGCCATTGATGCGCTTATTGAGCATGATGGTGCTGCAATATATGACGTTGTTCGTCGCGTTGTTGTTGGCGGCTACGATACTCGAAAATTTGTTGAAGATTTGTTAGGCAGAGTGCGAGATTTACTTCTTATGGTTTCTGCCGGAGCTAAAGCTGCTTCCGATCTGCTTAATGATATTGCTCCAGAAGATTTGGAAACCTTGCAGCGTCAATCTTCGCAAATGACGTTACCTAATTTAGCGCGTATGGCTCAAACTATTAATGAAGCGCTAAGCTCAATGGCTGGTGCTGTTTCGCCTCGCATGAATCTGGAAATTCTTGTTGCTCGTTTGCTTGCAGATAGTGACATTACTGCAAATGTGCAAGGTAAATCTTTTATAGGTGCAACAAATCCGCAAAATAAATCTTTTGCGCAAAAGCAGCAAGATAAGTCTTCTGTGAAAGAAACTAAGCAAGAAGAGCCTTCGGAATCTTCTGCTGGATCTTTCGCTGAATCTTCTGCTGGACCTTCGCCGGTAGCTTCTTTGGAATCTCCGTTGCAATCTTCGCCAGAATCTTCTGCAGAATCCTCTAATTCTGTTACAAAAACGCAGAATAATGATTCTCTAAGTGCAGACGAAATGTGGGATGAAGTAGTCTCTAAGTTGCCAGAAGATGCGCGCGAATATGTGACGCGTAAGTATGTTCCTAAAGTGCAATTAAACTCTGAGCAATCTGGGCGTCAGCGTTTAGTGCTTACTTTTAATGAGCCTATGAGTCAGCATGCTTTTGCGCTCGCAGTATGCACTACATCTCCTTACGATGGCCAAAAAGTACCAAAAGTGGTAATGAGCGTAGTGAAAGACGTTTTTGGTAATCAAGTAATGATTGCTCCTGCTCCTGTTGCGTCTAACGGAGAAGCGGTGGAATCTGTTGCAAGAATGGATCCTAAGCGTCTTGCTCAAGTAAAACGCGATATTTTATTGCACAAAACTGGCATGACTGCAGGATTTATTGGTAAAACAACTTCTGACAGCGGTGGATTCCCTGAAAGTAAAACAGAAAAGGATTCCTCGGATTTTCTAGACGCTGATGGCTCCGCAGCATCAGTAGTATTTGAGAATACTGCGGAAGATGCAAAGCAAGAAGCTGCTTTGCCGGACGTTGAAGATGATGCTTGGGCGGATATGTCATCTGTGCCTATTGCGGATGTTATGACACTCCCTAACGCTTCTACTTCGGTACTTGATGTATCTGCTAAAACGCAAAGCAAGCCGCAAGCAAAAATGCAGTCTGCGCAATCTAATGTTGACGAGTCTAATGCTGACGTTGCTAATGCGCATGTTTCAAATGTAGCTGTTTTAGGTGCTTCTAAGTCAAGTATTTCTGATTCAGGTGCTGCTGGTCCAAGTTCTGTTAATCCAAGTTCTGCTGGTCCAAAAGAAATTACGCAAGAGCCTGTAGTCCCTACAAGTGGAGCGTCTGCAGATGAATGTTCTATGGATGATATTTCCTTGGAAGCTGCATCTTCAGTAGACATGGATGATCTTAAGGCAATGTTTGAGGTTAAAACGGTTGAAGAATTTGCTGCAACCGATCCAAAAAATCCAAAGAATATTTCTGCAAACGTTAAGAAAAAGCAAGAGGAGTAGTTAACTGTGCATAATGCATCGTCGTACGATGGCGCAATTGGTCGTTTAATTGACGAGTTTTCAAAACTTCCTGGAATCGGACCTAAAGGCGCTCAACGCATTGCTTTTTATATACTTTCTGCATCTGAACAAGAAGCGCAATCTTTAATAGATGCCATAAACGATATGAAGTCGAGTGTGCGCTTTTGTGATATTTGCGGAAATGTTTGCGAACAAAGCCCTTGTGCGGTTTGTGCAGATCCTCGCAGAGACCATAGCAAAATTTGCGTAGTTGAAGAGCCTAAAGACATTATGAGCATTGAGCGCACTCACGAATATGATGGCGTTTACCACGTTCTTGGCGGAGCTATAAACCCAATGGCAAATGTTGGTCCTGGAGATTTATCAATTACTCAATTACTTGAGCGTCTTAAAAATCCTCAAATTAAAGAGGTTATTCTCGCGCTTGACCCAAATATTGAAGGCGAAGCAACAGTTACATATTTGGCTCGCCTGTTAGATCCTCTAGGTATTAAAATTACGCGTTTGGCAAGTGGCTTGCCTGTTGGTGGTGATTTGGAATATGCGGATGAAATTACTCTCGGACGCGCTTTCAGCGGGCGACAAGCTGTGTAGTAGTAAAATTTAACGAGCAAATTATCAATAATTGCGAATAATAGGGCGCAGTTGATACTCTGATACCAGACCAAATATTTGGAATATCCGTTCGTTCATCTGTTTATACATGAGCAAGGGGTAAAAATTGGCGCTTATCGTACAGAAATACGGCGGCTCGTCTGTGGCTGACACTGATTCCATACAGCGCGTTGCTAAACGTATTCTTTCCACAAAAGCAGCTGGCAATGATGTAGCAGTTGTAGTTTCTGCAATGGGGGACACTACTGACGATTTAATTGATCAGGCAATTAGTGTTAATGCGCATCCTCCTGCTCGCGAAATGGATATGCTTATGACTGCAGGCGAACGCATCTCTATGAGCTTGCTTGCTATGGCTATTCATGCTCAAGGATCTCACGCATACTCTTTTACCGGTTCTCAAGCAGGTTTTATGACCGACATGAAATTTGGTGCAGCTCATATTCGCGCAGTAAAACCAGACCGTGTTCGTCGCGCGCTTAGTAAGGGAAGTGTTGCGATTGTTGCCGGATTCCAAGGCATTAGCGAAATGGGGGATGACACTACTCTTGGCCGCGGAGGTTCGGATACTTCAGCAGTTGCTCTTGCAGTTGCTTTAGGAGCTGACGTTTGTGAAATTTATACAGATGTTGATGGTGTTTTCACCGCAGATCCTCGTATTGTTCCAACTGCTAAACGTATTCCAGTTATTGATTACGATTCGATACTAGAAATGTCTTCATGTGGTTCGCGTGTGCTCGCTTTGCGTTGCGTTGAGTATGCTCAGCGTTTTAGTATGCCGCTTCACGTTAGGAGTTCCTTCTCTCACAGAAATGGAACTCTTATTGTGCCGCGAAATGTTAATCCACGTACTTTACCTAATTTAAGTTGATTTAAGCAAGTTTATTTTTATAGATAATTATTTTTTATAGATAATATTTAAGCAAATAGAAATTAAGGGCGGTAATAATGGTAAACCAGGAGATTCGTTCTACTATGGGCGACTTGTTCCCAGATTTAGGTGTTGAAACGCCTGTTATTTCAGGTGTTGCTCACGATCGCAGTGAGTCTATGATTACAGTTCGCGGTATTCCGGACGTTCCTGGAATGGCTGCAAAAGTATTTACTACTCTTGCAAAAGCTAATGCAAATATAGATATGATTGCACAAGCAAGCGCATCTACGGGTACTGCGGATATTTCCCTTACTGCTCCTAGCTCGTCGATGAAAGCAATTTGTAAAGTTCTTGAAGAAGCGCGTGATGAATTGAAGTTTACTTCTATGGATGTTGACCCTACTGTTGGGAAAGTTGCAGTGGTTGGTGTTGGTATGAAGATGCACTCTGGTTTAGCGGCTACTTTCTTTACTGCATTAAGTGATCACGGTATCAATACGCTTATGATTTCTACTTCAGAAATTCGTATTGCCGCTTTGGTTCCTGTTAATCAGCTTGATGAAGCTGTTCGAGCCTTACACACGGCTTACGGATTGGATGCTAACCAAATCGAAGCTGTTGTTTACGGCGGCAGCGGACGTTAAAAATCGAAATTATTGGCATAACCACTATTAAGGGAGAAATAAGATGACGATTATCAATGAAACAGGTGTAAACGTAGCTGTTTTAGGTGCTACTGGCCAAGTTGGTATGGTAATGCGCCGTGTTCTTGATGAGCGTGATTTTCCCGTTCGAGATTTACGTTTTATGGCTTCTGCTCACTCTGCGGGAACAGTTTTGCAATATCGTGGGAAAGATATTGTTGTAGAAGATGTAGAAAAAGCTGATTTGCGCGGAATTGATATAGCTATTTTTTCTGCAGGCGGTGGAACTTCAAAAATTTGGGCTCCAAAATTTGCTGAAGCTGGCGCAATAGTAGTAGATAATTCTTCTCAATGGCGTATGCATGACGATGTGCCTCTAGTTGTTGCAGAAGTAAATCCCGAAGATTTAGACACAATCCCTTGTGGAATAGTAGCAAATCCAAATTGCACAACAATGGCTTGCATGCCAGTGTTGAAGCCACTTGCAGATGCTTTTGGATTAAAGCGGTTAATAGTATCTTCCTATCAGGCTGTTTCTGGAGCTGGAAGAGCTGGTGCTTTGCAGCTTATGAATGAGGCTCAAGCTGCGCTGAATCAAGGCGCGGATAAATTAGTTTTTGATGGTAGTGCAATAGATTTTCCAGAACCTACCAAAGTTGTTCGCACAATCGCATTCAATGCAGTGCCTTTTATTGGTGCAATTGTTGACGATGGTTCTGAAGAAACTGACGAAGAGCAAAAGTTGCGTAATGAAAGTCGTAAGATTTTGCATCTGCCAAATCTTGCTGCGTCGTGCACTTGCGTTCGAGTAGGCGTTTTTACTGGCCACGGTATGAGTGTTAATGCTGAGTTTGATAATGACGTAACACCGGATATGGCTCGCGAAGTTTTAAGCAAGGCGTCTGGTGTTGAATTGAATGATATTCCTACTCCTCAGCTTGCTGCAGGTAAATCCGCAAGCTATGTTGGGCGTATTCGTCAAGATCAAGCTGTGGATGGCAAGCGAGGGCTGGCGCTTTTTATTACTAACGATAATCTTAGGAAAGGCGCTGCGCTTAATGCTGTTCAATTGGCGGAAATTATTGCGAAAAAACGTAATTTTGCTTAAATATCGAAATTAATTGCTCGCAATTGTGAAAGTCTCTGCGTAAACTGTAAGTATGTCGGTAGCATCGGAAGAAATACAGCAGCAGCTTGATCGTATAGTAGCACTCGGGTATCCGGACGTGGCGGATATGAGTGCTGATGCTTTTCGTTCTCTTGCTCTGCCTCTTTTGCGCGCGCTTAAAAATAGTGATTTAGGAACGAATATTTTATTGGTTCCTACGCGTGAGCTTGTTTCTCCAGAGTCTTTGATTTCTCGTACGAGTATTGACCGCATGGCTGGTTTTACAACTATGCCTCCTCGCGATATTGCTAGTTTTATGCCAAAAGATGGTTTTGAGCCTCCGGAAGGTCCGTTCTATTTGGCAATTGATCCTCATGCGGGCGGATCTTACTTAAACAGAGAGCCGGATGTTGCTAGTAAGCTTATTGATTCCGACGAACGCTTACCTCTTACTTTGGAAGAAGGGCTTGCGATTGTTACTCAACATCCGGATTGGTTGGAAAATAAGAATGGGTTTAATCTGCTCGGCTCTCAAAGCACGGATGGAAGAGTTCCTAGCATTTGGATGAGTCAGGGCGCTCCACGCTTAGGTGCAGTTTGGCCAAATTCTCGTCATACTTGGCTTGGTAACGCGTATTGCATGGCACGCCGTGGAATCTCGATTCTTTAAGTACAATTCATAAAATCTTCACGGTTATTACGTAAAATAGTTATAGCAATAAAACAAGAATCCATAACAAAAGTTGAAAACCACTATCAATGGATGATACTTACGAAAGGCGCATTGTGGCATATATAACTTTTGATCATGTTGTAAAAGAATACCCGTCTGGTTCTTCTGCCGTTCGGGCTTTAGATGATGCCAGTTTTACGGCAGAACGTGGTGAGCTTACAGTAATTTTGGGCGCATCTGGCGCTGGAAAAACAACGGCCTTAAATATTTTAGGCGGTATGGATACGGCTACGAGTGGTCGCGTTATTGTTGGGGATTGCGATGTTACTAAGCTTAAAGGAAAAGGTTTAGTGCGTTATCGCCGCGAAGATATTGGTTTTGTTTTTCAATTCTATAATTTAGTTCCAAATTTGACTGCTCTTGAAAATGTTGAGCTGGCTTCGCAGATTTGTTCAGATCATTTTGATCCTGCCCAAACGCTTAAAGATGTTGGCTTGGCAGATCGTTTACAAAACTTCCCAGCGCAACTTTCCGGCGGCGAGCAGCAGCGCGTATCTATTGCTCGCGCTCTTGCTAAAAAGCCGAAGCTTCTTCTATGTGACGAGCCTACAGGTGCTTTGGATTATGAAACAGGCAAGTCAGTGTTGCAATTATTGCAAGATATTTGCCGCACGGAAGGCATGACAGTTTTAATCATTACCCATAATGCTGCAATTGCGCCTATGGCACATAAAGTTGTGCGCTTCCGCTCTGGAAAAGTCGTAAGCGAGACTATACAAGAGAATCCTATGGCCATTGCTGATATTGAGTGGTGATTTTAATGAGTGCATTATTTATTAGCGCCGTTAGAATGTGGATTCATCAGTGGCGACGTTTCTGTGTACTTGCAGTTATTGCAATGCTTGGCGTTGCTGTTATGACAGGAATTTACGCTGGCTGCAACGATATGCTTCTTGGTACGAACGACATGTACGAAAAGTTGCATGCATACGATTTGCAAATCGTATCTACCTTGGGTTTAACTAAAGATGATGTTGCTTCTTTGCAAAAATTATCTAACATAAGCGAAATTGAAGCCGAACGTTTTTGGAAAGCTACAGCGCATTCTGATGACGATGCAAGTTCCACATATGCAATGAATTTTGTGCATTACGATTCGCAAAAAAATATGAATCGTCTTCATTTGCTTCACGGCAATATGCCTACTAATAATCGAGAAGCCGTTGTAACTCAACGATTTTTGCACGATAGCGGCTTAAATATTGGCAGTACCGTTGTTGTAAATTTGCAGCAGTCGGCCGCATTCGGCAGCAGTGTTTCAAATAATTCAAATAAAAAATCTGAAAAATATAATCTTCTAATTACTGGAAGCGTCTTAGATAGTAACGATTTAAACAATCCTGAAGGTTACCAGTCAAAAGCTTTTCGTAATTCTGTAACATCTCGCTACCCAATCTTTACGTCTGCAGCCCCAAGCAACATGAGTGACCTGCCGTATTCTGCAATATCTGTGAGATTGAACGATACTAAGAATGTTAATGCGTTTTCTAAATCGTATCGCAATATTGTTGACGACGCGTCTGAACAAATTCGCGAAAAAGTGCAGTCTAAGCGCGAAAAAGTTCGTCGAAATCAGATTATTGATGAGATAGCGAATAGAGAAGCGAAAAATATTATTGCGAATGACCCAAGGATAAAGCTTGCTTCAAATTCTGTGAAAGAACAAGTAAAAGCGAAAATTCTAAAGCAGATTAGGCCAGAAATACAAAAGAAAGTTCCTCAAGCACAATGGCATATATCTACTAGAATTGCTAATGATAGTTACGCAAGCTTACGCTCCGACGTTGCTTCGATTCAGTCACTTGGTTATGCTTTCCCGGCAGTATTTCTTGTAGTTGCCATGATGATGAGTTTAACAGCTATGGCACGTATGGTTGAGGAAGAGCGAAGTCTTATTGGAACGTACCTAAGCCTGGGTTATGGACGTTCTGCTGCAGTTACAAGGCACGCGTTCTTCGCTATTTTAGCATGCTTTATTGGTGGTGGAGTTGGGGATATTGTTGGATTCCTTGCAATCCCTTCGCTTCTTTTGAAGATTTTGCGCGGACTTTACGCTGTACCAGGTGTTAGTTTGCGTTACGACTGGTTATACGGTTCACTGTGTGTGATTGCTTTTGTGATTCCTGTAGCAGTTTGCACAATAGTTGTTAGTTGGCGTGAAACAAAGCAAGTTCCTGCTGATTTACTTCGTCCAAAAGCTCCAAAAGCTGGCGCTCGCGTACTTCTTGAGCGTTTGCCTTGGATTTGGAAGCGTATGAGCTTCCTAAATAAAGTAACTATTCGCAACATAGCGCGCTTTAAAGGCAGATTATGCATGACAATCGGCGGTGTTGCTGGCTGCACTGCACTTATTGTGTGCGGTCTTGCATTAAACGATACCGTCGCAACTTTAGGCACTCGTCAATATGAGGGAATCTACCATTACGATATGATCGCGATTTCTGCTCCCGATTCTTTCCAAAGCATGAGAAAGCGTGTGGAACAAGATAAGTCGAATAATAAAGTAGAAACTATGCTTCCTGCTTACATAAGTTCTGGCGAAATTGCTAAGCATCAAAATTCGGGCAACAACAAATCTGAGCATAACAATGTAGAAGATTCTGAAAGTGTGCAAATGATTGTTGTAAAAGATGCGGATACTTTAGCTCGTCTTGTGCGATTGCAAAATATTGACAACAATTTGCAACCTGTTAAGCTCACAGATGACGGCCCGTTGCTTTCTCAAAGCGCAGCCGCTTCTTTGGATATCAATCGCGGAAATGAAATCACAGTAACTAACGCAAGTTTTAAGCGCACAACAGTAAAAGTTAATGCTATTGTTCGAAATCTAATTGGTTCAAACATGTATATGACTTCTAGATGTTACGAACGATTGTTTAATGATAAAAATAGTAAATCTCTAAAGCATAATGCGTTGATTCTTCGTTTGCGTGGCAGCGATGATAAAAAAATAAAGTACGCGAATAATGTTTCGGAGCGTGATAGCGTTCTTGCGGTTATGAATATTACGAAAATGAAGCATGCTTTTAGTTTTGATCTTATGAATGCTGTTGTTGCTCTGATTGTAACGTTAGCTGCAGGTTTGGCTTTAGCAGTGCTATTTACTTTGGCTAGTACGAATATTTCGGAGCGTTCGCGTGAAATGGCAACTCTAAAAGTTCTTGGCTTCTATAGAAGAGAAATTCATTCTTACGTACATAAAGAGATGCTAACTCTTACTGTAATCGGTATCGCTGTAGGTTTACCGTTGGGAAGGTTGATTGCAGGCTTGCTGACCAAAGCTCTTAGAATGCCATCGCTTTATTTTGAGGTGGAAGTAGCTCCGTTAAGTTACTTTATTGCAGGCGTTGCAACATTAATTTTCGCTTTGATTGTGCAGTGGGCCACTAATCCTGCTCTTGATCGCATAGATCCGGTTAGCTCTCTAAAAAGTGTGGAATAGCGCAATAGTTAAGGGTGCAGATAGAATAAAAAGTTCGTATATACAAGGAACGGAGTTTTGGCAATGAATATGACGGCGAATAATGACAATTCCAACCAAATGGAACGCAGTCTTACTAAGCGTCATGTGCAATTTATTGCTATCGGCGGCACAATTGGTACTGGTTTGTTCCTTGGTTCCGGAAAATCTATTAGCTTAACAGGTCCGAGTATTGTATTTGTTTACATTATTGTTGGCTTGATTATGTTCTTGCTTATGCGCGGCATTGGCGAACTTATGTACAAAGATCCGAACCAGCATACTTTTATTAGTTTTATTACGCGTTATCTTGGCAGAGGCTGGGGTAATTTTGCTGGGTGGTCTTATTGGTTTGTGCTTGTGCTTATTGGTATGAGCGAGATTACGGCAGTTAGCACGTATTGCGTCACATTTTTCCAAACTTTTGATATTGACGTAAGTCATTGGAAATGGCTTATAGAAGTAGTATTTTTAGCGGCTTTAGTGTGCATAAATCTGGTTGCTGTAAAGCTTTTTGGAGAAACTGAGTTTTGGTTCTCCATGATTAAAATTACTTTGATTGTTGCGCTTATAGTTACTGCTATTGTGATGGTTGTAATTGGGTATCATTACCCAGCAACTCAACTTCATGGAGGGGTTATTAGTCCTGCTGGGCATGCTAGCGTCGATAACATTTTCAATAATTTTTCTCTTATGCCAAATGGTTGGGTTGCATTTTTGATGAGCTTCCAGATGGTGTTTTATGCGTATCAGCTTATTGAGTTTGTTGGTGTGACTGTTTCGGAAACAAAAAATCCTCGCAAAGTTTTACCTAAGGCTATAAACGGCATAATTACGCGTATTTTGATTTTTTATGTTGGCGCTCTTGTAGCAATCATGCTTATTGTTCCATGGCAGCGTTTCAAGGCTACTAATGCTGAAGGCACATTTATGTCTCCGTTCATTATGGTGTTCCAGTATGCTGGCTTGCATTGGGCCTCTGCGCTAGTATTCTTCGTGGTTATTACGGCTGCATCTTCTGCTCTTAACTCTTTACTGTATTCTGCCGGCCGCCACATGTATCAGATTGCTATTGAATCTCCTTCTCCTATTTTGGGTAAGTTGCGAAAGGTGTCGCATACTAAAGTTCCTGCTCGCGCAATCATATTTTCTTCTGTATTAATCCTTCTTTCTCCGGTAGTTAATTCGATTCCTGGAGTTCATGGTGCGTTTATTTTGTTCGCTTCTGCGTCTTCGGCTGTAATCATCATGATTTACATTCTGATTATGGTTACGCACCGTAAGTATCGTAAATCTGCTGATTTTATGGCGGATGGTTTCTTGATGCCGCATTATAAGCTTCTTAATTCGCTTACCATTGCATTCTTCGTGTTTGTGTATATTACATTGTTTATTAGTGAAGATACTCGCGTTTCTGCAATTGGCGGTTTAGTTTGGCTTGTGCTATTTGGAGGTTACTGCGCTCTGCACGAGCATTGGCAGAATCGCGATTTAGCAGCTGCTTTGCGCAAGTGACATTCTTTCCTGCACAAGTTCTGTTATGCTTACTGTGTGCGAATTATTGTTGCAGATTGTAGTGCTGAATATACAGGTAGATTAAACGCTACGCTTCCGCTATCTAAGCGTGTGCTGCTTATTAAAGCAGATGGTAGTGTGCTGATTTTTTCGGAGCTTGGAGCGTATAAGCCACTTAATTGGATGGTTGCGCCTTGTACAATGCGCATACTTCAAAAAGAAAATGGTGAAGAATCTACTTCTAACGAGCTTTCTGATGGTTGTATTCTTCGAGTTGCTGCATCAAAAGGTGATGATTTACTCAAAATTTCTTTAGAGCACATATACAGTGACAGCACTTATTATTTGGGTGAGGATCCTGGATTAGTTAAAGATGGTGTTGAGGAGCATTTGCAGCGATATTTGGCTGAGCAGATTGAGCGCATTGGGGAAGGCGCGAAGCTTGTTCGTCGAGAGTATCCTACTGCTATTGGTCCAGTTGATATTATGGCTCAGGATGCTGAAGGCGTGCACGTTGCGATTGAGATTAAGCGTCACGGTGGCATTGATGGTGTAGAGCAACTTACTCGGTACTGTGAGTTGCTTAATCGCGATCCGTTACTTAAGCCCGTTCGTGGCATTTTTGCTGCTCAAACAATTAGCCCACAAGCTAGAGTTTTGGCGGAAGATCGCGGTTTTACTTGTCTTATTCTCGACTATGACGATATGCGCGGTGTTGAATCCGACGACCTTCTTCTGTTTTAGATTTAGACGCATACACAAAAACCCCTCGAAAATGAGGGGTTTTTGTAATCAATCACTTGCGTATTTTTGTAAATTATCTCGCAAATTATCTAGCTAATTATTTTGCAAAATATTTTGCTTTGCTAGGCATTGCGAAATTTACAAACTCACGAAGCGTAAAGAATATCCACAACGAAGTACAGAGTGGAGTTTGCAGGGATTGTTACATTTCCCTTTGCATCCTTCTTATCTTCTTTGCCGTAGCCATCTTCTGGAGGAATTACAAGCAGAACTCGAGATCCAACTTTCTTTCCAGCCAAACCTTTAGTCCAACCTGGTATTACGCCTCCCGCAAGAGAGAAGTCTGCAGGCATTGAGCGAAGCCAAGAGGAATCAAACTGATGCATTTTGCCGTCTTTATCTGTGGTCCATCCGGCATAATGAGCAGTTACGGTGCTTTTTGCGGTTACCTTTTTGCCGGTTCCTTCAATCAAAGTCTGAGAAACAAGCTTTCCATCTGGCACATAGTTGTTCTTATCTAAGGATGGAATTCCAGATTTATCAAGAGTTACCTTTGGCAAATTTGCAGGAATATCTGTTACTGCTTTACCTTCTGCGTGCTTTAATGCTTTTGAGCGGGACACAAGTGTTAGAACCATAACGTATGAAGGTCCCTTATTTTCTCCAGCGACTCCAAAAGCAATAGTTGTATTAATCTTCTTGCCTTTAATAAGCGCGTAGTATGGTCGGCTGGTGACGTTTTTGTCAATAGAAATTGAGCAATCAACTCTGCCCTTATCCCACGTATTCATAAGTTCTTTGCCATCTTTAGCGTTAAGCACAATGCCTTGCGAGCAGACGCGATCGCCTTCTTGAATAGTCTCACCATTGCCGTGCTGTAAGATAGCGTAAGTATTTCTTTTTATATCTGCAGGTGTTTTAAGCGTAATTTTTGGCTTTTTCCCAAGCTCTCCAGAAGCGCTTATGCCTTCAATAAGCTGCATTCCGGCTTTTTGTGCGTTTTCGTCTGCAGCACCTTTTGTATTGTCGGAATTGCCGCTGCAAGAAGCTAATCCTACGCATAATGCTACTGTGCTAATAGCAGCAAAAGCGCGCGCAATAAAGGATTTTTGTTTAGATATTGTAGTTTTTTGCATAGATTCACATTACCGCTTGATATTGATTTTAAGGCAAAACCTGCAACTGGTATGAAAAGATTGTAGAATAGTATCGTTATGACTAATACCAACAATGCTCCTGAAAAAGAAGGACAATCAATGCGACAGTCAGCAAGGCGAGTAACATTGCGCACTAAAATTATGCGACGTATCGTAGCTCCATTTTTTGTAGTGCTTGCAGTATTAAGTGTTGCTCTTGGTGTTGCTAACGCAACATTTTGGAAGCCGAATGACGTGGTTATTGCTTATGCGCAAGTAACCGGAACTCGTTATATTGTTACAGATCCAGGTGTTCTTAATTTGGTTGATAGTAAAGTTCGCGTAAGTGTTGCAGCTTTGCGAACGCGTAAACCTATTTGTGTTGCTGTTGGTTTAACAAAAGATGTGCGTGGTTGGGTAGCTGGCTCTCCAGTGCAGCGCATTACAGGTCTTAAAGATTGGAATAATCTGTCTGTATCGGAAATGTCTGGCAAAAGCACTTTGCAACAAGATTTTAATACAGATATAAAAGATTCTGACGTTAAGTTCCAACAATCTAACTTATGGCCTTCTGTTACGTGTCAGCTTGGTTTAGCAAAGCTTTCAATAAATACTTATGATTATGTTCAAACTGCAGGTTCTGCTTCATATGATCATGCAGTTGCAACTGGTGCAGTTCTTAAGTCTGGTAAGAATTCAAAAAAGAGTTCAAATCGTCGCTACTCGCGTTCTATGAGAGCTAGATCTCAAGCAGCTCGACGTGTTCTATTAATTGATTTGGGAGATAACGTTCCTGCTGCTTCTGTGGAATTGCGTTGGCGCAGGCATCAAGTTCCAGATTTCGCAACACCTTTGTACTTTGTTGGTGCTCTTTTTGCTGTGTTAGCTTTGCTGGCTGCAACTATTTTTGCCATGGCTCCGCATCGTCGCAGGAATAAGCAACTTGCGGCAAATTCTTCCGGTTTGCTATCTAAACAATCTAAAGATGAGGAAGTCACATTTTCTGAAGCATTTTCTGGAACAGTGCATGGCATGCTTGCTCATAAGAAGCACAAAAAAGCTTCAGGGTCGCATGCGCGCCATGGATGCCACACTCGTCGTGGTAAAAATCCTGTAGAAAATCAGAATATTGCAAATAATTCTGATTCTAAGCAACTTAACCAGGAGTCTCCGTCGTCACAAGTATCTTCTGAAGATTCAATAGCGCAGACCACGGTTATTTCTAAGGACGATATGCTTGCATTCGCTGCTCGTTTTATTCAACAGCATGATGATGGTGAATTTGCGTATGAATTGCCAAGCGATGAGGAAAATCGCGAAAGTGTTGTTGATGAATCTTCAGATTTGAACGACGAAAATCTAAAGAACTCTTATTCCGAGACTAAAGACGATGCTAAAAATAATCAGGATCTTCAGTCCGCTCGCGTAGATAAGAATCGTAAGAATTCTCAAACTAGGCGAAATCAGCAGAATAAAAAGAACTCTAGAAATAGGCAGGATAGGCAGGATAGGCAGGAAAAGCAAGATAGGCGAGATAAACAAGACAGTCAGGGCAGGCTAGGTAAGCAGGAAAATCAAAATAAGCAATCTAAGTCAACAAAGCAGACAGATAATTCTAAGAAAACTCGTGGCAATCGTCGTGGGTACAACGCAAATAGCAATAATTCGCGATATCGCAAGAATAATAAAGGTTATAGAGGCAATTTCTCGAGTGAGCGAGGTAACAAGCAATAATGCGTAGTATTAAAATGCGTAATCTTAATAAGTATATTCGCGAGTTTAATAATGGCGGAATTATGCGAAAAACGTTGCGCGCAGCTTCTCTTTGTGTTGCAAGTGCTGTATCTGTTGCTCTTGTTGCGGGATTATCTGCTTGCGATGGTCAAGTACCTAAGCCTGTGGAAGCTCGCAGCGGCCAAGAGCTTCCTAATGTAACTATGATTCAAGAAAAGGATATTCGTCTTGGTTTGCTTCGAACACTGGAACGGGCAAATGATGAAAAAGACGTTAACGCCTTGCCTAAAGCTGTTTCTGGGCCTGCTCTTGATGTTCGCACAAGTGAGCTTGTTATCGCTGGTAAAACCGGTAAATTAGACCCTAAAACTATTATTCCGCGCGCTTCGGCTCAGACGATTGTGCCAACAAATGCTGGGTGGCCTAGAGACTTAATGACAATTACAACCACCACTAAAGATCAGCAATCAAAGCGTTTGCTTGTTTTGCGCCAGCAGCGAGCTAGGTCGAATTATAAGTTGTGGGCTGTGGCTCGACTTTTCCCTGGTGTGCATCTTCCTAAATTTGCTGTTCCAAGTATTGGTGCTTCAATGGGAAAATCAAATGACACTGGCTTAATTATGACTCCAGAAGAATCAGTAAAAGCTTATGCTGATGTTCTTCAGCATGGTGGTGAAAGCAAGTATGCAAAATATTTTGAGGAAGATTATCTTCGTCAAAAACTTGCAGAACTTTCTAAAGCTGTACAAGCTGGCATGGAGCGCAACAAAGGTTCGCAGGAACAGGTTTTTACTCCACAATTGAAGCAAATAAGCGTTATGCGTTCGAGTGATGGAAGCGATTTAGTTGTTGCAAGAATTGATTCTGTTTGGACGCGTATTGCCGGAGAAGGCCGTGAGTCTAGGCCGGCATCTGACGAAGAAAAAGCACTATTTGGCGACGGAAAAGCAAAAAGTACTATGCGCGTAACTTATGTAAATGTTATTGCGCTTGTTGTGCCACCTGCTGGATCTCATATGAAAATTACGCCGGTTGGTGCTGAACGACAGCCTATTAAAGTAGAAGCGTTGTAAATATAAGAATCAACAATATTGCAATTAGCAAAAGAGGCAATAATGGTAAACGGTCAGTCGCAAGGAATGAATCCAGGAGGATTTTCGCTTGCTGGAGCTGTAGATTTAGAAGGTGTGAAGCGTCGCGTGGAAGCGCAAGCTAAGCAGGCTGCAAAAGCTGGAGCTGGTTCGGATGCTGGTTCTTCTGCCAATAATTCGGCGCCAAAAGCAGGCGGATACGTTATTGATGTTAACGATAAGTCTTTCCAGGCAATGGTTCAAACTTCCGTAAGTTTTCCTATTATTTTGTTGCTTTGGCAGCCTGGAGATACTGCTTATTACGATGTTGCACAAAAATTAGCTGATGCAGTAAATTCACTCGACGGTCGTATGCAGTTGGCGCGTATTGATGCAGACGAAAGCCCAAGTATTGCTCAAGCTTTGAGAGCTGAGCAACTTCCTGCAATTTATGGTTTGATTGGCGGACGCCCTATGCCAATTTCGCAAGGATTACCTAGCGATGATGAGTTGCAGCAGATTTGTAGCGCAATTTTACCTCAATTAGTGCAGGTGGCAGAGCGTTCGGGGGTTGCTGGAACGGCTCCTTTTGTACAGCCATCTGAAGATGCTAAGGATGATTCAGAAGAATCTTCAGATAATAATTCTAGTTGCGAAAATCAAGTTCCTGCAGCTCATGAAAAAGCGCATGAGCTTGCTATGAAAGGTGATTACGAGGGCGCTGCTTTAGAATATGCGAAGCTTATGGATGCAGATCCGCACGATTCTATTGCTGCGCGTGAACATGCCAAAGCTTTGTTACTAGCGCGCAATACCAATACAGATGTTGCTTTAGTGCGCAAAAATGCTGGCGATAATCCTAATGATGTAGATGCGCAGCTTGCTGTGGCAGATGTCGATATGATTGATGGTCATATTGATGACGCTTTTGGCCGTTTGCTTGATTTTTTGGCTGCGGGACATCGTTCGGATGCTGAGGCTATTCGATCTAGAATGCTTGAGTATTTTGCTATGCTTCCTGCAGATGATGCTCGATTAGCGCGCGCTCGCCGTCGCCTTGCAATACTTCTTTATTGATTCTTATGAAGATGACTTGTATTTTGGCGATTGCAGATTGACTGACTTATGCGTTATTAAATAAAAAAGCCAAGAACCACAACAATCGTGAGAAATTCGTGTGATTCTTGGCTTCAGTAGCGGGGCATGGATTTGAACCATGGACCTCTGGGTTTCCTAACTAATCTCTTACAAAGCCACAAATTTTAATATCTTTCCTTTCCTAAAAATTAAGATAGCTCAGAGCAATACCTCTGAGCTATCGAATAAGCCTTTTCATCAAGAAACAATGCGGAGTCTTTTGATGAAAGTACTTAATATTTTAACCAACCCAGATGATAACGTCAACGATCTTGTAACGTTTAATGCTCCTTCCGCAGCTCTCCAGTTTGACGAGGAAAAACGGGAAGAGATTCGCTCTCTTAATCCTGATGCTCAAATGAATTGGGCACATACTACTACGCAACAGTTGCGCGAAAAACTTGTCACAACGATTGATAGCGTAGAGCTTGCTAACAATAATGTTGCAGACTTCTGCATTGCATTAAATACGGCGCTTTCTGGTGAAGCATGGGCTATTCTTGGAATAAGGCGGGCTCTAGTTGGGAGACATAGTCTTTATCGAGTGTCCAGTTGTGGATGAAGCGTAGGTCGCACGAGTTTTCGTATGTGTTTTCAAGCTCGCTTATGGGGTGGATGGTGTATCCGGTTTTTTGCGCGTCTTGCTCATCTTGTGTGTTTTCGCAGATGTAGATTTTGTGGCATCCGTCGTATGCGAAGCTTGTGCCGGTGACTGGCTTGCTGTTAATTTTCATTCTTGTTTTCCTTTCTACTTGTATATGATTTTTCTTATGGTTTGGTTTTATATAAAAACCCTGGTGTGATTATTTTTCGTTCGTGTTGTTGAACACTGGAAGGGACAAAAACGGAATGCGCTGGAGCCAACCCCTTGCGGGCCCTAGCTTCGCGCGTGTCCGTAACGCGAGTGGAGGACGCGGGGAAGTTGGCGGAAGTGACCCGTTTTTTAGAGTGGGAAGTGTCAAGAACACGTCATAAAAAGCAAAAAATGAGAGTACACCGCAGGTGTTCCATGCGATGATAATGGGTCTGCCGCCATGATAGTGGTGGCAGATTCTTTGTTCTGCTGGTGGCGGCTGGTTCACACATCTTTGTGTGAACTTATGGAAGCATAGTAGCCACCCTTCTCGCGTGGTAATAGCGCGGCTTGCTCCTGGGGGTAATGCCCTAAAATTTATGGAATTTTGTTCAGGGCATGCCCTAGGGGTAAGACGCGCCCCGCGCGGGAGGGTGGCTGCGATAAGCCACCAGGGGCTGGCAGAAAAAGTTGCGCTTCTTTTTCTGCCAGCAAACCCTCTGCTTACTTCTGGCACCAGTGGGGTGTGATGTGGTGAAGGAGCGCTGTAGTAGTGATGCGTGCAAGCCCGTACTTCTCGTCTATCGTGAGTGCTTTCTGGGCTGTGATACGAGCGTTTGTCGTGTCATTTTTCATCCAATACAAGTATGACAGTGTGCCATAGACTGTGACAGTTTCCCTCTGACTTAATCCTTTAAGTTCCAGCATGGCGGTCAGCAGTGCTATTGCACGATGGATGCGCCGTGTGTCGAGGGTGAAATTGTCATCTCTAAAAACCAGGTCGAGGCTTGAACGCACATAGTGGACAGTTTTCTCAGCGAATGGGTGCTCAACGTTATCGAGGAAGTCTTGCATGGTGCAGCCATGGAAACTATCAATAAGGAACATGTCACGCACGATGAGGAGACTGCTTAATGCTTGGATACCGTAGCGTAGTGTGTTCTCGTCCAATCCTTTCGTGGTAAAGCCTGCTAGGTAGTTGTGGAATGCTACGAGAGCTTCTACCTCTCCTATTAGGAGTGTGACCGTGTGGTCGCTGTTGATGGTAACCATTTTTTTTATCCTTTCCTTGTGTGTTGGTAGTTCCAGGGCAGGCACACCCGTAAACCCACAAGAACACTCCCAGTCCTTGTGCGACGCTCCAGGCTCGACTCCGGTCAGCCCGTGGAACATGTTGTGGAATGGGCTGGCAGGGGTGAGCTTGTTGGGTGGCGTGACAAGGCTGGCGTGTGGTCTTTGGACTGGGTGTGCTAGCCTCTGGGCTACCAACACGAGAAAGTGGGGGCGGCGACCGGTGGCAGCATTCTTGCTGCGCCACAACAGTACAGTCTCCACGAGTGAAACTCGTGGAGACAATAGCCGCCCAGACTTTTTAGTGGATCCGGGTATGGTGCTGATATTTCTTTTAATTCTCATGATGTTAGTCAAAAGAATTTACAGACGGGACATCAGTTATAAATATCCTAGATATAGATGTTGGTGCTATTTGCTCACGGCACAAATGAACACTCTATGACAGATAAAGTATGGTTCACTCGGTTAACTTAGATGTCTGAATTGAAAGCGTTCTAATTTAAAAATAAGCTGCGCTGTGAAACTTCTGTAGTGAACTTTCACAGCGCAGCTTGTAGTTGTGCTCGTATTTACAATATTTATTGCATCTTATTCTGCTTTAATTGAACGCAATCGCTTATCGAATATGCAGATAAGCACCAGTATAAAGTGGATAAGAGCAGCTATGACAATTATTCCTGACTCTGCATGTAGAGATGGAATGGTCATGTGGGAATAAGCGTAATCCCATAGCGGATAGCTTACTGCTCCTATAGCGGCAACAACTGAGATGAATACAGACATTACCTGTCCAACGAGATTATCATCTACTGCATGAATAAATACTGTTTGGAATGGTGGATTTACTACTCCTTGGAAGAAAGCAAAAAGGAAACCAAACACGACTGCTGCTATAGCGTTAGGCGCTAATGCCAGTCCTATTATAGAAAGAGTCACTAGTATATGTGAAAGAGTGAGTAGCATAGAGAAGGACATTTTGCTGGACACTTTTGGCGCGATGAGATAGCTGAGGGCATACCCAAGTGACATTGCGCTTAAATACCAGCCATATCCTTCTGCACTATGTAGAACCATTGAGAATAAGAGGACTCCAGCAAAGCTTATGCCAGTAGATGCGATAGCTTCGAGTATTGCAAATGGAGCTAAAGTCCTGTACGTTTGGTTTTTTACAAATGTTGCCATTCCCCTAGCCCAAGTTGCCAAAAAGCCTTGAGAATATTCTGGATTTTCATCTGCGACGTCTGAAGTATAAATTCCGGTTCTAACTGCATGCTTGTAAATAAAATAAATAAAAATTATTATTCCTGCTAATGCGATAGTTTCTGTAAATAGAATTGGAATGTATAAATATTTACTACTCGCAAAACCTGCAACTGCTGGTCCTACTAATGTACCCATGAGGCTTATAAAGCGAAGAAGTGAAAGAACATTAATAAGATCATCATTTTTTGTTACACGATTAACAAAGGAAGTAATAGCAGGAAAATAGAAAGTATCACATGCTGTCGTAACCATTACAAGTATACAAACACACCAAAATAGGAGCAACTTGTTAGCAGATGGGGTTGAGAAGGATACCGATACAATTGCGATAATACATAATCCCGCAATCATTCTTGCTAAGCATGCAGCAACTGTTGTCCTGAAAATTCCTACATGCTCAGCTAGTGCTCCTGAGAAAAGGCCTGCTACTAATTCACTTATTGCAGTGAGGGTGAGGTAAAGCGATAAATAATGGCTTGACTGCTGAAAACCGATAAAAAGTGAGTTCAATAGCCATAATTGAATAGTAGTTGAGGCTAGTGTAGTTGCATAGTTAGAAAGAAAATCACTAGCTGCTAAACGCAGATATCCGCGGTAAGGTTTAAATAGATTCGTCAAGGTTTGCTCGTTTCGCGAAATTACATTGCCAAATTATTGCTTGAGAGATGCTATCGGCACTAGTAGTGAAGTATGTTGTAAAGTCGTCGTTATCCCAAATCTGTTGCTGTAGGTTCTTGTCATCACGCACTGTGCTAAAGAGTTGAATAATCTGCTCGACGCAAGATAATGTTTTCTTTATATAGAAGTATTGTTGTGCGAAATCGACTTCTACTTGCTCTCCAGGGATAGTCGTATGTATTTCTTGGAATGTCCGTAGCAAATCAATTGTTTTAATAAGCGATATTTTACATGTCTCGAAATATTATTGTATTGAATGGATGGTGGATGTTTTCGCTGTGTTTGTACTGACGATAGTGGCTTCAAGTGCAGCATTTGCTTTGAAAAAATATTCTGTTGCTTCAAATAGAGAAGCGCAATATGCTGCACTTGATTTCACATACTCATCAAACATTTCTTCGTACGAAGTCATTTTCATTATTAACCTTTGGTGTGAATATGTGCGGATAAATTATGCCTAAATCATATGAGGATATGGTCGAGGTCGTGGGTTGATTCCGCCGCGCTTGCTATTCTTGTTCTCTTTGCCTCCTTTCATAAGAACAATGCTGTATCTTATTTGCATATTCATCTATGAAGATACAAATAATCCTAATACAGGATTCGCATTCTTTCCAAGTGTGTCTCTTATTGTGGAATAATTTTATATAAAAATTAGTAGTACATTATTAGACCTTAACTATTTACCAGTCTCAGCTCGTAGTACGTGTTTTCTGATATCCCTACTGTTTGGCAGAGTCCGGCTATTCGTATGTCAGGATTCTTTCTGTGGAATTGGTGGATAAGGTGTAACGCTTGGCTTCAATCAAAACCCTCAACTCTGCTCGCCATCTGGTCGAGGAATATGCTGACTTGCTTGTGTACTTGTTCTGGCATGCCGGACTGTGTGTAGTCGGTGTTTTCCCGCCTGTTGATGCAGCGTTCAATCCTTTTGCGCCCGATGAGGGTGGACGGCATTCCAGCCTGTGCAAAAATAACAGACGGTCTGACACCGTTATCGTATTGCTGGACAGCGTCTTTGTGGAATTGGCTTGTGTAGTAGATTCGTGTGGCTGTCGCGTGTTTGATAGCTGGAAGACTGTTGAGATAAGCACGTTGACTAGGGGTAAAGGCTGTGTCTTTTCTACTCATGAGTATGAACCGTTACGTGTGAAAGATTAATAAGAAATCAATAGAGGAAGAAGAAAATATAGAGTGAGGGGCCACACCATTGCACGGAGATAGTCCCGTGTGCATGTGCGACCCCTCGCCAGTTAATACTAAGCGTGTTTACGGGTTAATGCTTACGAGCATTTTCCTTGTTACGCTTAGTGATCATGATGCTTGCTCCTGCGCCCAGGGCTGCAAGAGCAGCGATAGCGATAGACACGACCGCGCTACCAGTCTGAGCCAATGGTGCAGCAGTAACACCGTTCCAATCATCAGAATCTTCGACTGGAGTGTCATAGCACACACCCGTATTACCACCATTACCATTATCTCCACCGTTTGGGTCGAATGGGTGATCGTTATGGGATGCGCATGGCACGATAGGTGTACCAGTCGTGTGACCACGGTCGGTATGATTCATCGTGTTCATACCAGTCAACGTGCCCTTGACTTCTACGTATTCGCCAGGCTTTAATACCAGGTTAGACCAGTTTGCTGGATACTCCAGATTAGTTACCGTACCGGAGCCTGCGATAGTCTTATCATCTAACGTGATCTTGGTCAGGTTGACTTTACCGGTGTTGATGATACGGAACACAATCTTGGTGCCGTTCTTGGTAGACTTCAAGGCTTCGCTTGGTGTGTTACGGTCTCCCGCTTCAAGACCAGATGCTGCGTCGTACTTGATGAGTTTAATAGCAGGGGTCTGGTCTGGGGTCTTGGTCCACACCATATTGGATTCGCGTTCAACATCATTCATGGTTTCCACGAACGTGTTTTCTACGCGATCGCTTACGCCCAAACGGGTCATTTGCACGTACGCTGTCCAGGACAAGTCACTATCCATAGCAGATGCAATATCAAGGAACTGTTGTGTTGCCTCTACAGTAAACGCACCATTAGCCTCGGTGAAAGTGAAATATCCGGCATCAACACCGCTACCGTCGATACGGCTACCCTTGGAGATCACAGTGCCGTCAGCGAGCTTAATGTCGTTGTTGACATAGACTGCCCACTGGCCGGTTAGCTTGTCAAACTTTTCATCATAATCATCCACGATGCGCCAATTCTTGATCTGCTTGTAGGCACGGTTACCAGCGATCTTGGAGCTATCGAGACGATACAAGAACTGATGATCCTTATAAATACTCTTACCATTCGCACTTTCGCCATTAACCTTAACAGTCACATCCTTCTTCGGGTTAATAACCTTTAACGGGTTAGTTACCGTGTTCGTTACATCCTTGCGATCGTTTGTAATCTGGGTGGCAGTGTTCTTCACTACATACCCGTCCTTGACCTGCTTGACTGTCATAGGAAGCACGATGGTGTAATCCTGACCAAGGAGAGACTGGTCGATTGCAGGATCCTTTGTCACATCCAATACCTTGCCAGCGTAGGCCTTTAAATCTGTTGGTTGTGGATCCCCTGGAAGAATATCTCCGAGATACTCCGTGTCTACGGTCTTAGCGAACACGTAGACGACACCATCCTTAACCTGGATATTGAACTTGTTGGTGACGTCCTTACCGGCTGCGTCTAGGATTTCGATATTCTTGTCATTGAGCTGCAAGTACTCATCATCATAGTCATCGATCATGCCGAGACGGTGAACCTTATACGCAGTGTCCTTCAACGTGGCTGCGCTTAAAGTGAGACGGTAGTAAATATCGTCTCCTACGTATGCGGTCTTGCCATCAATATTGATACCAGTCTTGGTTTCATCCTTCTTTTCAGGCTTTGGCTCTACCGGCTTATTCGATACCACGTTAGACGAGGTCAAACTATTGTTGAGTTTCAAACCCCACTGATTATCCACACTATGGTCTGTTGGAGCGTTCTTGGATACCGTGCCTTCGAAACGAACCTGGAAACGATGCTTAGATCCCGCGGTCATATTCGCTGTCACGTAATCCTTGTTGAGTTCGATAGTAAACTCATGCTTCTCGGTATCTGCAGTAAGCGTGTAGTTCTTCTTACTGATGGTGCGACCGGTTTCAAGGTCACGCAGCTCGATAGTCTGCTTGTCAAGCTCAAGATACTGGTCATACGTGTCAGTGAATGCAACAGACTCGATAGCATAACTCAGGTTGTTTGGAATGGTTGGTTCGCTAGTGAGTTCGTATTCCAGCTTCTGTCCTGGCATGACACTCTTACCATTAATATCGTCCTGGTCACCACCCTGAGAGGCCTCAGATATGACTGCCTTTGCTACTGGTGGAACGTAACCACACACGTATGGTTCGTTCGTAGTCTTTGTCTTGCCCGCGGCAGACTCTGAGCCTTTATTCTTCAAACCATGAGAATTGAGGGCTGCGCCTGTGGTTGGATCAGCACAAAACTCGACTTCATCCGTAGCTTTTTTGCCTGCGTCAGCGCGTACCTGGGCTGCACCCTTACCATTTGCATAATTCGCCTTGCCTCCGATAAGCAGCGTGTATTGCATAGGGGTAGCAAGACTACGTGCAGCAGCAAGAGCTTGACTGGTCATGGTAGCAGTAATGGTCGTGCCAGCCTGTTGGATAGTGAACTGGCTTGTCACGTCAGTACCCTTAGTGATGATGTCATCGACTGAGGAGACGGTAGTTGATGCCTCAGGGATTGGAGCAGCATACACATGCACATCACTCATATCTGGATCCCACAAATAGTCAGCAGCCGTGTAATCATCAGACAGGGTGAATGTGTCGAGGCTATCTCCCAGGTTCTCGCCCAAGCTACCGTTAACCACAGAGCCGAGCTTGTCACCATCAAGGATGGTTTGGGTGTCTGCACCGGTGGTGTTGGTATGCTTCGCATCAATAACGGTTGCCCATTTGCCGTTAGAGTATTTTACCCAGGACTTATCAGGGGTAAAGTCCCACAGTTTAGGCTGGTCTTTTGCAAGAACGATAACAATCAAATCAGTATTTGGCGTACTCATACCCTGAGCAGCGAATGAAGCGAGTGTATTAGCTGAATCAATATCATCAAACACTGTGTATTCGCTACCGCCGTGATTATATTTTCTGGTACCGTTCTGTGTTTCGTTGTTCCATGCTGATAACCATTGAGCGCCAGTTGCTTGCGCGCTAGAAGTATTGTTATATTCCGGTTTTGTGATTCCTGGTCCTGCTGTTGTTGCGGTGAAGCCTACACCCCAGATGCGGCAGTCTGCCGAACCAGTGCCACCTCGCGCAGTATACTCTGTTTCACAATCACCGCGAGCCTTGGATAATGCAGCGTTAATTTGCGCTCTAGCTGCTGCTTCGCGGGTAGCAGAGCTACCGATGGCTACACCTTCTGATTGGATAGCGCGCACCACTGCTTCATTATCTGATGCGGAACCTAGGTTATCATCGGTAACCCAGAATGTATTCGATTTATATGTGCCAGATCCGCCAGTGTTTCCACCTGTCCATCCGGCACCGCCAGCGGCAAATGCGGATCCTGTCAACATTGTTGATGCGACAACGATACCAGCAAGAGCGCGATGTGAACCTTGTCGGATCTTGTCTCTCATACTTTTATGCTTAGCGAAAAGCGACATAAAAGTCTCCCTTTTTCAAATTGCTTATTATGAAATGCGAAACCAAAAAGTTTCACATTCAGTAATGAGAAAATGAAAAAATTTTATTTTATATCAATAAAAATTTGGTATTGATAAAAATGGTTGGTTTTAGAAGTCGTCTAAAACCAACCACTATGTAAAGGGAAAATGAGTAAAGATGGAAACTATTTGCTATTAGTTACATCACCGTCACCATCTGGTGTTCCATCGGTATTCCATCCAGTGCCACAGCGATAGATATATCGACATTGATTAGGTGTTCTATGTAATTCATTATATGCTTTCCCGTCAGCAAGGTATTTATCCCAGTCGACCGCACCCGAATTCTTATTCTGTGCTGGCGCACTATAAGAAGACCCACCACGAGTACTTGAACGAGGAGCTCCCGAGCTAGTACGAGCCGCAGACTGGGAACGAGCCTGCGGAGCTGCTTGCGCCGCAGCCGCTGCGGCAGCGTCTGCCTGCTGCTTCGCTTGTATACTTGCGTTTACACTGTCGATTGCGCCTTGGACTGGCTCAAGAGCCTTAGTCAAAGACTCGACGGTTGCTTTCTTATCATTCAACGCTGCGGTAAGCGTGTTTATCTGGTTTTGCAGGTTATCACGAGTAGCATTATCAGCCACTTGACCGTCTGATGAGGAGAGCAGATTATTCATCTCATCAAGCTTCGCCTTCACCATATTCTTAGCATTTTCAAGATCCTTCACATTCTTCGACTTTGTGACCTGAACGACTGAGTTTTTCAGAGCCTTAGTGGTCTTATTAAGCTGTGCTGTAGTCTTATCAAGACTAGACATGGTCGCGTTGAAAGCCTGAGTGTAGGAGATAGCACAATTCAAAGACTGCGCCTTACTTACCTTTTTACTCTTAGCATGCTGGGCTGTGAATGTGGTGTAGGTTTTAGCGTTTGCAACCTGCTCCACACTAGTCACAGTCTTAGCAGTTTCATCAGCATCCTGGCGTGTCTTCTCGTACTGTGCCCACGCTTTGGCGTACGCACTGTTTGCCTGGATGCACGCTTGAGTCTTGGAATCTCTTAAAGACTTCACACCCAGCATACTCGCAACCAGCAAAGCTATAACTACAACAACCGCAGTAGCAATGATGATAAGCTTACGCTTCTTCTTGCTCCCTGGCTTCTGGTCACCGCGACCAGAAATAGCATCTAGTCTCGTAATCTCGGTTTCTTGTTTAATAATCTGATTTTTATCCATATTAGCCATAATTATCCTTCGTCTTTCTATCTATGTTTTTACTATACGTAAATATTCAGGTGAAAGATATATACATACTTAGTGTCGTTCTAATTTTTCTTTCCTAATCTCGATAACTTTTGCTTTATACATAGTAGTGAGAATACGATTGGCAACTTTTTGATATAAAGTCAATATGCTCGTGTGCTCCCCTCATATTGTCTTGTTTTAGAGGCGAACAGCTTCTGTAATGGCACTGCTATCAGGGAATGTGAGACTGATATATATTTGAGTGGTTTCTACACTAGCGTGGCCAAGGAGTTTAGATACTAAGAGAAGGTCGTGTGTACTTTCATATGCCTTAGTGTCATATCGATGTCTGAGACTATGTGTGGAGTATCCGTTACCAAGAAGCTGAGAGATGTGATGCGCAATATAGGATGCTTCGACGTGACCGGTCCATCTGCCAGGAAACATGTATCCATGCTTGTTGGCGATGATTTGTGCGAGATCTGGCGCGATGGGGACAGTGCGTTCTTTGCGTCCTTTACCGTGTACAAGAAGCTGGGGATGAGTATTAAGCATCATAATATCGGATGAAGATACTTGTGCTATCTCACTACGTCGTAATCCACATTCTGCCCCGAGCCTGAGCATGGCTTCATACTCCTTGTTACCTCTAACTCGGGCTAAAGCACCACGAATGATGTAATCAGGACATGGATGAGGTATTGCGTATTCTTTACGAATTTTAGGTAACTTTACTGTTGGATTGACATCAATAATTTCTTCTTCAATCATGTATGAGTAAAACGAGCGTATTGTTGAAGAATAACCTTTGCGCGTTTCTCGTTTCCAGTCTTGGTGTGCAAAAAGCTCAACAAGTTGTTGTCCTGTAATATCTTCTGGTGGCTGATTAAGTAGGCGTGCAAGCCGACTGATTTTGTAGTAGCGGCATCTAATCGTATCTTCTGTATATCCACTTGCTTCAAGATATTCCAGCCAATGTGTAACATATGTTTCCCAACTATTAGGGAGTAGTTTTCTTTTGATTTTTAACATAAAAACATAGACTAGAATACGTAGAGAAAAGATTTTACGTATTGTTTCGTTACACGGTTTCAAGTCCGTTTTTTTTACAAATACATAATATGTGATATACTATATATGTAACTAACCGATAGGATGAAAAGGCTAGTTGGTTTTAGGAAAGAAAGATGAATGATAATGGATTTGACATTGAATCAGATTGTGACAATGAATATTCGTATGCTTTTGGCGGGTCAAAGACGTACGCAAAATGAATTGGCGGAAGTATTAGATATGACACGACCGTCGGTCAATATGAGATTAAATGAAGCCACTCCATGGCGTGTTCCGGAAATAGAAAAGGCCGCAGAATTCTTAAAAGTAGAACCTACGACCTTATTCGTAGCGGGGCATGGATTTGAACCATGGACCTCTGGGTTATGAGCCCAGCGAGCTACCGAGCTGCTCCACCCCGCGTCGGCTACTTTTAGCAGCTCTATCTACGATAGGTGCAAATTTGAATTTGTCAAATTCGGGCGTGTCTCTCTGTAGTTGGTTAAAATTTTACGATTTGTGCACATTAGTGACATAGACACAATAAACATAAACAAGTGCGGGGTATAATAAACACATGCCTATTAAGATTCCTGAAGGATTGCCAGCGCGAAGCATATTAGATGCTGAGCGAATTTTTGCATTGGAACGCCCAGAAGCAGAACAGCAGGATGTTCGACCACTTCGTTTGTTGATTTTGAATCTTATGCCCAAAAAAATCGAGACAGAAACTCAGCTTTTGAGACTCATCTCTAAATCTCCTTTGCAAGTCGATGTCGATTTTATGAAAACTTCCACGCATATATCCACACACGTTAACGCTGATCATTTAGTAAAATTCTACGAAAATCTTGACGCACTTCGTAACAACTATTACGACGGATTTGTTGTAACGGGAGCTCCTGTTGAGCACATGGAATTTGAGGATGTCGACTACTGGCACGAATTTACGCAAATTCTTGACTGGGCAGCAACACACGTTTTCTCAACAATGTATTTGTGCTGGGGTGCAATGGGTGCGCTTTACTATCGATATGGCATAAAAAAGCATGTTCTCAGCGAAAAAATTTTTGGTGTGTTCCCACAATATTTGCAGGATGAGTACTGTTTTCTTACAAATGGTTTTGATGAAATCGCTTTACAGCCGCATTCTAGGATAGCGAGTGTTGATGTTGACAGCATTTCTTCAGATCAGCGTTTGCAAATTCTTACGTATGGTCCCGAATCCGGCCCAGGCTTAGTTGCTACGCGTGATTTTTCTGAAGTTTTTGCGCTTGGACACTGGGAATACAGCAAAATGACTCTTGCGCAAGAATATGAGCGTGACATGTTAAAAGGTTTGAGCAACGTGCCATTCCCTTACAACTATTTCCCTTATGACGATCCAAAATTAGAGCCACTATTTTCTTGGCGTGCACACGCGAATTTGCTTTGGCGCAACTGGCTTAACTGGGTGTACGAAACTACGCCTTACAATCTTTCTGATATTCCACATTTAAGAACTGCTGGAAAGCTTGGAACTGAACGTTCTATAAGGCATGAGCCGGCTTCTCCGCGTTCTGATAACTTTTGTCCATTTGACGGTATTAAGTACGGTATGAGCAAATAAATTTTGAAGTTGCGTAATTTATGTACAAGCGAAGAGTACAATCAGCAGTTAGATGTATTTTTCGTTTCGTGCCCCGCGCCTTACGAGATACGGAATAGATGATTTAGATAATATGTAACGCCGCAAGATGATTGAATTTAATAATGTGAGTGAGTGGCGTAGTTGTGAAGGCGTGTGAACGAATTGCTTAAGGAGGCACTTATGGATGGAATGGTTGACTTTTTACTGAGGACTACCAATGTAGCTTCAGCAGTGGCTTCGTCTGGACCAGAATTGCCTAATATTGGCGAGTTTTTGCCTCCAGAGATTTTGTTCCAGGGCACACCGTTTGCCATGAATCGCATTATTTTGGTGCGTGTTCTTATGGCTGTAGTCGTTATGATTATTTTCGGCATTGGTGCCGCTCGCGCAAAGTTAGTTCCAGGAAGATTCCAAAGTGTGCTAGAAATCTTAATGGACTTTGTGCGCTACAACATCGTTTACGAAATGATTGGCGAGGAGCGCGGCAAGCGTTACGTGCCAATGATGTCTACACTTTTCATCACGATTTTCTTCTTTAATCTTTGTTCTGTGATTCCAGGATTAAATATGGCTGCAACCGCAACCATTACTGGTCCGTTGGTATTTGCTTTGTGGGTTGTGTGCCAATATCTTCTTGCTGGCATTCGTGAAAAAGGTTTTTTGCGATTCTTCCGTGAAGCGTTGTTCCCGGCGGGCGTGCCATGGCCGATTTACTTCATTCTTTCGCCATTGCAGCTGCTGGAATTGTTGATTGTGCGACCACTTTCGCTTACAATCCGTTTGTTTGCGAATATGATTGCTGGCCATTTGCTGGTGGCCACTTGCTTAGTATTCACCAATTTCTTTGTGGTGGATTCCAGCAATAAACTCCTTGCCTTCGGCGGTGCTTTGTGGCTGCTTGGTGGCATTCTGTTTACCCTATTCGAAATTATGGTAGCCGGTTTGCAGGCGTTTATTTTCACTGTGCTTGCTTCTGTCTACATTTCGGAAAGTTACCCGGAGGAAGAAGAAAAGTCTGCTGTTGCTGTTGCCTGATAGCATAGCTTAAATCTTCAGATTTTACCCATCTTACGGGTTTATACTGGTTACTGTTTTAACAGAAAGGAAACCAATGAATAATATCATCGCTCTCGCAGGTTTGGTCGGCAACCTCAGCATTCTTGGCTTTGCTGTCGCAACAATTTCTCCTGCACTTGGTATGGCAATAGTCGTTGCTAAAGCTATGGAATCTACTGCACGTCAGCCAGAAGTTGGCAACCGTATTCAGTTGTTCATGTTCGTTGGCTTGGCATTTATTGAGGTTCTGGGCTTGCTCGGATTCGTTGCCTACATTATGGGAAAGTGAACCGAACGAAACAACTCGTTCCAGCACAAATATAAAAGTGTTGAAGGAATAGAAAGGACAAGCCATGGCACATGCATCTGAGAGTAATGGTTTGGCGTTGTTCTTGCCTGAGCCTTATGACTTAGTGTGGTCGTTAGTTGTTTTGGTAGTTCTTGCAGCGTTTTTCTACAAGTTCGTTATGCCTAAATTCCAGGCAATTCTCGATGAACGTGCAGAAAAAATCGAAGGCGGAATAGCTAAAGCAGCAAACGTGCAGCATGAAGCTGACGAATTAAAAAGTCAGATGGAAGAAGAGCTTGCTCAAGCTCAAGTTGATGCTGCAAAAACTCGAGAAGAGGCTCGTACGGAAGCTTCAAAAATCATTGGCGAAGCTAGACAACGCGCTGAAAAGGATGCTGCAAAAATCATTAGTGAAGCGCAGCATTCTATTGAAGCTCAGCATCAGCATGCCATGTCCAGCCTCCAAGGAGAGGTATCGGTTCTTGCAGCAGCATTAGCTGGCAAGATTCTTGCATCCAAGCTGGATGACGATACTGTGAGCTCCAAAATTATTGATCATGTGATTGATGAAGTTGGAGAAGCTAAAAATTCGGATCAAAGCAAGTAAAGCTTTAAAGTATTCATCTAAATTAATTTATTGAGATTAATACGTAAATTGCGTTACTTCGTTATTACAGAAACGAGGAGGTAAGAATGCCAGAAAAGGCATCGCGTGCAAACGACAGTTTGTCGCGTTCTTCTCTTGCGCAGGCCATCTCAGATGCGCACGATGAAGCGCAGCGCATCGCTGACGAACTTTCGTCAATGATGGACATGATTGATCAGTATCCTGAGCTTTCTGATGCGATTACCGATCCGAATAGATCTTCGGAAGATAAGTCTCGTCTAATTGACGATCTTATTGGAGGTAAAGCGCACCCTGTCGTATTGCGCATTATGCATTATCTAGTAGGAACGTGGCATGGTGGTTCTGAAAGTGGCAAAACCGGCAGCTTCGGCGGCGCTTGGTCAGGATTTGAGCGTGAAGCTGGCGAAACATTGGTTACTGTCACTACTGCTCAGCCGCTTACAGATAAGCAAATTAAGCGTTTGATTGAAATCTACAGTAATAAGTTGGGTCATCGTGCATACATTAACCCAATTGTGGATCCAAACGTGCTTGGCGGCATGCGTATACAGATTGGTGATCAAATAACCGATCGCACCATGTTGATGCAGCTCAAGCAGTTGCAACGTTCTGCGCGCAATGGCGCTTGGACACAGGCAGTGAAGTAGTAAATTAAGGAGAATTATGGCGGAACTATCTATTGATCCCGCCCTGATACGCAAGGCGCTCGACGGGTTCGTTGACTCGTACAAGCCTACCGACATGCCAACACAAGAAGTTGGCTATGTTGTTACGGCTGGTGACGGCATTGCGCACGTAGCTGGATTGTCCGGCTGCATGGCAAACGAGCTGCTCACATTCGAGAACGACACCTTGGGCCTTGCGTTTAACCTTGATGCGCATGAAATCGGCGTTGTTATTCTTGGCGATTTCACAGGCATTGAGGAAGGGCAGGAAGTATACCGCACAGGCGAAGTGTTGTCTGTGCCGGTTGGTGACGCTTATCTTGGTCGTACTGTGGACCCGTTGGGTAATCCAATCGATGGTTTGGGTGCGATTGAGTGCAGTGAGCGTCGTATTCTTGAAGCCCAGGCTCCAGACGTTATTCACCGTCATCCAGTTGACGAACCTTTGTCTACTGGTTTGAAGGCTATTGACGCAATGACGCCAATCGGTCGCGGTCAGCGCCAGTTGATTATTGGTGACCGTCAAACTGGTAAGACGGCAATTGCAATCGATACGATTATCAACCAGCGTGCTAACTGGGAAACTGGAGATCCAAAGAAGCAGGTTCGCTGCATTTATGTAGCAATCGGTCAAAAGGGTTCAACAATTGCTTCCGTGCGTCAAAGCCTCGAAGAAGCTGGCGCTATGAAGTACACCACAATCGTGGCAAGCCCAGCTTCTGATTCTGCAGGTTTTAAGTACATTGCACCTTACACCGGTTCTGCAATCGGCCAACACTGGATGTACAACGGTAAGCATGTTTTGATTGTTTTCGACGATTTGTCTAAGCAAGCAGAAGCATACCGTTCAATTTCCTTGCTTTTGCGTCGTCCACCTGGGCGTGAAGCTTACCCAGGCGACGTGTTCTATTTGCACTCTCGTCTGCTCGAACGTTGCGCTAAGCTTTCCGACGATTTGGGTGGCGGCTCTATGACCGGTCTTCCAATCATTGAGACTAAAGCAAACGACGTTTCTGCATACATTCCAACCAACGTGATTTCCATCACCGACGGTCAGATCTTCTTGCAGTCTGATTTGTTCAACGCAGGTCAGCGTCCAGCAGTAGATGTCGGTATTTCTGTTTCTCGTGTTGGTGGTGCGGCACAGGCTAAAGCTTTGAAGAAAGTTTCCGGCATGTTGAAGATTTCTTTGGCTCGTTACAAGTCTTTGGAATCCTTCGCAATGTTTGCTTCCGATCTGGATGCAGCTTCCAAGGCTCAGCTTACTCGCGGTGCGCGTTTGACGGAGCTGCTTAAGCAGAAGCAGTTCTCTCCTCGCGCAATGGAGCAAGAAGTTGTTTCTGTGTGGGCAGGTACGCACGGCAAGCTTGACGATATTCCTGTGAAGGATGTTTTGCGTTTTGAAGACGAATTGTTGGATTACCTCGATAAGGGAACTGACATTTTGCAAGTAATTCGCGATACTGAAGATTTCACTAAGGAAACTGAAGCTAAGCTTGATGCGGCCATTGAAGATTTCCGTAGGACGTTTAAGACTTCTGTTGGCAAGCCTTTGATTGTAAAGGATTCGTTGCCGCCGGCTGAAAATCCTGCTCCTGTTGAAAAGGAACAGCTTGTAGCTAAGCCAAAAGCAGATAGTCGCGAGCCTGAGGGGAAGTAGCGTATGTCCTCCCAACTTGCATTGAAATCGAGAATTATTTCCACACAGTCTTTAGGTAAAATCTTTAAGGCTCAGGAAATGATTGCGTCTTCGCATATTGCAAAAGCGCGTGATATTGCGCTTAATGCTAAGCCTTATAGTGACGCAATTTTCGATGCCGTGCAGGCGTTGGTAGCTCATCACGAAGCAAATATTAAGCATCCTATTTTCGGTAAAGAGCATGCTGGCAATCGCGTAGCAGTTCTAGCACTTACTTCTGATCGTGGAATGGCTGGTGCGTTTACGTCTTCGATTATTCGTGAGACTGAAGCGCTTTTAGCCAAGCTCGATGAAGAAGGTAAGCACGCGGAACTGTACGTGTACGGTCGACGCGGTGCAACTTACTACAAGTATCGCAATCGCGATGTGGCAGGTACGTGGGAAGGTTCTACTGACCACCCGGACGTTACTATTGCAGAAAAGATTTCCGATACTTTAATGGACGCTTATATGACGCCGGAAGCAGAAGGCGGAGTTTCGGAACTGTATATTGTTTTCACCGAATTTATTAATATGGTGAGGCAAAAAGTTCGTACGTTGCGTATGCTGCCAGTTGAGCTGGTTCCTTTGAAGGATGGTGAGGAGTTTGCTATGCACCGTCCTGATTACGAAGCAGCTTCTGGACCTTCAGCATCGTTGTCGTCTACTGGTGCAGTTTCAGCTCGCGAAGAAGCAGTGAGTCGCAGCAATCCAGAGGCTGTTGAGTATTGCTTCGAGCCAAGTCCGGATGAAGTGCTGGATGCTGTTTTGCCGAAGTATATTCAGTCTCGTATTCACGAGTGCTTACTTACTTCTGCTGCTTCTGAAACAGCAAGTAGGCAGAACGCTATGCATACGGCTACAGATAACGCCCGCAATTTGGTGGATGATTTGACAAGAAAGCTTAATGCTTCTCGTCAGGCATCCATTACTCAAGAACTTACCGAGATTATCGGCAGCGCTGATGCGCTGAATAATGAGGAGGATTAGGAGCATATGGCTGAAAATCAGACCACAGCGCCTCCAGAAGCTGAGCAGGAGGTCGATCCAACAGCTGGTCGCGTAACCCGCGTTCAGGGTTCCGTGATTGACGTTGAATTCCCAGTCGGCTATCTGCCGGATATTTACAATGCTCTCAAGGTCGATATCAACACCGTTGGAAACACGGAAGGTGATACCGTTCACGAGATTACGCTGGAAGTTGAGCAGCACCTTGGTGATTCGACTGTGCGTGCAGTTGCTTTAAAGCCTACTGACGGCTTGGTTCGTGGTGCTTTAGTGCGAGATACTGGCGGCCCAATTTCTGTACCTGTTGGCGATGTTACTAAGGGTCACGTTTTCGACGTTACCGGCAACATTTTGAATGCTAAGCCGGGCGAGAATATTGAAGTAACTGAGCGCTGGCCAATTCACCGTAACCCACCTGCTTTCGATCAGCTTGAGTCTAAGACTCAGATGTTCGAAACCGGCATTAAGGTTATCGATTTGCTCACCCCTTACGTTCAGGGCGGTAAAATTGGTCTGTTCGGTGGTGCAGGCGTTGGTAAAACCGTGTTGATTCAGGAAATGATTCAGCGCGTTGCGCAGAACCACGGTGGTGTTTCTGTGTTTGCTGGCGTTGGTGAGCGTACCCGTGAAGGTAATGATTTGATTGGCGAAATGGCTGAAGCTGGCGTTTTGGAGAAAACGGCACTTGTCTTCGGTCAGATGGATGAGCCTCCTGGGACTCGTCTTCGCGTGCCTCTTACCGCGTTGACTATGGCTGAGTACTTCCGCGATGTGCAGAATCAGGATGTGTTGCTGTTTATTGATAACATCTTCCGCTTTACTCAGGCTGGTTCTGAGGTTTCCACATTGCTTGGTCGTATGCCTTCTGCAGTTGGTTACCAGCCAAACTTGGCAGATGAAATGGGTGCGTTGCAGGAGCGTATTACTTCTACGCGCGGCCATTCCATTACGTCGCTTCAGGCTATTTACGTGCCTGCAGATGATTACACTGATCCTGCACCTGCAACAACCTTTACGCACTTGGATGCAACTACTGAGCTTTCGCGTGATATTGCAGCTAAGGGTATTTACCCAGCTGTGGATCCTTTGACTTCTACTTCTAGAATTTTGGATCCGCGTTACGTTGGTCAGGCCCATTATGATTGCGCAAACCGCGTTAAGGCTATTTTGCAGCGTAACAAGGAGCTTCAGGACATCATCGCTTTGATTGGTATCGATGAGCTTGGTGAGGAAGATAAGACCACTGTGAGCCGTGCTCGTAAGATTGAGCAGTTCCTTGGTCAGAACTTCTACGTGGCTGAAAAGTTCACAGGCCGTCCAGGTTCTTATGTGCCAGCAGACGAAACCATTGAGGCGTTTACTCGCATTTGCAATGGTACTTACGATGATATTCCGGAACAGGCGTTCTCGGGTATTGGTGGCATTGACGATCTTGAGCGTCGTTGGCACGACATGCAGCAAGAGTTTGGTGCGTGATCATGGCAGAGAAGCAAGTAAAATCGCTGCACGTTAGTGTTGTGGCAGCCAGGCATCCTGTTTGGGAAGGTGACGCCAAGTTTGTGGTCATTCCTTCTGTGAATGGCACAATGGGTGTGCTTCCTGGGCATGAGGCTGTGCTTGCGTTGATTGATCACGGTTTTGTGAAGGTTGACGATTTGAAGGGTGTGCGTCACGTTTTTAAGGTGACGGATGGCTTCTTCTCGGTTGACTCTGACAATATTACGATTGCTGTTGAGCACAGTTGTAACGTTGATAAAGACGGCAACGTGCTGCCTAACGCTAAGGTGATTTAGGTTGCTTTTGTTGCTTATGTAAGTTTGTTGCTTTTGTAAGTTTGTAAACTTACGTAAGTAAGGTAATCTCTTACAAGGTAGGAGTTTGGGTATTCTCAAGCTCCTACCTTTTTGTTATTATGTCTGATTTTTGATTAATTTCTGGGTAGGCGGCATAAACTGCTCAGCGGTGAGTAGTTTATGCCGCTTTTTCGCGTGATTCCGACCAAAACGACTCAGCTGTGAGTAGTTTATGTCGTGCGTGAAGGTGACCTCTGCGCGTGTCGTGTGTAAAGTGGCGGTTTTTCAAGGGTTTGCGGGTGGCGAGGGGGAGCTGCCGCGAGTTTTCTGAGAGTTTTCTGAGAAAAATCTTTGAAAATCGTGAAATAGTATTTTTTACGATTAAACAGTGTTGTTTAGCGTATTTTTTATAGTTTTACGCGCTTTTACTTGAATATTTTTGTAATTTTGTTGATGTTTTTTGTTTTGGACGCTTGTTTTTGCTCTTGACTTTTTCGAACGGGGGGGGGTATCTTAAATAGCAAGCGCCGGTCAGTCCTAGTTTGACAGGCGTGTGTAGCTCCGCTTGGAGTTGCATAGCAAATTTTTCTTCGTGTACCTAGCACGAAGGAGAAGAAGAAAGGAAAATATTATGTTGAATAAGAAGGCTATCGCCGCACTCGCTGCTGGCGCCACCCTCGTTTCCGGCTTGGCTTTCGCTGCCCCAGCAATGGCTGACGGTACGAATTTACCTAAAGAAGTTATTGAGAATGCTAAGAAGCAGGAACAGGCTGATGCAGCTGAGTTGAATAAAAAAGTTGAAGAGAAAAAAGCTGAAGAAAATAAGGCAGTTTTAGAGAAGCTTGATAAGTCCAAGGCCTTCGAAAACTTCCTTAACGGTTCCGAAAAGGGAGATATTGTAGATGGTGCTTTGTGCACCTTGAATGGTCGTGGTGCTGCAGAGGTTTCAGCAGCTAGGTCCAAGGCTAATGAAGCTACTGCTGCTTTGAATGCTTTGAAGGCTAAGTGGGCTGATATGTTGGCTCAGGCTGATTATCTTGACGCTGAAGGTGAACATGAAGCTGCTGCTGATTTGCGTAAGTCTTACTACACTAATGTTCCATTCTTAGATAGTATTTCTGCTGCTACTAAGAATGAGAAGGAAGCCAAGGATGAGCTTGCTAAAGCTGAGAAGGCTTACAAGGAAAGTAAGGAACGCTTTGCTAAGTTCTTGAACAATCTTGGTGGCAAGAAGGCTGATGTCAAGAAGTCTGATAAGAAGGCTGACAAGAAGGCTGAAGCTAAGAAGGCTGCTCCATTGGCTAAGACCGGTGCTGCTGTAGCTTTGGCTGCTGTTGCTGCTTCCGTGCTTGCTGGCATGGGTGTTGCTCTCCGCAAGATCCGTCACTAAGCTGTTAGCACATTAAGTGTGCTGATCGTTTAATGATTTGTTTGTGAGCGTGCCGTATGTGAGTATGGTGCGCTCACTTGTTAAATCTTTCACTCAACGTGCTGCAAATGCTGTTTAGTGTTTTGCGGCGGGTTTGCTTTCGGGCTTTTGCATGATTCTACTGTTTTGCCAAATCTCTTTCTTCACGGTAGTGTTGTGCGCTGGCTTTCGGGGGCGTGACTGTTGAGTGTTTGGCTGGCTTGTTTGTTAGGGAAACGAGTCGGTTTTGTTAAAGGGCTTGGGTTTGGTGCTACTAGGGGCATCAGGCTCCAAGCCCTTTCTTCGTATGCGTTCCTATTTATGCTAAGCGACTAAAACAGCACGCGCGTGAGTAGTTTATACCGCTGTTTTGCCAAAATGTCGGTATAGATGAATGTTTTTTTGTGCGCTATGCCTTCATTTTGCCAAAATGTCGGTATAGAATAGATTTTTACGTTAGCTATGCAATCATTTTGTGATAAATGCGTTATTTGCCTATATGCAAAAATATCGCAAGCAAAATATTGCAAGACATTACTACAAAATCCTCAATAACGTAAACGCAATAACGTAAACGCAATAATATAAATGGAGTCGCATTATGGATTACAAAACAATACGCAAAATAGTTGCAATGTCTAAAAGTAATGCAAAACCGTGCGATATTGCTGAAGAAGAATATAGATCGCGCATTGATAATCCTGCGACGTATCGTTCTGGAATCGTATTTGACGCTCATGAGATTTTTGCAATGTGTGTAACGGATCTTGTAACATGCATGAATTATATTGCGAATACTGAAAAAGCGGTTGAAAAAGCGTGGAGTAGGTTGCCGCGGTTTGCTCAGCGCGAGTATTTAATGCAACTTATTGCAAAAGAAGTGCAAAATACCAACATTATTGAAGGTGTTCACAGCACTAGAAAAGAGCTTTCCAAAGCACTTGATGCTGCAAACGAGCAGAATAATCATACGCGTTTTAGTGAATTTACTAAGCTTTTTCTTGAACTTGCAGATTCAAATGAATGTGACACTTCGATTCCACAAACCTTGCAAGATATACGAAAAATCTACGACAGTATTATGCAGGGCGAATTAGAAACAAATAATATTCCAGATGGTGAGATTTTTAGGAGTGGAAAAGTAAGTATTCGCGATGGTGCAAATAATGTAGTACATGATGGCGATGCAACGGAAGCGGAAATTCAAAAGCATTTAACGCAGATGTTGCATTTGATGAATAGTAGTGACGTTCCAACGCTTATTAAGGCGTGCATGTGCCACTATGCTTTTGAGAGCGTGCATCCATTTTATGATGGAAACGGCAGAACTGGGCGGTTTTTGCTTGCTTTGCAATTGCATGAGCAGCTTTCGATGCCAACAATTTTGAGCTTAAGTTCTATAATTTATGCAGAAAAGTCTGGATACTATGCTGCTTTTTCTAAAGCTCAGGAACTATTTAATTGCAATGATTTAACTATGTTTTGTTGCACAATGTTGGAATATATTGTAAAAGCACAGGGCGAAGTGTTTGAGAATATTAGTGTGCAATTAAAGCACATTATTTACTGTATGGGTAAGCTGCGTGAGCTTTTCCCAGAGGAAGAAATTTCTAAAGTGCAGCGTGAAGCTCTGTCTATTTTGTTGCAAAATAAGCTTTTTTCGTATAATCCAACTCCGATGACTCGCAAGCAATTAAGCGAATACGTTGGAAACTCAATTGGTGAGCAGGTTGGTGAGAGAAAGATTGTGAGCGCGCTTAACGGTTTGATTGAGTTTGGAATGGTTGATTCTATTGGCGAACGTCCTATTCGGTATGAGCTTTCTAAAAAAGCGAATGAAATGTTTGCGTGAGGCAAGCGATGTTTAGGAATGTAATGGCGTTTGAGCGCGTGCTTGGCACGGGGATTATTATTTCCAGCAGCAAGCCGATTCCTGAGCGCGCTGAGCAGCGGATTCGAGCTTTTGTTGACGAGTACGAGCGCACTCTTTCGCGCTTTCGTGCAGATTCGCTTGTTTCGCGCATGGCTTGTGCGGAGCATGGCGGCGATTTTGAGTTTCCAGCGTGGGTGCAGCCGCTTTTTGCGATTTATGACGAGTTTTACGCTGCCACGCACGGAGCTTTTGATGCTTGCGTTGGCGCGGATTTGCTTGCGCTTGGTTACGATAATTCCGTGCAATTCGTTCCGGAGTCGAAAGCTGGCGAAGGTAAGGATGAGAATATCAGCAGTGGCAGCTGGAGCAAATATCGCCGCGCTCTGCCAGTTAAGTGGGCAGATATTTCGCGAGATAGCGGCAGCACGACGCTTCACACGAATCAGCCAGTGCAGCTTGATTTTGGGGCAGCTGGGAAGGGCTATTTTGTAGATCTTGTAGCGAAGATTATTAAAGATGAGCTTAGCGGCGATTCGCCTTCGGATTGTGATTCGCCTGCGGATTGCGATTTTTTGGTAAATGCTGGCGGAGATATGCGCGCTTGTTTTAGCGAAGAGAATAGTCAAATAAAAGTGGCTCTGGAAAATCCGTTTGACACAACTCAAGCGGTAGGTGTGGTATCAATTGCAAGCGGAGCGCTGTGTGCATCGTCTGCTGCAAGAAGGCGTTGGAAAGTTAAAGATAAAAATGGCTTTGAGTCTAATTTAATTGCGACTCACTTGATTAACGCTTTAGATGGAACTCCTGCGCAAAAACTTTCTGCAAGTTGGACTTACGTTCCTGCTAAAACTTGCGATTTTCCAACTGCTTACGCTGATGCGCTCGCAACCGCGTTGTTCGTATCGCAAGAAAGCGATTTGCAAAAAATCGTGCAAACTACCAGCGCTGAGTTTGCTGTAATCTCGCCAAATCATGCGCTTCGCAAAACATCCGCCTTCCCAGCGCACTTTTTTGCGGACTAATGCTGAATAATGCCAACTAATGCCCAATAATGACTATGCGAGCTAGCTTGCTTGCAAGAATCGAAGCTATACGCAAGCAATACGGTAGCGTTGCAATCAGCTTACACTTTCAAATGTGCATAGTAAAATTGTAGAATAAATTTTACTGTAGAGTAAAAAATTGCAGAGAAGAAGATTATGTGTGATTTCTTATAAAACAGTTGATTCTTTAATGCGACATCTTAGAGATAACGGCTTAATTATTTCTGGCAGTGTACAAAAAAGACAACTAATAAATACTGTATATTTGGGTTATAGGCCAAAAGACCTATAACCCACATTTTTTACTTGGCACTGTTAACTCAACCTTAAACCCACCGTATTTGCTTCTACTTATATCAACTGTTCCATTGTGAGCGCCAATAATCTGCTGAACAATCAGCAAACCCAAACCATGCCGTTGCTCTGCAGTACTTGTATCGCAAATCATATAGTGCGGTTCATGATTAAGCTTTTCGATTTTTTCATCTGAAACACCTATACCGTTATCTTCAACACAAATAATACAATTATTATTGTTTGCAGCAACGGATACATAAATCGTACACCCATTTTCATTATGAGATATGCTGTTCTGAATAAGATTAGATATTGCTCGTTTTAATAAATCTTTATCTACATTAATATTGCAAACAGTCAATTCTGCGTCCGTTTCCCATTTAATCGAAAACTCATCTTGCATACCCATATTCATAAAATCCACAACAACTTGCCTAACAACAGCAACAACATTTTCTTCTTTTTTCATAATTGGTTGCATATTGTATTCAAGTTTTGAAGCCAGATTAAGGTCATTAATCAAATTCTTCATTCTGGCACTTTGCTTAATAATCATCGTCGCTTTTTTACGATCTTCTTGCGAAATATGTAGAGAATTTTCTAACTGTCCCGCATATCCCATCACCATAGATAACGGCGTACGAATATCATGCGAAACCCCAGCTATCCAATTTGCTCTTGCAGTCTCCCTTTTTCTCAATTGTTCTTTTTGCATTTGCAAAATATCGGAAGCAGAATTTATGTTAGATGAAATTTCTGAAAGCGCTCCTGTTTCTGGAATATGCACGCTTTCCCCACTAGATAAACGTCGTATCCCTTTTGTAATCGGATTAATTGATTTTAGTAGTTTTATATTAGCTATTAAATAAATTCCAAGAATCAGCAAAATGTTGATAAATAATACGCTTAAAACAATCTGCGGAAAATTTGAGATTAAACTGTAGTTCCAACTTGGTCGCGTATGTTTCCAAAAGCTGTTGTGCGGAAATCCAACTACTACAACTCCATCCTTATTTTTGCCAGTGTAAGTTGGATAACCATCAATGTAGCCAACGCTCAAATTAGCTATATCAGACAAAGTATAGTCGTTTGGAATACCCGCAGGAACATTTTCTGTTTTCCACACGACTTTCAACGTATTATTATCAATCAGAATTGCCCATGCGCCAGAATTTGTCAATTTGGAAGACATATTTTTGGATAATGCATAATCCCCACTTGTGGATAATTGTAATGCTTCTCCCGTCTCTTTTGCTATGCTATAAGGAGACATCTCTTTATCGGGAGCGTAATTTCCTATAAGTACAATAAACGCAATAATATTCATTAATACTATAAGCACAGAGCTTAGTAGAAAAATACTTATGAAGCGTTGTATTAGTTTTGGTATGCTTTTCATTCTGCTTTACTCCACAATCAGCTTATATCCTAAACCTTTAACTGTTATTAAAGAAACAGGCTGCGATGGATTGAGTTCTATTTTTTCTCTGATACGACGTATATGTGCCATTAAAGAATTTTCATATCCAAAAGGATTAGCTCCCCATGCAGCTTCACATAACGCGTCAATTGTTACAATGCATCCAGCATTTCTATAAAGTGCAGAAAGTAAATCATATTCTTTGGCTGTGAGTGGAATATGTTCGTTATTTTTTATTACTTGGGCAGAAGAAAAATCAATCTGACTATTTTTCAGTTTAACAATGGGATTTTCGCTCTTGTAGCTTCGTCTTAAAATTGCCATAATGCGAAACGTTAGATCTTTTGGAAGAAACGGTTTTACAATATAATCGTCTGCTCCTAAGTCAAATCCCTTAAACTTATCTTCATCTTCACCGCAAGCAGTAAGGAATAAAATAGGACAATCACTATATTGTTTTATCTGCTTCATTAACTCAAACCCATTACCGTCTGGGAGCATAACATCAAGGATTGCTAATTCTGGACGTAATTTTTGTGTTGCTTCTACTGCATCTTTTATACTTTTTGCAGTCGTTATATTATAAAAACCGTATTCGTTTAATATGGACACAACCATATCTAGAAGTTCCTGCTCATCATCGACAAGTAGCAGATGCTTGTTCAATAAATAATCATTCCGATTCATGGAGAACCCCCTAACATATATTATGCCATGTGAATATTCATTTTTTGACATCGCATAAAAATGTAAGGTAGATGTAAGGTGAAGAGAATGTTGTAGAAAGGTTGACGCAATATCATAAATCCTGAAAGGAGATATTGCCATGAACAATATTGTTACAACAGAACATTTAACAAAAAAATATAAATCATTTATTGCTGTTAATGATGTTTCACTTCATATTCGCAAAGGTAGCATTTACGGCTTTCTTGGGCCAAATGGAGCTGGAAAATCTACAACAATGAAAATGCTCCTAGGTCTTACGGCTCCAACAAAAGGTGTATTTACGATCGACGGAAAGCAGTTTCCTGCCGATCGCATACCTATTTTGAAAGAAATAGGCTCATTTATTGAATCACCATCTTTCTATGCAAATCTAACAGGTAGAGAAAATCTTGACATTATACGTCGCATTTTAGAACTACCTAAGAGTGCAGTTGATGACGCATTAGAATTAGTAGGTCTTTCTGAGTTTGCAGACCGTCTTGCAAAAAAATATTCGCTTGGCATGAAGCAAAGGCTTGGTCTTGCTGGAGCATTGCTTGGTAGACCACCTATTTTGATTTTAGATGAGCCAACAAATGGACTCGATCCATCTGGCATACACGAAATCCGAAATCTGATTAAGTCACTGCCAGATCTTTACGATTGCACGATTCTTATTTCTTCTCATATGCTATCCGAAATTGAGCTTATTGCAGATGATATTGGAATACTTAATCACGGACACTTGTTATTTGAAGGTAGTTTAGATGAACTACGACAGCATGCATTACAATCTGGTTTTGCTTCCGACAATTTGGAAGATATGTTCCTATCCATGATTGATGAAGACAATAAAATCAGGAAGCAGAGTGCAAGACTATGAAAACGCTTGTAATCGAACTAAAAAAATGCAAGAGAACTGGCTTTATAGCTCTTATGATTGCTATTGGCGTTATGGGAGCAGCGTACGCTTTTGTGAATTTTATTGTACGAAAAAATACATTATTAAACCTGCCTTTAGCTCCTATGGATATTCTTCTTACACAGCTTTACGGCATGATTATGGTGTTAAACATGTTCGGCATAATAGTCGCAGCATGCATTATCTACAACATGGAATTTAAGGGAAATGCAGTAAAAAAGATGCATATGCTGCCTATGAGCGTTCCTGCTATGTACCTATGCAAATTTATACTGCTGACTGTTCTGTTACTAATCGCTATTTGCATACAAAATTTAGCACTTGCAAAAATCGGTGTAACAGATTTGCCACAAGGTACGTTTAATGTAAGTACTCTTATATCTTTTGCTGCATATTCATTTATTACGTCAATGCCTGTATTGTCCTTTATGATTTTTGTATCATCACGATTTGAAAACATGTGGGTGACGCTTGGAATTGGTGTAGCAGGATTTTTAAGCGGCATGGCATTGGCTTCTTCAGACATTGTGCTTTTTATGGCATCACCTTTTATAGTTATGCTAAAACCAGCAGTTGCCATGAGCGCGCAACCTAATACTACGGTCGTAATCGTATCCATAGTTGAAACACTTCTGTTTTTATGTTCTGGATTGTGGGCAGCTAAGAACCTGCACTACGAATAAGGAGATTATGAAAATGAGATTTTTTGAACTTTTTAGAATCGAATTTAAGAAAGTAAAGCGTAGTAAAATTATTCCTTTGATTTTTATTGCGCCATTACTTGTGGTTGGATCTGGTGTAGCAAGCCTTCATAGCTACTTCACTCCAGAATATACAAACGCATGGGCTGCTATGTTTCTTCAAAGCGCATTAGTCTACTCATATTATCTGCTTCCGCTTAGTATGATTGTTATCTGCGTGATGATTGCAGGACGAGAAACAAGCAATAACGGAATACTAAAAATGCTGGCACTGCCTGTTAGCAGATACGCGATTTCTGCTGCAAAATTTTGCGTACTGCTATTTTATTTGCTTATGGAAATGGTCGTATTTTTTGCCGTATTCGTTATAGCAGGATTGTTTGCAACCAGTAGCACGGGAGTTACAGAAACGCTACCAATTATGTATCTACTAAAATGGTGTTTAGATCTGTTTTTGACTATGATTCCAAGCGTAATAGTCATGTGGGCGATTACTGTGCTTTTTGAAAAGTCAATGTTATCCGTTGGATTAAATATACTTCTTGTAATTCCTGGCGTATTAATAGCAAATACTCCACTTTGGATAGTTTATCCTTATTGTTACAGCGGATATATGGTTTCCCGCTCTCTACATGCAGTTACATCAACAGGATTAGGAAACGGATTTAATCTTATACCATTTTTGCCATGTGCAATTGCAATATCTGTGTTTGTATTTTTGATTGCAATAACACAATTTGGTAAAAAAGAGATGAGATAACAAATGAAACGAAATAACAAATGCAGATGTGACTTGCAAAATCGCATATAAGATTATAGCTATACACAAAACGCATAAAACGTTCAAAACGCTCAAAACGCAGTATGGAAACAAATAGAACAAAAACAAACAAAAAAGCTTTCGGTTTTGAATGCCACTAGTAGCAAACAAAACCGAAAGCAATACACTCAACACTCAAAACCCCCATACGCACAGCAAACTCCAACACAAATCAGAGATAAAAATGTTCTTGCTTCTATTAGGGTGGCGGTTGACTCTAGCCCGCAGTTGCGTAGTAAAAAGAAGCTTATTGAAGGGTTTATTGCGCAGCTTAACGAAAAAGAGTTGGAGAAGCTGGCGGATTATAGCAATGGCGCTGCGGCTAAGGCGCGCACTGAGAAGAAAAGTCGCATTGTGGAAAGTATGAGAAACATGTTTAATGAGTTTGTTGGACTTATTAGTTTCAACCAAAACGAAAGATAATTCTCGTTATCAATATCATTTTTGCAATATTTGCGTGTTTTTTGCTCCGAACTATATCAATCTACATGATATGTCGATATCATGTACCTGTGGGGCCTTTGATGGCAAGTTTTAGTTGGGTGCGCTCAATCGGGGTAGAGCGCGTTGAGAAGCAGGAAGTGTAAGAAGACACGAGGAGATGTTATGCGCGCGTGTAAAAGTGTGCGCCGAGTTGTTTCCGGTGCTACCGCGCTCATGCTGGCTGTATGCATGGTTATGTGCATGTCTATGTGCACGTTTGCGAGTTTTGTTATAAGCTCGTTTGCTGTAACTGAGCCAGCTTTTGCAACAGACGCAGATCGTTCGTACGCTAGTTGGTCGGATGTTTCTAAGGCGATTGATAGCCAATTGCAGCAGGGCCAAAGTGAATATAAAAGCGGCAATAATTCGGGAGCTGCCACACGATTCCAGGCAGCTTACAATTCCGTTTATGTTGCTTCGAATATGATTACTGTTGTTCGAGATACTTTTGGTCAGAATAAAGTTCAATCGCAAAGCGATCAATTCCAGCAGTTGCAAACGCTTGTGTACCAGCAAAATCAGGGAGATCAAATAGCAGCTGTATCAAAAGCTCTTTCGGCAGATGTTGCGCAAACTGCAGATCAACTCGACTCAAACTCAAAAATAGATAAGCCGAATATTTACGCGCAAAAACTTCGTGCGCAAATCAAAGCAGAGCGCAAAAAGCTTGACGCTGCAAAAAAGAAAAATCTTGGACGCAACGGCCGTACTTGGAGCCAAGTTGCTCGAGAAATGAACGTTATTCTCGACAAATCCGTTGCAACCTACAAATCCGCAAAAGGAAACAAGTCTCAAGTCGAAGCAGCAGTTGATTTAATCAACGAAGCATACTACCAGTATTACGAAAAGCTCGGTTTTGAAAAGAACGTAATGAACGCAATAAGTGGTAGTCGCGTTTCAACAGTCGAATATCAGTTCAAAGAGTGTCGCCAAGCAATGAACAACGGCAAAACGGTTGAGCAAGCTAAAAAGTTCGTAACGGATCTTAAAGCAATGCTTATTGAAGATTCGGCTAAACTTGACGGTGGTGCATCTTCAAATGCTAATCCGTTTATGCAGTTTATAACCAGTTCTTTCGGCCAAGCTTTTGTAATTTTGCTTCGCGAAGGTTTGGAAGCGCTTCTGGTTGTTGCAGCAATTATTGCGTACCTGATTAAATCCGGCCACAAAAACATGGTTAAGTATATTTACTTAGGACTTGCTGCAGGTATTGTGGCTTCGCTGATTGTTGCTGCACTGTTCGGCTTACTTTTCAACGGTTCCGGACCTCAGCAAGAGATTACAGAAGGCGTGGTTGCACTGTTTGCAATGCTTATGCTTCTTTACACAAGCAACTGGATGATTTCGCGTTCTTCCGTGCAAGCGTGGAATAAGTATATTAGCGATCAGACTACGGCTGCAGTGTCTAAAGGCAGTTTAATTTCTCTCGCTCTGCTTAGCTTCCTTGCGGTGTTTAGAGAAGGCGCAGAAACTGTAATCTTCTATCAGGCTATTTTTGCTGTTTCAAGTGGAGCTGACTCCCTGATTTGGGGCGGTTTTGTTGCTGCGGCTGCAGTTCTGGTAGTGATATTCTTGCTTATTCGTTTTGCTTCCGTTCGCATACCAATTCGTCCATTCTTTACCGGCACAAGTGCTCTTATGTCTGTGCTTGTGGTGATTTTTGCTGGCGGCGGTGTGCATGCTCTTATTGAGGGTGATGCGCTCGCAGGTATGTATATTCAAGGCTTGCCAACTAACGATTGGCTTGGGTTCTATCCGTACGTGGAAACGATTACGGCTCAGATTGTTGCTGCAATCGTGGTAATTTCGCTACTTTGCGTGTCTATTGCGCGGAGCCGTGGAAAGCGCGCGATAGAAGGTAAATAGGCAAAATTAAATAAATAACAAATAAATAACTAAATAACAACTAAACAATAAATAATAAAAATAACTAATCAATCAAAAGAAAAGGTTAGATATGAAGAATAAAAAAATGATGGCAATTGCAGCTTTGGCTCTCGCAGGTGTGCTTGCGCTTGCCGGCTGTGGTTCTAACGGAAATTCCGCAAAGTCTGCTTCTAAGTCACAGGCAACCGAGCAAAAGGCTGACGACAAGGCTGACGACAAAGGCGGCGATAAGGGCTTTGAAGAGGTGCCAGTTGGCCCTCACCAGGATCAAAACATTGGACCTCTTACTATCGGTGCTGTGTACTTCCAGCCAGTGGACATGGTTCCAGCTGGCATGGGCTTGAAGGCTTCAGAGGCAAGCTTCCACCTTGAGGCAGATATTCATGCTAACCAAAAAGGTACTAAGCTCGGCTACGGTAAGGGCGAGTTCATTCCAGATTTGACTGTGAACTATGAGATTGTTGACAAGGCAAGCGGCGAATCTGTTGTTAAGGGTACTTTCATGCAGATGAATGCTTCCGACGGTCCTCACTACGGTGCAAACGTTAAGCTCGACAAGGCTGGAAACTACAAGCTCGTGCTTTCAGTCGAATCCCCAGAAAAGAAGGGTTGGATGCTTCACGTCGATCCTGCTACCGGCGTAACCGGTCGCTTCTGGACTGAGCCAATCAAGGCCACATTCGACGACTGGAAGTACACTCCTCGCCAGTGGTAGTAATAGTTAGTAATAATTAGTAATAGTTAGTAACAATTAGTGATTGTTAGTAAATATTAGAAACTATTGAATAATAGATTGTAGCTAATAGCAAAGGAGGGAGTTATGCTCAGACTGTTCGTAACAGTGCTTCCTGGGCTGCTCCCTCTTATGCTACTTACAATGGGCTTAAGTGCCTCACTTACAGTGGGTGAGGGGCGAGATAAGCCGCTGAGTGCGCGCTGGAGACTGTACGGATTGTCGTTTGGCACAGTTGCTGCACTTATTTTTGCAATTCTTCGAGCAAGCGTAGTAATTAATCAGCGTAACTTTATTAACATGCCCGCTCTTTGCGTTGCAGTTCCTTTCGATATTGCTGCAATTGCGGCTGTAATTCGCTCGAGCAAAACTGTTGAAAACTGGCGTGAGCATCCGCTTGCAATGCACATAAGTAACGCAATTGGCGCGTGCGCACTAGCATTTACAGTATTTTATGCGCTTCCGGACGTTATTTTACAGCTTACGATTTTTGTAGATTCAAGCACACCACCTTTTACATCCGACATGCTTCTTCGCGCGCTTGGATTCGTGCTTGGTGCAGCCGCAGCAATTTGCATAAGTCTTATGGTGCACTCTTTGCGAGCCACATCTAACGCAATTTCCTTCAAAATTGCAATTGTGCTCAGCATGATTATTCTGCTTATTCAGCATGTAACTTCACTTTTGCAGATTATGCAAGGAAGCATTCTGCTTTATATTGACGACTTTTCTTTCAACGTGCTTGTTTGGCTGATTAACAATAATCCGCTGATGATTATGGCGCAAATTAGCGTATTTTTGATTCCTGCAGTTGCGTCTCTCGTAATCGGTTTTAAAACGGCAGTAGTTGGAGAAAATGCTGCAGAAATTCGCACAAAGCGAGCTTTTAAGCGCAAATCTCGAAAGTCTGCTCTTGCGGCGCTTTTGGCTGCTGTTACCGTAATACTTACGCTTACTGCAGGCGTATCTATTATGAATATTAAGCCAACTTTAACACCGCCTGAACCGTACGAATTGCACGATGGCGTGGCAACTATCAACTTTGTGCAAATTTCAGACGGCCACCTTCACCGCTTCCAGTACAAAGCAAAAGACGGCACTGTTATGCGCTTTATAATCATTAAAAAGAATGGTGGAGCGTACGGAGTTGGTTTGGATGCTTGCGAAAACTGTGGTGATGCAGGCTACTACGAAAAAGACGGTAAGATTATTTGCCGTAAATGTGACGTAGCAATTAACTTAGCAACTATTGGTTTTAAAGGTGGTTGCAACCCGATTCCGTTCCCGTACAAGGCTGGGCATGGCAAAATCACAATTCATACTGCTGATTTAGACGTGCTTAGTTCGCACTTTAAGTAAGGAGCAACTAATGTTTATGATGCGCATGGTTGCTCGATCTCTTGTGAGGCAAATAAAAAAGCGTGTGCTGATTGCGCTTGTAGTGTGCTTAAGTGCGTGCGTTAGCGTGTCAATGCTTAGCGTTGTGTACGACGTTGGAGACAAGATTAACGCCGAGCTTAGCTCGTACGGTTCGAATATTGTTGTTCAGCCAAAATCTAGCGCTGTTGTAAATGATTTATACGCTTCTCGCGAGCAGGAAGACGCTGCTTCTTTGCATAATCTAGCAGCTGCCGAAAGCCAAGAGTCTACTGCTTTTTTGAAGGAATCAGACGCTGCAAAAATTAAAATGATTTTTTGGGCGTTCAATATTACGAATTTTGCGCCGAAAATAAAAGTTCACGCAAATCTTGAATCGAAGTCTTCTACTAAAACTGTTGTGCCTATTGTTGGAACTTGGTTTAATCGCAAGCTTGCGCTCGCTTCAGGGGAAACAACTGTTGTTGGTGTTCGAGGCCTGCGCTCTTGGTGGAAAATTAATGCAGGACGTTGGGCAAAAGATAATCAATCCGAAGCAATGGTAGGTTCGCAGCTAGCTGAGCGCTTGCACTTAAAACTTGGTCAGCGTTTGCATTTGCTTCGCGACGGACGCGAGGTTTCGCTGCGCTTGGTTGGCGTATACGATTCTGGTGACGACGACAATAACGCAATTTACGCAGATTCTAGTAATGCTCAAAGCCTTGCAAATAAGCCGAATATGGCTGATTTGATTGAGGTAAAAGCGCTTACTACTCCGGAAAATGATTTAGCGCGTAAGGCGGCTAAAAATCCGGCGGCACTCAGCCAGGAAGAGTGGGAAACTTGGTATTGCACTGCTTACCCGAGTTCGATTACTTACCAAATTGAGGAGGTAATTCCGGGAGCTGTTGCAAAGCAGGTTCGTCAAGTTGCAGCTCTTCAGGGTAACGTGTTAAATAAGACGCGCGCTGTTATGGTTTTGATGACTGCGTTGAGCTTGATTGCTGCGGCTGTTGCTGTGGCGAATCTTATGGCTGCTTCGATTTCTGAGCGTTCGGGCGAGCTTGCCTTACTCAAGGCTTTAGGTGCGCGTGATGGTGCTGTTGCTCGTCTTATGCTTATGGAAACCGCGGTTATTGCGTTTGGTGGAGCGTTACTTGGCATGGCTTTGGGATTTGCGGTTGCGCAGATTATTGGTTTTACAGTGTTTGGCTCTGCGATTTTGTTCCGACCAATGGTATTTGTTCTGGTGTTTGTGCTGCTTGCGTTGACTGTGCTTGCGGCTGCAGGCTCGTCGATTCGTTCGATTCTGAGTGTGCGTCCTGCGGAGGTGCTTCATGGCAGGTAAATCTTATATGACTTCCAACAATTCGATGTTTATAACTATGCTATTTAGCGCGGTATTTCGCCGAAAATCGCGTGCTTTAATGGCTGTTATTGCAACTCTTGTTGGTGCTGCTACGCTGTTTTGTTTGGCTGCAATCTGCTTGGTTGTACCTCAGCAGATGAGCGACGAAATGCGTGCGTATGGAGCGAATATTATCGTAACTCCTTTAGAGGGCGAGTGGAAAAACGGTATTGATCGTGCAATGGTTTTGCACACAAACGATATGGTTCTTGCAAAAGGTGCTATGCGCTCTGCTACATATCGTTACGAAAATGTGCGTATTAACGCAGCCCCGTATGTTTTAGCAGGAATAGACGTTCGTTCAGTAAAGTCTCTTAATAAGCATTGGAATGTAGACGGCTCTTGGCCGAGCAGCGGAAATGTGATGGTTGGGCGAGATGTTGCTTCGTCGATGGGCTTAAAAATAGGTTCTCGTATTGCAATTGCGTATAGATCTTCGGATAATACTGACGGTTCGCATAAGCCGGCAGAAAAGTCTGAAAGTAAGTCTGCAAGTAAGTCTTCAGATCAGTCTGCGCAAAAATCTTCTCAACAAAAGCTTGTTGAAGGTCGCGTTTCAACGGATATTATGGATACTCACGGCACAACTTTCCGCGTTTGCGGCATTTTGGACACTGGTGGAGCTGAGGATTCCATGCTTTATGCTCTTAATGCGGATGTGAATACTCTTACTGGTGTTAAGCGTGGAGCGGATGTGATTGCTTACTCGTCTTCTGCGCCTAGTGTTGATGCTGTTGTGAGAAGTATTAACGACATGACTTCTATGCGTGTGCGCGCTCAGCAAGTTACTAAAGTTACTGCTGCTGACACTGGTATTATTACAATGCTTCGCAGCCTGTTCTGCATTGTGTCGCTTGTTGTTTTAGTGCTGATGATGGTTGGCGTTAGCACTACGATTTCTTCGATTGTGCAGCAGCGTCGAAACGAAATTGGTTTGCGCAAGGCTTTGGGTGCGAGTGCGCGGAGTATTGGCGTGGAGTTTACTGCCGAAGCTGGATTATACGGCTTGATTGGCGGCATTGCGGGTACTGCAGTAGGGTATGTGTTTGCTCGTTTGCTTGCAGCAATGGTGTTTGCTAGAGATTTGGGCGTGAATTGGTGGCTTGTTGCATTTTCTGTTGCATTTAGCCTGATTGCGTCTTGCGTTGCGGCGTTGCCGCCTGTTTTGCGCGCTTCAAAAATTGACCCTGCGATTGTGCTTCGAGAAGAATAGCTTTTAGAGTGATTTTAGAGTGATTAGCTAAGGATTTGAGTTAAGGATTTAATATGACAGAGAATAAAGAAACTAAGCCGGAGAACACAAAAGCTACGCCAAAAATGCTTTTGACTTTGGACCATATTTCCAAGATTTATGGATCTCTTCGCGCGGTTGATGATTTGTCGCTTACTGTGCCAGAAGGTGAGTGGCTTTCAATCGTTGGCTCGAGTGGTTCTGGTAAAACCACGCTTATGAACATTATTGGCTGCATGGATTCGCCGTCCAAGGGTTCCGTGTCTTTACAAGGTCGCAAACTTGAGGATTTGAATGCAGGTCAACTTGCAGACGTTCGTAAAAACGTAATTGGCTTAGTTTTTCAAAAGTTTTATCTTGTGCCGCATTTAACAGCAGTTGAAAACGTGATGGTTGCGCAATACTATCATTCTGTTGTTGACGAAGCTCAGGCAATGGATGCTTTGGATCGAGTTGGTTTGAAGGACCGCGCTCACCATTTGCCAAGCCAGCTTTCGGGAGGTGAGCAGCAGCGTGTTTGCGTTGCTCGTGCGCTTATAAACTGCCCTAAGTTGCTGCTTGCGGATGAGCCGACTGGTAATTTGGATGAAAAAAATGAGCAGATTGTACTCGATTTGTTTAAGCAGCTGCACAATCAAGGCACGACGATCATTGTTGTAACGCACGATTCTTTGGTTGCTCAGTGTGCGGATCGCGAAATTATGCTTAATCACGGTGTGCTTGTTGGTGAGCGCTGGAATAATGAGAGTGCGCGCAAAGCGTACGAGGCGATTGGTGGAAAGCCTGCGTTTACGAGTGCTCATGTTGATGAAAGCGTTGCGGAAGCTTTGCAAGACCATGAGCCTACTAAATCACCTAAGTTGGCGAATTTAGATGATTAGTTTTTAGATGATTAGTTGCGTAAGATTTTAGAATATACAAGATTTAAAGGCGATGATTTTATGGTTTCAGATAATATGTTTCACGATGTTTCACGCTGCAATAATTCACGCGACGATTTGAAATCCAAAAAAGTTACGAAAACCGTTGCTGCGCTTGCGATTGTAGCTGCATCGTCCGCTATGTTTTCTGCTTGCGGCGAGCCGAGCGCTGTGCCGATGAACGATGAGTTTGCTGGTAATTCCGGTCAGAGCGCGGATGATGGTGGTAATCCTTCTGGAAAGTACGATGCTGGCGCTCAGCAATCTAAGTCTTCTGCGCAAATTGAGGATTCTGGAGATTCGCAAGATTCAAAAAACCAGCAAAATCAGCCTAAAACCGATACCGGCAATTACAAAGATGGCGATTATAAAATCAAAGCTACATATGGTCCTGTTGCAGAAGATAGTATTGAAGTAAATTTAAGCGTTGCAAATGGAAATGTTAGCGATGTGCAAATAACGCCTCATCCGTTTACGCCGATTTCAAGAGGCCATATGGATGCATTCTCAAAGGCTATTCCAGGCAAAATCGTTGGAAAACCGTTGAAAGATTTGCATATTTCGGTTGTTGCTGGAGCAAGTTGGACTAGCGACGCCTTCAACAAAGCGCTTGACGTTGCTCGCCAAGAGGCTTCAATTCAATCCGCAAAATAATTTACAGCAACCTTAATTTTTAATATAACCGTGATTAATATAACCGTGATTATATTGTTGAATATTTGTGTGTATTAATAGGGGTTAGTACTGCAGTTGTTTTTACAATACTAACCCCTATTTTGTTTGTTTTTTATGAAATTATTGCTTATTTATTTTTATGCGCTTTAATTTTGCTATTACTACAGCAAGTCCGAATATTGCAATCGCAGAAAAGGCAGTCAGTAATATTTCGCTTCCTGTTTTTGGAAGTTGGTTATTTTCGTTTTTGCGCTTTTCTATGATTTTATTATTTGGATTTTCTTTTGGAAGTGGTGTAGTGTTTTGTGTTTTTTCTGGAGTCGGCTTATATTTTGGCCATGGTGTTTGTTCTGGGTTTGGTTCTGGAATAGGTGTTGGTTCAGGAACTGGTGTTGGTTCAGGAACTGGTGTTGGTGGTGTTGGCGGTGTCGGAGGAGTTGGAGGCGTTTGTGGATCATATTCTACGGTGAGAGAAATACCATTAGCACCTGCTGCTGCGTCAGAGTTTTTCCCTTCGCTTGTTTGTGAGCCGTTCCAAGTAAAGTCAAATAATTTCGTTGTTCCATTAAATGTTGCAGCTGCGTGGAATGAGCCCGATACGGTTCCAACAATTGTAGCTTTTCCGGAGAAATCTTGGTTTATCTTTATTCCCGGAATAGTGATTTTCATTGCGTCGCCAAGATTTGTTTGTACTGCTGTCTGCAATTCCGCATACGTTTTAATACCAGATTTCAAATTAATAGTAACTGTTACAGTCTTGTCTTTAACTTGCACATTCTGGATAGCAAAAGTATCTGAGAATCCATCGAGCTTAAGCGTATTTTTTGTGATATTTTCAGGCAGCGTTAAACCGTCTGGGATAGTAAATGTAGCCATGAAAGAAGATGTCATATCGCTGAGAGCAATATTGCTATAATTTTCCTTTTTCACTGTTTTAAAAGTATTTTCTATCGCTTTCATTTGGTCTTTTACTACTGAAGCTGCGATTGTTCCAGTGAAATCAATAGTTTGTCCTGGTGTAACTTTGTATGCTGTAGTTGCTGTGTTATCGCCAGTTAATAAATCTGCAGGAAGATCAATATTCTCCTGCTGTATGTGTTCAATGCTTGGATCAATCTTCCACTTAAGGTAGAAGGTAAGATCATCGTTCACTTTTGGATCATTGTCAATAGTAGCTTTTTCTGTTCCATCCTTGTCTTTGAACCAGTAGTAGTAATCTGTGCTATAAACATAGCCAAAGAGTGAGTTTTCTTTTTTCTCATTTATTAAATGATAATATTTGCGCGTGGCAAGATTCGTATAATTTGCATCTGAATCGGAACTTGCTTTGCCACTAATGCCAGGTGTGTCTATATTGACATTATCATCCAAACTTTTAATAAGATTGATTAGCGTCTTGTTTTCGCTAAATTTTGCTGTTTTCTTCACAACAGCAACTTCTCCGCCGCGCTTATCTTTTTTAATCTCAAATACTTTTGTATTTTTCTTAAAGATGCTGCTATCGGAGAAAGTTCCGCCATTCGCAGAGAATTTTACTGTAAATTCTTTTTCTTCCCAATTCGCATATAAGTCAATTAAGTTTTTATTCTTCGCTATAGCAATATTGCTACCTGCTTTTACAGTCTCACCTTTGCCGTTTTTCTCTGTGGTCCAACCTTTGAAGACCATTCCTTCGCGGGCAAATTTTGCATTATTCTTAATAACTTCGTCGAATGAAAGAACTTTGCTGGTGCGTTTTGGGTTAGTTTCACTAACAAGGTATGTTGCATCGTCTTGAGCGCAATTATGGTAGCGAACAGCATAAGATGAGGCATCTTTTTCCCATTTTGCATACACTGTTGTGTCGCTTGTTATAGGCATACTTTCAGTAAATTGTTGCTCTTTATTCTCAGCGTTCTTGAAGAACCACCCGAGGAACTTATATCCAGGAGCAATTGGATTTGCTGGTACTTCAGTACTTCCTCCTGCCACTGTTTTTGCAAAGTTTAATGCGTAGCCTCGTATGGCAAGGGATTCTTTTGCTTTAGTTGAAGAGTCAGAGAATATAGCTTCTTTAGCTTTTTTAGAATCCTCAGCTTTTGTATCATTGAGCTCGAATGTCACTTTTGCTGCTGGAACCCATACGTGTTTTTCGTTATCTTTAGAAGCTTTTTTAACTGAGTATATGTAGGCATTTCCATTTTTGTTAATTGGTTTTATCTCATTTACAGAACTATCGGCAAGAGTAAAGAGACTTAGCCTTTCATTACCGTTTTCTTTACCGTTTACAGGAACAGTGCTTCCCTTGTTGCTGTGATAATCAGGAGCATATGTAACCATGTGTGAGCCTCCAGTAACAACATAGCTATTTCCTGTTCCAGCTCCACCGTCTGCATTTTTACTTGCTGGGCTATCTATTAAGCAGTCTCCTCTAAGTTCAATAGAGCCGTTTTCTTGAGCTCCAAAAAGCGCTCCACTATTTTTTCCATTACCTTTGATTGTAGAATCTGTGAGAATTACTTTTCCGGTATTTACATTTAAGCCGCCAGTGCCACCATTATTAAATTCAAGAGTAGAGTTGGTAACAGTTAATTTTCCGTTTTCTATTCCAACGGAAATGCCTGCTGTAGATCCTGCATTCGCAACAATCCGTGAATTATTGGTAACAGTTGAGTTGCCTTGAATTGTTAAACCAGTTGAGTTCCTCCAGCCAATTTTATTAATAACAAACTCCGAATTATCCATGTTTAATTTGTTTACGTAGTATGTCATTCCAAAGCCTGCTACAGTAAGTGAAGAATTCTTCAAAGTTAAATCTCTTGCATCAAACCATGTGCGAATTTGTGATTTAACGTTAATAGTAGCGTTTTCGAAAGTAATACCATCAGCATAAAAATCTGTATTACATTTGTCGTCGGCAGTAATTTTTAATTTATCTTTACTTGTACCTTTTACTGTTCCCGCAAGGTAGATTCCGTGACTTTCTTCTTCTGCGTTATCTTTGAAAGTGTATGTGCCGTCCGTAATAAGAGAGCCTTGTTCTGCTGTAAGAGCTACCCTAAATGCAGTCATTTTCAATTCGCCGTCACCGCGAAGTGTGGAACCAGATTTCAGCGTGATGCCATCGTTGGTATTATTCGAGCCTGCTATTGTGGCGCCGGATTTATCGATAGAAAGTGTAATGCCTTGTGGAATTTCTATAGGTGCATTAAGTGAAAAATTGCCTTTAATGTTGATATTTGCAGGTTTTTGTGTGGCTTTTTCAAGAGCTTTTTGAATAGTTTTTAATGGCTTACTTTCAGATCCATCGTTGGAATCTAATCCGTTTGTGCCATCTACAACAAGTTGTGTTTTTGGAGCTGGGTTAGTTACGGTTACTTCTGCTGATGGGGGGGGGTAATAGCTAATGCACTTATTGGACATGCAGAAAGTAGTGACATTGCTGCAATGATAGTTGAAGTAGTAAGTATGCGCATGCCGTTATATTTATTATTTCTTCTCATTGTTAGCTCCATATTGTCTGCGGAAGTTTGACATTAGTTAATGCATCGTATCAATACAATTTCTACACTATACCAGTAGAAGACGAAAGTATACTCGTATTTATATTAAATGCAATAGCTCATAAATATTTACATAATCTAATTTACGGAATGATAGTTATTGATGCTCGTAATAGTAAGCAAAATAAGCAACTTGATGATTTCCATTTTGATCTGCTTAATAATCATGACTCACATCGAGCTGATTATAACAATTTAATTGAAGGATTATTTATAGCAGCTTCGCATCACAGCGTAGGTGTACAGTTTGCAGATTTAGTTGCAGGAGCAGTTTATAGAAAATGCTCTAAAAGAGATTCAACTTTTTATAATATGATAAGAAATAACGTTCGTAGAAATAGTCAAGGTAAGGCGGAAGGATTCGGAGTAGTCGCCGTGCCTAATGGTAGCCGCATTATTGAAAATTGAAATAATAAAAATAGACGCCGTGTTGAAGATTAACCTCAAACCTGCAATATGGCGCAGTCACGGCGTAACGAAATTATATCATAAATTGCTTATTGTTTGCAATATTGCGTTTTAGTACCATAGCTATCTTACTCTTTGACTTCAAAAATAGTGCCTTCGTTTCGAGTCATCGTTGCTGTGCTTGCTCCGGTAGTTGCTATAAATGGAATAATAGCATTACTGTATTCGTGCATGAACTGTACAAAATCATGATTCCAAGAAATAATCGCAACGTACAAAATAAAGAATTCGAATGATGTAAATATTGCCCACTTAAGAATCCAAATAAGCGTTTCTTTAATAAGTTTTATATAGTACTTGCTCATGAGTTGTTTCCCTTCCAATTTGCTGTTTTGTTTGTGAGCATTGTAGCTAATTCGCGTACATTGCTTCTCGTTCATACGTATTTTGTATTTCTAGTATAAATATTGCAATTTTTTGCAGCAATATGATGTACTCAAAACTCAGTACTCAAGATTGCGCGGAAAATGTTTGTAATTAGACTTAAAGCAACGCACAAATAAGTTGCGAATATAAGTTGCGAATATATTACAAATATAAGGAGATACAAACATGAATAGCACAAATATGGATAGTGAAAATACTGTCAATCAAACTAAAGAGCAGGAAGATAAACTTGCGGAAAATAGTAGCGAAGAGCTTTCGCAAGATGAAATTGATGAATTAGCTAAGCAATTAGAAGAATTCTTTACAAAATATATTGTGCTAGAAAATGGCTCTTTTGTTGTAAAAGATGATGCTATTATTGCAGACGGTTATGGAGATCGCATGGAAGATTTTCACAAAGCTGCAAAAGGATTTAACGTTGCAATAGAAAAGCAACATAAGCATTAATTCCTTAGAAATCGCTTTCGTCAATAGGGTGACCTTGTGGGCGCTTTATTACTCGCCACAAAATCACCAATGTTAAAACGCCATTTGCAATTCCGTAGTAATAAATCCAAGGAACGTGAATAAGCCCACAAATAAAGCATGAAATAATATTTATTAAATTATTTGAGTAATTGTTGAGTATTTGCTTATTTTGTGATTCGACTTTTTTGCGTTCTTGCTCAAGAGTAATTATGTAATCTTTGTTGTTCTCTGTATTCTCAACGTCACTACTTATGCTGTTAGCGCCCGCGCCGCTAAGCTTAGATATATTATTTTCTATATACGCATTTTTTGCTTTAATAACGCTGTTGAGCAAGAAAAAATATGCACAAGAATACATTGCAACAGAAAGAAGTCCTAGAACAAGCCACAAAGCGAAAAGGTCAAAGCTACGCATAAAAGCAGCTGCTGAGGCAAACGCCATCGCAGCTACTTCTGCGGAGTGCAATACTACTAGTCGTTTTGTCATATAATCCTGCTGCAATCATTATTAAAAATGAATTTTCAACGCAACCAAAAGTCACATATTGTTACTTATTATAATCACATTTGATTTACATGCATTACTTGTAATCATTTATTACTACACGATTTGCTCTACTTTGCGCATGCTTATAAAGTAGAATATAAGAAAAGTAGCATAAGATTGCAAGAAAGCCATTATGCAAAAAACGTATGCAATAGTAGATAACGACCCATTAGTTTTAGCGGTTATGCGAAACGTGCTCAGCAAGCTTTTGCCAAATGAGTACGCTTGCAAATGGTGCGTAAAATCAGGCGTGCAAGCTTTGGAATACTGCCAAGTAACAAAAACTACTCCAGATTATATTTTGATTGATATGTCAATGAAAGACATGTCTGGAGTAGAAGTAATACGCGCAATTCGCGAAAAAAACAACAGCATTATTTTAATTGGTATGACTTCTTACGATTGTAGATCCTACGCTTCGATGGTTTCGCAAGTTGGCGGGCAAGCGATGGTTGCTAAAGACAATTTCAAAGGGCTAGCAGAAGCTTTGCAATATTGCGATAAGCAGAATGTGTATGGCTGCCGTTGCGTTAAAGACGTTGCTTACGATTTTGCTACACCGCAAGAATCTTTTATTAGGCTTTCTAAATCAAGGTCGCGCAGCGTTTTGCCGCCTCAAGAACTGAAAATCATGGATCTGCTTGCTAAAGGTTACACAACGAATCAGATTGCGGCTCAACTTGGCCTTATGCCAAACACTATTAACACGCATATTCATAGAATTTACAAAAAATTGCATGTTTCTAACCGAGTGCAAGCAATATCCGCGTTTGCTGCAATGCAAAATCGTGAGCAAGATAGTAATCTGCAATATTTGAATGATTCGCCGCAGAATCATCCAAATTTTTTGCAAGAAACGGATAACGCATGTTAATGAACACATTTTCGCGCGTTATCGAGTTGGTTAAAAGCTGGAAAATTCAGCGAACTTTATTCATAATATTGGCGATTCTTGTAGTATCAATGGACGTGCAATCTTGCAATACAGCTGGTTTGTGGCATAACCCGCAGCAATCTGTGTGCCAATACGTTTGGATGTTTGCAACTTTTCTTATGATTGCTTTTCCGCGTCAAATATCACTCGTAACTCCGATTTTGTATTGTTTAACGCTAGCAATGCCAGGAGTAAATGCAACTTGCTTTCTTTTTTCATTGATTGCTAGCATGTTTGTTGCAGGCTTTTACGATTCGTGGAAGTATTTGCTTTGTGCATACATAGTTTCGTTGAATATTATGTACTTTGCAAAAATGGCGTACATTCCGCTTACTTTCCCTTGTTTTATTCTTATTTCCATGATTTGCGGTTACGCTTTGCGCAAGTATTTGACCATGTTGGAGGAAAACAGTCGCGCAAAAATGGATATTGTGCGCAGCGAATTCCAGTCTTATATTGCGTCTGTTGCATTGCAATTGCACGACGATGTGAACAATGAGATTACTGATATTACGTTGCTTGCAACGGATGCTTTATATGCTGAGAAAAGTGATCATACAAAAGAATCGTTAGAGCAGATTATTGAACATTCGCGTAATGCACTTTCCAAAGCGAGACTTGTTATCAGCCTGCTTGAGCAAGCTGAACAAAAGTATGATGATTCTTTAGATTCAAATATTGCTAGCACGCAGTTTATTTATGGTTCTAATGGCAATAATTGCATGACTTTGGCTGATTTTCTATGCAATATTCGCGCACGATTGCAATCTGAGCGTAAAATTTGCGAGCAGCTTGGGTATTATGGCTCTATAACAGTAAATGATGAAAGTTCGGGAAGTAACGATTTTGCTGTATCTGCAATCGTTAATGGCGAAAAAGCTCAATGTGTTATTCGCATGTGCAGCGAGCTGCTTACTAATATTCGTAAGCATTGCAGTACTAGCGTTGATTTTTCTATGAATGTTACGGTTGATGAGCGTGAATGCAAAATAATGTGTATGAATTCGATTTCGACGTTGAATAAGTTTGGTGAAAAGCTTGTTTTTGGCAAAGGACTACTGTTCCACAAAAAATCTGTGGAACGCTTAGGCGGATCTTTAAGCGCTCAAAAAGATGATGACACTTGGTTGGTCAATGTTGTTATTCCGCTAAACTAGTAGCGCTCAAATCGCACGTTATCGTGGCAAAAATTGCAAAATTAGCAAAAATCACAAATCTAGCAAAAACTGCCACGATAGCTCCATGTTCTCATATGTTACGTAAATATATATCTTTATTATTTTGGCGGCAAGACGGCAATTTTGGCGACATAAAAATGTCGCTTTGTGCCATATCTATCATGCTCATGCTTGACAAACTCATACAACAATTTTAATATTTTTAATAAAAGTTTAATTTAATTAAAGTTTATAGGCTGAAGAAAGGGGTGATATGGATCATATTCCAAAATGGATGGCTAATCTCACAGATGAAGATATGTCGTTTATAAAGAACTTTGTATTATCGTCTGGATCGTTAAAAGAAATGTCGCAAATGTATCAAGTCTCTTACCCAACGATGAGAATCAGGCTTAACAGGCTCATTGAAAAAATTCGAATAAGCGACAATGAACCAGAAGACCCGTTCGTTCTTTTAGTAAAGAGTCTTGCTATTGACGATAAATACGATGTTGACACAGCTCGAACACTCATAAACGAATATAGAAAAAGAAAGGATGAATCATGAGCTATGCATTATTTGGTCCGATAATTGACATTCTTATCGCACTTGTTATATGTGCTTTAGTGTTCTTTATTGCAAGAAGTCTTATTCGCTATGCGCATTCTCTTAAGAAAGACGATAAGTCATCTAAACAGTCTGCAGAAGATAAAAGAATTGCGTTACAGGACTTATAAAACACAAAAACCGAGTTATCGTGGCAGTTTTTGCTAATTTTGCAATTTTTGCCACGATAACTGTGTATGTCACGCATTTGCTGGTTCTATTGCAATGCGTCCACCTAACGCTTGAACAACCTTCGCAATAGTTTGGAAGCTAGGATTGCCGTCTCGTCTTAAGCTTTTGTAAAGGCTTTCCCTTCCAACCTCGGCTTTTTGAGCGATCTCTTTCATTCCTTTAGCTTTTGCAATATCGCCTATAGCAGCTTGCAGCAAGCGAGGATCGTTAAGTTCTGCTGCGGCATTGAGATATGCAATAACATCATCATCGTCCTCAAGATACTCACTCGCATCCCATTTACTTATATTTACCATTTCTTCATCCAATTGCGATACTCATCTGTTTTAAGTATCTCCATAAAAATATTTTATCCTGTAGGATACAGTTTTGCAATAATAAGTAAACAGTCATATCAGTTATCGTGACAAAAATTGCAAAATTAGCAAAAACTGCCATGATAACTCCATAAGTATGCCTCTATTTAAGAATATTTCCAAAACGGAAATATTCTTAAATGTTGATTGTTGAGAATATGCAAACTGCTAATAGTAAAAGTTTTTTAAAAAGTTTTCTAAAAGCACTATCGTTAAAAATAGGTACGCCTATTTGTGTAGATAAAATCTGCACGTTAGTATGTTGGTAATTTACAAAACAAGAATCACGAGGAGGTGCTTATTATGACTAATCCTTTGCGCGGTATACGAGAAGAGGATATTGTTAAGTACTTTAAAGCGCATAATCTTTCAGTTGGCAAAACGTATGTGCTTACTATGAAGTACGACCCTTGGTGGAAAGATTTAATCAAACTATTTTTGTTACCTAAATTATTCTATGTAGCGCAAAGCGTTGTTGCGCGTATTATTGCTGCCACTAATAATGAGTTTATTATTGTTAATCCGAATGTCATTTTAGGCTCGGGTAATCTAGCTAAATTAGACGATAAGTATCTTCGTCGTATTGCGTGGAATCAACTCACTAATTTTGAAGTTATAAGTAAGCCAACAACTCAAATAATTCGTTTTACTGCGAATGGCAAAACCGAAGAATGGAGTGTGCCAACGGAAAGTGCTAGCGTATGGCACTTTAATGTGTACAATCTTGATAATTTGAGAAAAACAATACAATCGCACATCTCTTGATAAGTGGATTCCAAAACAAGATACCATATATTGTATGAACACTACCTACGCAATTGTTGATAATGACACGCTTGTATTGCGGTACATGCAACTTCTTCTAAAAAGTCGTTTGCCTGAAAACTTTGTTTGTGCATGGATGTGTTCTTCTGCAAAACAAGCTATTCATCGTTGCGTTACAGAAAATACTCCTGACGTACTTTTAGTAGATATGTCAATGAGAGAAATGAGTGGCGTTGATGTAATTAAGGCAATTCGCGAGCGCAATAGCAATATTGTTTTAATCGGCATTACTTCCTACATGTTAGATGAATACGTATTGCAAGTTGCTAAGTCGGGTGGTCAAGCGTTAATACATAAAGACAATTTATCAGACGTAGTTGCAGCTATCCAATCGCGCACAACAAGCTACGGGTGCCCAGAATTGCCACAATATATTGACTATTTTCACACTCCGCAAGAATCATTTAATATGATTTCTCAACTTACGAAGACTTCAGTTTTGTCTCCTCAAGAATCGGAAATTATGCGCTTGTGCAAACAGGGGTATTCTACGAAAGAGATTGCAGATCAGCTTAATGTGAAAGTTTCAACAGTCAACACGCATTTACGGCGTATTTATGGAAAACTTCACGTCCGAAGTCGAATGCAGGCGCTTGCTGCGCTAGCAAAATATTCGCATGACATATAACGTGTAAGAAATTAACGTGTAAAAGTAGGTAGTTATGAAATTATTAACACGTATGATCAATTTTTTGCCGCATGATGCTTGGCAGAAAATTGGAATTGGTGCAATCATAAGTTGTACTTTGATTCTTGAAATTTGTTCCTATAATAATCTTCATTACTACTCTAATTGGCATGCAATTACGGTTGAAATAGTATGGATTGTAATCTGCTTATGTATTGCAATCTGGCCTCGTAAAGCATCTTTTATTGTGCTTATTTGGATGCCGTTGGTAATTATTGCGCCAAATATCAACTACTCATCTATGATGCTTACTATATTGATTTGTTTGGCAATTGCTGTAATTACTCAACCTTGGTACACTGTGCTTTCTTCTTGCGGAGTATCTTCATGGTTCTTTATTATCTGCGATTTTCAAAACGCTTATGTGTTAGCGTGGTGGCTTCTTATCACTCTTATTTCTAGCGCAATTGTAAAATACTATATTTCTACTATTCATCAGCAACAGGAACAGTTATTTGCACAGCGTTACAACGTTTTTCAAAAATATACCACTATTGCAGCAATTCGCATGCACGATGAAGTAACTAATGAGCTTTCCAGTATTATGATGATGGCCCAACAGTCTATTGAACCTCAAACAACTCATGAACAAGAGCATGAAAATTCTCGAGAGATTCTTCAATGTGCTACTACAACTATTCATAAAGCACGTAATATTATTTCTCTTCTTGACAATGCTACAACTGCAAGCACTAGCGATGTTATGCAATCTACTACATGTTATAAAGATTTTTGCACAGGCTTACGTGTTTTATTTGACTGTGAACAAAAGTCATTTGAAAAGCTTGGCTATATTGGTTCCATTGACTTGAGTAGTGATTTAACTGCTGAAGATTCTCGGTCAATCCATTTGCCTTTTGAAGAATGTGCTCAAATTGAATATATTTGCCGAGAACTACTTGCAAACGTAAAAAAGCATGCTGCAAAGCCTAAAGAATACGCTATGAATGTAATGCTTAATGACCATGAATGTCATATTACGTGTATAAATAGTGCGCAACGCGGTATTCTTTCTAACTTGCAATTAGGATATGGACTGCGTTTTCATAAGATGCTTGCGGAACGAGTTGGCGGAACTTTTAAAGTTATTGAAGATGGAGATTCGTGGATTATTAATGTACACGTTCCACTTCATGTAGAGAAATAGCCATTGTGCAAGAATAAATTATTGTGCTTTCTTGCGCTTTAATCGAGTACTTGGATGTATTTCGACCGAGTATTTGGACGCTTTTTAATCGAGTATTTGGACGAAGCTTTGCGCAGCAGATGTAAGTAGGCGGTTAATCTGTGACACATAGTGCTGTTTCGTTGTTATGTTATACGAGTTATCGTGGCAATTTTTGCGAATTTTGCAATTTTTGCCACGATAACGCGTGATTTCGGCTGCGCGATATGGTCGTGACTATTGTCGCGTAATCAGTTAAAAAACATTGCCTGTTCATCAACCTCGTCGATGCACAGGCAATATTTTCAAAACAACAAAATTTGGTGAATAATCTAAATTTTGCGGCTAAATCGTTTACTATTTTGCTACGTCAAGAACTACTAGACGTTGTCCGCCATAAGTTCTGGCATCGAGACAAGTTTGAATAAAGTAAGCAGACTTAGGGAATTGATCAACGTACTCTTTGAATACTTTTAGCAACTTATCCGCGCTTCCGCCACCCTCAAAGTCTTTATAATCCGCCACTTTGTAATCTTTGCCGTTTAATTTAACTGGCATGCCTTTTTGGAGTTTCTTTAATAAGATGCCTGAACTGTTCAAACGGTCGACAACCATGTAATGGCCAGTATCAACCTGGAACCAGTCGTCTTGAAGAGTCCAGTGATAGAAAGCATCTTTCACGTAAGCCAACTGATCAGGATAAGCGTCCCAAATAACGCGTTTAGTTTCGCCTAGGGCTTCCAAAGTACCTTCTTGTCCCTTTACAAAAGCTTCGGTGATTTTCTTTTTTGAGGCTTTTTTGACTGGTTTTGAATGTTTTTTAGTAGAATGACGGCTTATTTTTGTTGGCACTGGTTTGTTTGCTTTGGAGTTACCGCAGGCTGCTAGCCCAACCAGCGAGCTGAAGAGCACTACAACACAAAGTAATTTTTTATAAGTCATTTTCCCCATAAATGGACTTCTTTCTTCTTCTAGATGCGTCTAACGGATGTTAGTCATCTTTATAAACTTGAACTCCAACTTTAGTGCCTGCTCAGTTCAGTTCAAAAATCTTGGTTTGAACGTGAGTAGGAGTGACGGCACTGCTGATTTTTGCATAAACAAATCAACAAGACCAGTTCCTTTTCACATAGTGTAGCATAAAGGCTGAGTGACCTGTGTTATTTTTTGACTTCTAGCTTTTATATAGGATCTATTTTGCTGCAATAATTAACCTAACTAAATTAAAATTGGTTAGCTAATTAAGATAATTAGCTAACCAATCAGTTAGTTATTCAGTTATTTAGTAAATCAGTCAGTTAGCCAGCTGTGCGATTAGAAGTCCCAATCGTCGTCGTCAGTTTCAACCGACTTGCCCATAATGTAGCTGGAACCAGAGCCGGAGAAGAAATCGTGATTTTCGTCGGCTGCAGGAGAAAGAGCCGCAAGAATCTCAGGGCTTACGTGAGTTTCTTCTTCGCTGTACTTAGCAGGGTAGCCAAGGTTCATCAAAGCCTTGTTAGCGTTGTAACGCACGAAGTCAAAAACGTCATCGTGGAAGTCAAATCCTTCATAAATCTGACCAGAATACTCAACTTCCAAATCGTACAAAGTGTCAAGCAAGTTCATAGTGAACTTTTCAAGATTCTTCTTATCGTTCTCGCTTCTAAGCTCCAAACCGCGCTGGAACTTGTAGCCGGAATAATAGCCGTGAATTGCCTTATCGCGCAAAATCAAACGAATCATGTCGGCAGTGTTCATCATCTTTCCGCGAGAAGCAAAGTAAAGCGGAAGGTAGAAGCCTGCGTAAAGAAGCAATGAAGAAAGCATAGTTGCTGCAATCTTGCGCTTAAGCGGATCTTCGCTCTCATACTCGCAAAGCACAGTGGTAACTCGCTGCTGCAAAACGTCGTTGCCAACAGCCCAACGGTAAGCTTCGTCAATCTCCTCGCTAGAGCAAAGAGTGGAGAAAATAGAGGAGTAGGAGCGAGCGTGAATCGACTGCATAAAAGCAATATTCGTGTAAATAGCCTGCTCGTGCTCAGTGCGAGCGTGCTCAATCTGGCAAAGCTCACCAATAGTTGCCTGACTGGTATCAAGCAAAGTCAATCCTGTAAAAACGCGAGTAGTTGTCTTGCGTTCAAGATCGGTGAGGGAACGCCAAGAAGGAATATCGTTGCTCAGTGGCACTTTTTCTGGAAGCCAGAAGTTAGCGATAAGACGATTCCAAACGTCCAAATCCTTGTCGTCAACAATATTGTTCCAATTAACTGGGCGCACGCGTGAGCCGTGATGGTAGCGGTATTGAGCTGGTGTAATGGAGGCTGCCATCATAGAGTCATCTGCGATTACGCGGTTCGTGCCGAAAGGCTTATCGAGACTACTGCGTAGTGCTGTTGGATCGAGTTCTGTCATAATTACTCCTGATCTTGTGTTTACGTTTATAAAATTTTTAAGTTTTTGATTTAATTTGCAAAAGATTTACGCTGATAGATTTACTTCGCTGCGATTTTTAGCGCTGCGATTTACAGCGTGCAGCTTACGCAACCCTCGATTTCCGTACCTTCCAAAGCTTTTTGGCGAATACGAATGTAGTAAAGAGTCTTAATTCCCTTACGCCACGCGTAAATCTGAGCCTTGTTCAAATCGCGAGTAGTCGTAGTGTCTGGGAAGAACAAAGTAAGCGACAATCCCTGATCCACATGCTGAGTTGCTTCAGCGTAAGTGTCAATAATCGCCTTCCAACCAACTTCGTAAGCATCCTTAAAGTACTGCATATTGTCGTTCGTCATATAAGCGGCAGGGTAGTAGACGCGCCCAACTTTGCCCTCTTTGCGAATCTCAATGCGCGAAGCAATCGGGTGGATCGAACTCGTGGAATGGTTGATGTACGAGATGGAACCAGTTGGAGGGACAGCTTGCAAATACTCGTTGTAAATGCCGTCGCGCAAAATATCGTCGCGCAACTGCTCCCAGTCCGAAACGGTTGGAATCGCAACGTTAAAACGAGCAAACAAATCGCGAACCGCTTGAGTTTTAGGCTCAAGCGAGCGGCTGCCGTCAGTGTACTTATCGAAGTAGTTGCCTTTGCCTGCAGGCTTAGCGTAGGCGCTCGTCTTAAAGCTTGCAAAAGCGCGGCCACGCTCCACAGCCAAAGCGTGAGAAGCCTTATAAGCGTGGTAAGCAACAGTCATAAAGTACATGTCCGTAAAGTCAAGCGCTTCCTCGCTTCCGTACTGCATGTGCTCGCGAGCAAGGAAACCGTGCAAATTCATTTGACCCAAGCCAATAGCATGACCTTCTTCGTTGCCGCGACGAATCGAAGGCACAGAATCAATCGAAGTGTGCTCCGAAACAGAAGTGAGCGCGCGCACAGCAAGCTCAACGCTTGCACCCAAGTTTCCATCCATCGCCTTAGCGATATTAAGAGAGCCAAGATTGCAAGAAATATCGCGACCAACGTGGCTATAAGACAAATCTGCATTGTAAGTGCTTGCTTCTTGAGTTTGCAAAATCTCGGAGCATAAGTTGCTCATAGTAATGCGGCCCTCAATAGGATTCGTGCGATTCACAGTATCCTCAAACAAAATGTAAGGGTAGCCAGATTCAAACTGGATTTCCGCAATCGTCATAAAGAATTCGCGAGCATCAATGTACTTCTTGTGAATACGAGGATTTGCAACCATCTCATCGTAATGCTCTGTAACAGAAATGTCTGCAAAAGGCTTGCCATATTCGCGCTCAACATCGTAAGGACTAAACAAAGCCATCTTTTCCTTACGCTTAGCAAGCTCGAAAGTAATATCTGGAATCACAACACCCAAAGAAAGTGACTTAATGCGAATCTTCTCGTCTGCGTTCTCGCGCTTAGTGTCCAAAAAACGCATAATATCTGGGTGGTGAGCGCTAATATACACTGCACCTGCACCCTGTCGAGCGCCAAGCTGATTAGCGTAAGAGAATGAATCTTCCAAAAGCTTCATAACAGGCACAACGCCACTCGACTGATTTTCGATTCGCTTAATAGGAGCGCCAAGCTCGCGCAAATTCGTAAGGAGCAGAGCCACGCCGCCGCCGCGCTTAGAAAGTTGCAAAGCGGAATTAATTCCGCGCGCAATAGACTCCATGTTATCTTCCAAACGCACGAGGAAGCAGCTTACAGCCTCTCCGCGCTGGGCTTTACCAAGATTCAAGAACGTTGGAGTGGCTGGCTGGAAGCGTCCTGCAAGCATCTCGTCCAAATAGTTGAGCGCTGCTTTTTCGTCACCATCTGCGAGCTCCAAAGCCACAGCAGCTGCGCGCTGAGCGAAGTTTTCCAAATACTGCTTGCCGTCAAAAGTCTTTAAAGCGTAAGAAGTGTAGAACTTAAAAGCGCCCAAGAAAGTGCCAAAAGTGTGGTGAGCGGATTCTGCGTGCTCGTAGAACTTATCTAGAAACTCGTCGCTGTACTTTCCGAACACATTGCCGTTGTAGTAGTAGTTGTCAATCAAATAGTTCAAGCGCTCGCGAGTTGAAGCAAACTTCATGCTGTGTTCTTGCACGTAACCCGAAACGTAAAGCTTTTCTGCTTCCTGGTCCTTGTCGAACTGAATGCCTTTTTCTGGATCGAAAAGACCGAGCATAGCGTTAAGAACGTGGTAATCGCGGCTGTTGCGAATGCGTTCTGCTGTGCTGCTAGCAGCTGCGTTTGCAGTTTCGCTGGAGTCAGTGTGATCAAGATTAAGCGAAGTAGATTCGCTCATCGGATCCGTGCTATTCATTTGATTGATTCCTTTCTTCATGCGTTATTTTTGCTTTTCAAACGCTGATTGTTTTTTGATTCTTTTACTTATTTTGATTATTTAGTTTCTTCTGCTTCTTTTAATTGCTTTAAAAATCTAGGTATTCCCTGCGCTACTTTTTCAATATCTTCTTGAGTTCCTGTCAACTCAAACGAATACATATTTGGGATTGCGCACTTTCCTGCAATCTGACCGCCTGCAGCGCAATAAGCGTCTCCAAAATTCGTGTTTCCGGAAGAAATTACTCCGCGAATAAACGAACGATTTTCGCGATTGTTTAGGAATTTGCGTACTTGCATTGGTATTGCTTTTGCAATATTTCCGCCGCCGTAAGTTGGTACGATTAGCACGTACGGTTCGCGCACATTTAATTCCGGGTCTTTTGGTCGAAGCGGTATGCGATACACGTTTACATTGTTGCTAGGAAAATCGCAATTTTGCACGAAGCGTAATGTGTTTTCGGAAACTGATGAAAAGTAGACTACAGCTCCGATTGATTCGCCTTGTGCGCGAGATTCTGGCTCGCTTGGCTGTTGGATTCTTTCTTGTTCACACATTTATCATGCTTCTTTTGCTGTTTCTGAGGAAGTTCCTAGTTTATCCGCAATTTGCGCGATTAAATCTGGGCGGTAACCGCTCCATGATGTGTCTGGCGCAATAACTACAGGTGCTTGACGGTATCCAGCGTTGCGCAACTGATCCAGTGCTTCAGGGCTTTTTGATAAGTCTACAGTTTCGAAGTTCACGCCAAGTTTTGTGAACTGTCGTTTAGTGGCATCACACTGTGGGCAATGAGGTTTTGTAAACACTGTAATTGTCATTTCAATCTCCTCTGGTGATGGGGAATCGTTAGATTCCGCGGTGTTAGCACAAAAGCCAAAAGTCAGCATACTACTCATAATTACTATTTGTAGTGGTGTGTCGATTATTCAAACACTACATATAGTTATTGTTTATATTTACAAAATCCGCGTGTTTGTAAGCGTGTCGTACTTTTTTGGAGATTTTGAGAACGATTTGTTTGTATTAAAAATGTAATTTATATCACAAAATTTACTTAGTGTAACTTGCATTTTTTGCATCGAAAATCTTGTGCATATAGGCCGATAAAATTAAAAAGTGTGTTTCCTGAAGGGGAGTAACGCAGAAACGAAAATATAACAACAAGATAAGAGGTGTCGTAATGACTCAAGCTCAGGCAAATATTGGCGTTGTTGGCTTGGCTGCAATGGGATCTAATTTAGCGCGAAATCTTGCGCATCACGGAAATACTGTGGCAGTTTATAATCGTCATTATTCGCGAACTGAAACGTTAATGAATGAGCACGGCACTGAGGGTGCTTTCGTTCCAGCTAAAACTGTTGAAGAATTTGTGGCCTCTCTAAAGCGTCCGCGCACGGCGATTATTATGGTAAAAGCTGGTGCTCCTACGGATGCTGTTATTGAAGAGCTTGCAAATGCTATGGAGCCTGGAGATATTATCGTTGATGGCGGAAACTCTTATTTTGAAGACACGATTCGCAGAGAGCGCAGCATTCGTGCGCGTGGTCTTCATTACGTTGGTTGCGGTGTTTCCGGTGGTGAAGAAGGTGCTTTGCGCGGCCCTTCGATGATGCCTGGTGGAACTGAGGAATCTTGGGAGACTCTTGGGCCTATTTTGAAGTCTATTGCGGCTGTTGCAGAAGGTGAGCCTTGCGTAACGCATATTGGTACCGACGGTGCTGGTCATTTTGTAAAAATGGTTCACAACGGTATCGAGTACTCAGATATGCAGCTTATTGCTGAAAGCTATGATTTAATGCTTCGCGGCTTGGGTATGAAGTCCGACGAAATTGCGGACGTATTTAGCGAGTGGAATAAAGGCGAGCTTGATTCTTATTTGATTGAGATTACGGCTGATGTGCTTCGCCAAAAGGATGCTAAGACTGGTAAGCCTTTGGTTGAGATGATGGTGGATCACGCTGGCATGAAGGGCACTGGTACTTGGACTGTACAGTCTGCGCTTTCGCTTGGAATACCAGTTACGGGTATTGCCGAAGCTGTGTTTGCTCGCGGACTTTCAAGCCAAGTTGCTTTGCGTGAAGCTGCTGAAAACCAGGGTTTGACTGGTCCGGATGTGCATTTTGATTTGAATGATGCTGAGCGTAAGGCGTTTATTGAGGATATTCGCCAAGCTCTGTACGCTTCTAAGATTGTTTCTTACGCTCAGGGCTTCGATGAGATTGCGGCTGCTGCAATTGAGCATGATTGGAAGATTAACCAGGCTGCTGTTGCTCGCATTTGGCGAGGCGGATGCATTATTCGCGCTCAGTTCTTGAACCGCGTTTCCGAGGCTTTTGAGTCTGGTGAAGCAAGCGTTTCTTTGCTTTTTGCACCGTACTTTAAGGATGCTATTGAAAAGTCTCAAGCTGCTTGGCGTCGTGTTATTGCGCGTGCAGTTGAGCATGGAGTGCCTGTTCCAGCATTCTCTAGCTTGCTTGCGTACTACGATGGATTGCGTTCCAAGCGTTTGCCAGCTTCGCTTATTCAGGCTCAGCGTGATTTCTTCGGTGCGCACACTTACGGTCGCATTGACGAGCCGGGCGTATTCCACACTTTGTGGGCAGATCCTAATCGCCCAGAAGTAAAGCAAGATTAAATCAAATAATATTTATAGATAACAGGCTTCTGTATTTGTTATGCAGAAGCCTGTATTTTATTGTGCTGAATATTATGCAGTTACTTAATAGCAGCTTGCAGTGTTTCGGCGGTGGTTAGCCAAGAGATTTCGTCAGTTCCGTTTGCAAAAGACGCAGGATAATCTGGATTATTAGCTCCCGAAAGTGCGTTCATTAAAGCAGCTCCCTTTTCTGCTCCGGCAGTCAAGAACCAAGTGCGACGGCTGTGAGATAGCACAGGAACTGTAAGAGACAATCGCATTGGCGGAAGTTTAGGGGAGTGGTTTACTCCAACAACAATGCGCTCGCGATTGTTAACTTGTGGCAATCCTGGGAAAAGCGAAGCCATATGTGCGTCCGGGCCCATGCCAAGAATTGCTAAATCAAACACCGGCTCTGGTCCAAGTAATCCTATAATTTCTTCCTCATAGTCGTGCGCTGCCGCATCTAAAATAGCGTCATTTTCAGCGTCGCTGGCTGCTGCAATTTCCTCCGCGCTGCGCTCATCTGCAGGCATCTCGTGAATATGAGATTCTGCCAAAGCTTTGTTAGAAGTAAGTAAGTTAAGCAAAGCTTCGCGAGTTTTACGTGCGTTGCGATCCTCGCTATCGTAAGCTACGAAACGCTCATCTGCCCACCAAATATGCACTAAATTCCAATTAATCGCTGGCAAAAGTGGGTTGCTAGCAAGCATTTGGAACATGCGTATTGAATCCGTGCCGCCAGTAAGAAGTAAATGGAATGGTTTGTTTAGATTTTGCACATTATTTTGTGACTCCATAATAAACGTTACTAAGCGTTGAGCTGCGACGGCTGAAAGTACATCGGGATTATTGTAGCCGTAGATGTTTGCGTTGTGTGCAAAAGTAACTTCATTATCTGTCATGTCATTCCTTTTATGCAATTAAAAATGTTTCACACGCTGTTTCACAAGTTGTTTCACGCGTTGTGTATTTTTATAGACTTAATTGTTTTCTGCAGGATTATCTCGAACCAGCTGTGCGTAAATTTCATCCGGATCAATTCGTCGCAATTCCTCACTTAAGCAATCATCCAAAGTACGAATAGGAAGCGCAATAGGTTGAGCGGTTTGATAGGGAAGACTAATTAAAGCCTGATCTCCGCCAGCAGGGCGAGTAAGAGATAAAGTGCCGTCTTCACGCTCTAAAGTTACGGAAGTAATAGCTTTAGCATCAGGATTCTCAACTATTTCTACAGGCACTCGCAAACTGCTCTTAAGCCAAGCTGCCAGTAAATGCAAAGAAACATAGTGCGTAGGGCCAGTAACTTTTGCGCTAGTAATTGGCAAATGCGGGGGTTGATCGAGCATAGAAGCCAAAAGCGCACGCCATGGAGTAAGACGCGTCCAAGATAAGTCTGCGTCTTGCGGAGACCAGTTTTTGCGTAAGTTTTGAACAGTTTTAAGAGTGTCGTCTGCGCGCTGAGCATCAGTAATTCTGCTACTTGCCATAGCTCCAAGCAAATCGTGAGCAGGGTCTTCCGGAGCGTTCGTCGGCCACCAAGCAACAATCGGCGCATCTGGCACAAGTAGCGGAATAACAAGCGTATCCGGGTGACGAACCAAACCGTTATGCGGATACAAAATAATAATCTCGCCAGCTCCAGCATCAGCACCAAAACGCACTTGAGCGTCAAGATTTGGCACAATTTCGCCGCGCTCAGCAGCATGCTCGCTAGACCAGTCGCGAACCATAGCAATAACGCGGCAAGGATGCTCGCGGCTTGCAGCATTAGCAGCTTCGAGAGCATGTTCTAATTCTTGAAGATCTGTGTCTATTAAAAGAGTAAGCACGCGCCCAGTTGCGGATTCTCCACGCTCTTCGTGCAATTCGTCGATTTTTTGCGAAATTTTACTGGTATTAGTATCAGGAAGGTTGATAATCATGGCAGCCTCCAATGACGATTATTACGAGCAAGCATGTCGTCTGCTTCTTTAGGACCCCAAGTTCCAGCGCGATACGGCTGTGGTTGTGTGCCAAGTGAACTCCAAAATTCCTCAATAGGATCGAGAATCTTCCAGCTCAAATCTACTTCTTCAGTAGTTGGGAACAGTGGAGGCTCGCCAAGAAGAACGTCAAGAATCAGACGCTCATAAGCTTCAGGTGAACTTTCAGTAAATGAACGTCCGTAACTAAAGTCCATAGAAACGTCGCGGACTTCCATAGCAGTTCCGCCAGGAACTTTCGCTCCGAAACGCATAGTAACGCCCTCATCTGGCTGCACGCGAATCACAATAGCATTGCTACCAAGCTCTCGAACAGCAGTTGATTCAAACGGCAAGTGCGGAGCGCGCTTAAAAATCACTGCAATTTCCGTAACGCGTTTGCCTAAACGTTTGCCAGTGCGCAAATAGAATGGCACTCCAGCCCATCGGCGAGTGTCAACGTCTAGTCGCACAGCAGCATACGTTTCAGTAGTGCTTTTAGGGTCGATTCCTTGTTCTTCCAAGTAACCAACTGCTTTGTAAGATCCTTGCCAGCCTGCTGCGTACTGTCCTCGAGCAGTATTGGCAGCCAAGTCTTGAGGTAGTCGGATTGCGGATAGAACTTTCGTTTTTTCAGCAGTCAAATCGCTAGCGCGGAAACTTACAGGCTCTTCCATAGCAGTAAGAGCCATAAGTTGAAGCAAGTGGTTTTGAATAACATCGCGCGCAGCACCAATTCCGTCGTAGTATCCGGCGCGTCCACCAATACCAATGTCTTCAGCCATCGTAATTTGCACGTGATCAACATAATTTGCGTTCCAAATTGGCTCGTACATTGCGTTGGCAAAACGGAAAGCCAGCAAATTTTGCACGGTTTCCTTACCTAAGTAATGGTCGATTCTAAATACGGAATTAGGATCAAAAACTTCTGAAACAACGCGGTCTAATTCGCGAGCGCTCGTTAAATCATGCCCGAAAGGCTTTTCGATAATTACGCGACGCCACGCGTGCTCGGAAGAGTGAGAAAGTCCAGACGCTGCCAACTGTTGAGCAACAATAGGGAAGCTTGAAGGAGGAATAGACATGTAAAATGCGTGGTTTCCGCGCGTGCCGCGATCTCTATCTAATTCATTTACTGTTTTGCTTAAACGTTCAAACGCAGACGCGTCGTCAAAAGTGCCGCGCACAAAGCGTATTCCTTTTGCAAGATTAATCCAAGTTGACTCACGAAATGGTGTGCGGCAGTGTTGCTCAATATTTTCGCGCACAAAATTTACGAAATGCTCATCAGTCCAGTCTCTTCTCGCAAAACCAGTTAAACCAAATCCTGGTGGCAAAAGCCCTCGATTAGCCAAGTCGTATACGGCTGGCATAAGTTTTTTGCGTGCTAAATCACCAGTAATACCAAAAATTACTAAACTGCACGGGCCGGCAATGCGAGCCAAACGTAAATCTCTAGGATCTCGTAATGGGTTCGTCCACGCAGACGCATCATCAGCAGTGTGTTGCGTGTTAAAAGGAATCCTCAACTCAGTCATACATACTATCGTAATATTTCGCTGCTATTTTTCCTACACGAGTCGTTATTTTCATTGAGATTCGTTATAGGATTTGCTTGTATCGTGCGCAAAATACTTGTAGTTATGCCAAAATTCGCGTTATTGATAAATCAGGCTCCGCATAGCGCGAGTCGAATCATTTTTGCGTATTTTGGACCGCCAACTGGGGTTAAATGCACGCCATCGTCGGTTAGATATTCAGAATGATCTTTGCTGAAACCATTCCAGTCAATAATGCCAACATTAGGATGCGTTTGAGCAAACTTACGAAGTCGGTCGTTGGTAACATCTTGCCATGGCTGTGGAACTCTAGTTGTAACGAAATAAACAGGCTTACCCTTAGCAACATCTACCATGTGCTGAAGAACGCTGTCATCGTGAGGCGGGCCGTTTGTTCCTAGCGCGTAAATAACAACATCCCCAGCATGTTTGCTCGAAATATCTTGAGCATATTCGTCAGCTCCGTGGAAAATCTGCCTGCTTACTTTTCCGTCAATATAAGCATTAGGCATTACTTGCAGCAAGTATGGTTTTGCGCCTTCGGTAATAGAATCGCCTACCATAGTTAAGTTTACTGAGCAAGTGTTGTGCTTTTTATCAATACGAGTGTGTGATGCGGAAAGATTTTGCGGAACTTTTTCTGCAATTGGGAAAAGCACAGGATACTTTGATGGTGTTGGAGGAAGCGCTTGTTTTACTACAGCCTTGTGCAATCCTTTTGTTTTCTTATTTGAAGCGGATGCGTTTGCCTTTTTATTAGTTTTTGTTTTTTCTGCTTCAGCATTTTTAGCAGCATTTACAGTTAGTTCAGGTCGAATTTGTATTGCGCGTTGTTGAGCAATACTATTCCAATTCAATGGCAAAGCAATTAAGAAAATAGTTATTACGCAAGCTATTGCTAATGCTACGAAATGTACTAATTTTTGCAGATATTTTTCTGTTTGTTTTTCAAATAGTTGATAGAAACATTCTGCTACTGCAACAATTATTACAGCTTGCAAAATCTGCTCTTCCCAAGAAACAGTTGTTGTTCTTGTGGCAGGATTGCACAATTCTAAAATTGGGAAGTGTACTAAATAAATAGCAAATGCGCGCTTTCCAAGATAAGATAACGGCGCAAATGCGAAAATTCTTGAGCAAATATTATCAGTCTGAGTGCAAGACCACAGTATTAGTGCACAGACTGCTGCGGTTATTGTGTATCCTCCAAAAGTAAATGCCGAGGATGTGCCGTCTGCATAAACAAAGCACAAAATCAGAACTATTGTTGTAACAATACCTATTAAGGATCTTTGCCACGCGTGCAAAGGGTTGTAAAACACTGTTTTTGGAGCGGTAAATACGTTATCTGGAAGTTCGTGTATTTCAGATTTAGAAGAATCTTCTAAATCTGTATTCTTGTAGTCATCTTGCAAAATTTCAGCATTGTCAGACAAATCAATTTGTAATCCAGCTCGCAAATCTTCTGGAATACTATTTTCAGCAGGAGATTTTGCAGCATTTTCATCAACCTGCTTGTTGCTTGTGTTCTTTTCAGCATAAGTTTCGTTTGAAGAAGAGCTAGTAATACCAGATTTCGGCAATATTGTGGAAATCTTAACTATTGCATGCTTATTGCCACGAATCCAATAAAATACGCGAATAATCCAAGCATGTAATGAATGTTTGGTAAACCAAGCCCCATACATTGCCAGCATTGCGCCTAGCAAGAATTCCGATGCTCTTGTGTCAAGAGAATAATAGACGCGAGCTGGAGTAGTGTAATCGCCAAACATGTAGGCAAAGGTAAACGTAAGTATTGTAGAAAGTATCGCCAATCCTGCAGTAATATACATGCGAGTAATTGCGCGTTTAACAAGCTTCACGAGGGCCGTAAGAATAAGTGGCCACACAACGAATGCTTGCATGATTAAGCCAAGATACCATAAGTGTTTAATTGGGGAAGGTAATCCTGTTTGCTCAAAATACGATAGTTTGCGCGCAACGTACATTATGTTGCTAAAGAAGCCAGCTCCAGAAAAAGCATCCGCTTGTAATTTTGGAAGTAGACTTGGCGAAAAAAGCCACATTATTGGTGCGCTAACTCCAATAATTCCAAGTGTTGGTGGCCAAATTCGCTTTAAACGATGCCAAATGTAGTTAAAGTAGCAAGTGATTAATCTTTTAAATTCGCCAGTTTTTGTTTTACTTTTCTCAATGCTGTTTGCATTGCTACTTATGTTTCCGTTTGTGTTAGCGCTTGTGCTGCTGCTAGTTTCGGCACTTTTTTGAGAGTCTAAATAGCGAAGTATTGAATGTGTGCAAAAGTATCCAGCTAAAACTAAAAATAGCGTTACTCCTAAAAATCCTCCAGAAAGTGTGCTTGGGCGCATATGGAAGCAAACAATTCCAATAATTGCTAAAGCGCGCAAGCCATCTATTGCAGGATTTCGTTTAGATTCAATCTGATTTTTTACTTCACTAACAGTATTAGTTGATTTAGCGCTTTCATTTGCAAGCTTTTTATTTACGAGTGTTTTACTAGCATTATTTGCGGCCTCAGCTTCCTTTTGGCGGAAGTTTCTATTGGCCGGTGAAACAGTGGAAGTATTCACGCGTTTCTTCTTTGTCATCTTGCCTGCGCTTCGTCAACCATGCTTTTGTGTGTGCACATATTGTGTGTAAAACAGAGCCATAATAACTGTGTCTTTCGACACTTTTGAACCTCAAAGCGTGTTTTGAAATAATGCTTTCTTTAGTGCGCGCTAAAGTGAAATATAACAGTTGTGTCAATTGTTATTAAAGATAATAAAGGAGCCAAAATGGCAGAAACTTTTAACGTTGTGGTAGAAATCCCACGTGGTTCTAAGAACAAGTATGAAGTGGATCACGAAACCGGTCGTGTTTTCTTGGATCGCACACTTTTCACTGCAATGGGTTACCCAGATGATTACGGATACATTGAAGGAACTTTGGGCGAAGATGGCGACCCTCTTGACGCTCTTGTTATGATTCCAAACTCCGTATTCCCAGGATGCGTTGTTGAGTGCCGCGCTGTTGGTTTGTATCACATGGTTGATGAAGCTGGCGGAGACGATAAGGTTTTGTGCGTTCCAGCAGACGTTCGTTTCGACGACATTAAGGATGTTGATGATGTGAACGAATATCACAAGGCAGAAATTAAGCACTTCTTCGAGCAGTACAAGGCTTTGGAGCCGGGTAAGGAAGTCCTTCCTGGTGACTTCTGGGCTGGTGTAGAGCAGGCTGAGAAGGAAATCGTCGAAGCTCGCAAGCGTTTGGAAGAAAGCGAAAAGTAGGTTTTGCTTTTTGAATAAAAAATCCCCTGCGAGTTCATGGAAAAAATAGTTAAAAAAATAAACTCACAGGGGAAACCTATAATGCATTTTCATGCAACTAACAGCATACCAAGTCCCGCAATATAAATCAACATTCCTGAAAACATTATTGGAAGTAACGAAATAGCAACGTCGCGAGTTACGTTATTTTCGTAGTAATTTTTGCAATTATTCCTAACCCACAAATACGAAAGTCCGGAAAGCAAAATTACCATCAATATGCATAGTGCAGCAACAAATATTCCGCCGTCTGTGTTGCGCAAAGATGGCATAAATCTAATAATAGAAGGCAAAAACATCCAGCCAGGAAGAGCTGCACAAGCAATACTTGCTGTTAGAGTGTGAGAAAGGTTTCTAACTAAATTTGTGCGGTTTTCGCGTAGCATTTGTCTTAAGAAAGTTATGAATGTTGCTGCTACAAGAATTAGTGCAAACGACACAGCCCAACGCTCATAAGGCCGTATTGCTGCAATGAATTTACTCATTGAAACAGTTTCATTGTCAATAATAACGCTTTGTGGAAGCCAGCCTTTTAGCGCAAGAGTTGCGCACCATGCTGAAGCTATGCAGGATAGTAAAGCAATAGCTCGATCAATAACATTTCCGTGCAGCGGCCAAAAAGTAAGGAAAGTTAAAAGTATAAGCGCACACACAACAAGAGTTATTTTTGCTGTTGCTATTGGTAGTGCAGATGCTCCTGCAATTAGTATCACAACAAAAATCTGGCTTGCAATCATTGCTAGAAAATTAGTGTGAGGAATATGTGCTTGTTTTTGAGTGCTAGTACAAGAAGTAGCATCGTTCTGCACTTGTTTATTGCAGATATGTGTTTCGTCGCTCATAGCACTCCTATTTAAGGTAAATATTCGCTCTTATGAATAGTAATATGTGTATAAACTTGATGCATATTACTTATTTCTTATTACTAATGTAGCTTACAACCTGCACTTATTGTTTGTGCTTGTTGATTACACAGAACTTTTGGATTGCTGTATTGTTGACGCAACTTTATGCGAAATAAATTAAAGGTAAGTCGATATTTTTCGTAGCATGGTTTACAATTCCTGTAAAGGCTTGTATTTGGCATTGCATTATTTGTTGGATGGAGGCATCACATGACCGATATTACGTTGATGACTTCGTGCGCTTCTCCGGCAACTGTTTTGCCTTCGCTAGCGCTGCTTTCTCATAGAGTGCGCGTCCTTTCATTAGATTCTGCGAGTTTATCTAAACTTCCTGCGCAAACAGTTCTTCTAATTGATGCTCGTGAAGATTTGGCTTTGGTTAAATCTTTATGCGCTCTTTTGCGCGCTGAAAATATTACAGTTCCAGTCGTATTAGTTCTTACAGAAGGTGGATTTACTGTAGTAAATTCCTCGTGGAATATTAATGACGTTGTTCTTACAAGCGCTTCCCCTGCAGAAGTAGAAGGAAGATTGCGCTTAGCTTCTCAGCGTATTGCAAGTAATGGGTCGTTTGCGCAATCTCAAGATTCTCAAATTAGTGATTCTGCTGTTGACGATGGAACAATGCGCTCGGGTGATCTTGTTGTTGATATGCGCAGTTATACCGTGAGTTTGCATGGCCGTCCTGTTGATTTAGCTTATAAAGAATTTGAATTACTAAAGTATTTTGTGCAGAATCCTAGGAGAGTGTTTACTAGAGCACATTTGCTTCAGGAAGTTTGGGGATACGACTACTACGGTGGAACTCGAACAGTTGACGTTCATATTCGACGTCTTCGCGCTAAGCTTGGTGTTGAGTACGAGCATTTAATTGGTACTGTAAGAAATGTTGGGTATCGTTTTGATCCGTCTGAGGCGGAAGAAAATAGCGATGCGGATGAAGATGCTCCAAGCGATTCAGATTCTTCTTCAACGAACTTATAAATTTGTAGTATGAAAGAATCAAAACAGGAAAAACTTGCGCGTATACACGAAGAGTATGATCTTCTTTGCAAGGAAATACCTGATCCTAAATGTGCGCTTAATTTTTCTAATCCTTTTGAGCTGCTTATTGCTACTGTTTTAAGCGCTCAAACAACCGATAAGCGAGTTAACTCTGTAACTCCGGAACTTTTTGATACTTTTCCAGATTCACGTTCGCTTTCTGCGGCTTCAGTTGAGCAAGTCGAATCTATTATTAAACCTCTTGGATTTTATCGAGTAAAAGCTCAGCATATTATTGCGCTGTCTGTACGTTTGGAAAGCGCTTTTCATGGCGTAGTTCCCTCAAGAATGGAAGATTTAACATCTTTGCCTGGAGTTGGTCGTAAAACGGCTAATGTTGTTAGAGGAAACGCTTTTGGATTGCCTGGTTTTCCTGTAGATACTCACGTAATACGCGTCACAGGCCGTTTAGGTTGGCGTAAAGATTGCAATAAGTCTAAAAAGTATGCAAATCCAGAATCTATTGAGAAGGAAATAACATCTTATTTTGATCCTGCAGATTGGACTAATCTTTCTCACCGTCTTATTTTGCACGGCAGAAAAATATGCACTGCTCGCAATCCTAAGTGCGCTTCATGCCCTCTAAAAACAACATGTCCTTCGTCTAATATATTCATTTAGGGCAATTGCGTGTTGTTCTACATTCAGTTGTTGATATAAACTATGAACTATGTCAAGAACAGGCAAATACGCATATCGTACTTACAGATCATCTCATGGTCGTTCTAGTGCAGGTTGGGTTCCATGGGTTGTATTCATGGTTGTTTCTGTAGTAATGATTGGTGTTTTGTGGCTTGGATGGCAGATATACCAAGGGCGTTCGCCTATTGATTCTTTTACGCATCCTGCTGGTAATTCGGTGTTAAAAGTCGGTTTAAGAACGGCTCCGGATTCTCTTGATATTCGTAAAGATAGCAGCGATTCTTTGCAGCAGGCGTTAATTGGCAACGTGTATGAAACTCTCGTAAAACGTGGTGACGATAACAGTTTGCAGCCTGGCTTGGCACAATCTTGGGATGTTTCTCAAGATGGATTAACGTATCGTTTTAATTTGCGCCAAGGTGTGCGATTTTCCAACGGTGACGTTATGAATTCTGATTCTGTGTTGCAATCATTGCAGCAAGGAATTACTAATAATTATCCAGGTTATGAAGCTTTAAACACTATTAAAACAGTTGCTAACCCAGATAATCATACTGTAGTTTTTACGCTCACAAAGCCTAACGCTTTACTTTTACGTCGACTTTCGGGTAGAGCTGGAATAGTGTATGACACTAAAGCTGTTGCTATTGATTATGCGAATGGTGCTTTAGGAACTGGTCCTTTTACTGTTAGCAGTTACAATAAAGGACATTCTTTGGTGCTTGTGCGCAATAATAGATATTGGGGTACGCCTGCATCTTGCGCAAGTATTACTTTGCAATATTTTGATAGTGATACCGCTTTGGCAGATGCTATGGAAAAAGGCAATATTCAGATGGCTGTTCCGCTTGAAGGCAATGAAAACAAGCGTCTTGCTGCTATTGCGGATACAAAAATGGTTGAAGGCCAAAGCACTCGCGTTCGATTCCTTGCATTTAACTCGACTGTTGCATCTATTTTCTGCGATGAGCAAGCGCGTAAAGCTGCTAGATACGCTATGAATGTGCAAACAGTGATGTCTGCCGATGGTAATGGTGGTGTTCCTGTAGGTGGACCTATTGACCCTCTTTCAACAGGATATGAAGATTTAACTGGATTGTATCCTTATAATCCTGCAAAAGCTGGCCCACTTTTCCATTACTTCAGCTCAAGTTATTTAGGAACTATTAGCTTCCTTGTTCCGCAAGGTGAAGGCGATGTTGGCCGCGAACTGTCTAAGCAAATTAGCTCTGTAAGTGGTTTTAAGGTCAATCTTGAAGAGGTTGATCAAAAAACTTTGCAACAGCGTATAAGCGAAGGCAAATATGATATTGCTCTTACAACTTTGAGTAATACTTTAGATGAAGGTGCTTTTGCAGAAAGTGGCTCGCCGTTTGTTTTGCAGGATTCTAGAGCTCAGCAGGCTTGGGCGAATGCAGTCCACTCAAGAAATGCTTCAGAATATGAAGCAAACGTTCGTGCTTATGCGCGTGAAGTAAGCAATAATGCTGCAGCACACTGGCTTTATGCTCGTAAAAGCATAATGGCTGTGAAATCTAATATAAGTGGTTACACAAAGAATATGACTGATCAGCTGCTTCCATTGCACGATGTAAGCGTGAAGTAGAAAGCGTAAGATTTGCGTTGTCGAACTGAGTTTCTAATATTCAGTTCATGAGTGAACAGGATAATAACGCAGTAAAAAACGCACATTTAACACCATTGCCTAACAAGGTTGGTGTTGATGGTCTTGAAGACAAGTGGCGTAATAATTGGGAAGAAGCCAAGACTTACGCTTTCCACAATTCCCGCGACCGCAAGGCCGTATATTCTATTGATACTCCACCTCCAACAGTTAGTGGCCACTTGCACGTAGGTCACGTATTCTCTTACACGCATACGGATGTGATTGCGCGTTATAAGAGAATGCAAGGCTTTGACGTGTTCTACCCAATGGGTTGGGATGATAACGGCTTACCAACAGAGCGCCGCGTTCAAAACTATTACGGCGTGCGCGTAGACACTTCGCTTAAATATGATCCTGATTTTAAGCCGCCTTTTGAAGGCACTGAAGGTAAGAAGATTGAGGCAAAAGATCAGGTTCCTGTAAGCCGACAGAACTTTATTGAGCTTTGCGAACGCTTAACTTCTCAAGATGAGAAGCTGTTTGAAGCTTTGTGGCGTAGGCTCGGTCTTTCTGTGGACTGGTCGCAAACTTACCACACGATTGGCGAGCAGCCTCGCCGAGTTGCACAAAAAGCATTCTTGCGCAATCTTGCTCGCGGAGAAGCATATCAGAAAGATGCTCCAGGCTTGTGGGATGTTACATTCCAGACTGCTGTTGCTCAGGCTGAGCTTGAATCGCGCGAATATCCTGGTTTCTACCATAAGATTGCGTTCCGTTTCGAAGATGGTACGCCAATTTATATTGAAACCACGCGCCCAGAATTACTTGCTGCTTGCACATCTTTGATTGCAAATCCAGAAGATGAGCGTTACAAGAAGTACTTTGGTCAGGAAGTTTATTCGCCACTGTTTAAGGTGAAGGTTCCGATTTTGGCTCATTCTGCTGCTCAAATGGACAAGGGTGCCGGCATTGCAATGTGCTGCACTTTCGGTGACGTAACAGACGTTGAGTGGTGGCGCGACTTGAGTTTGCCAACTCGACCAATTATTCAGCGTAACGGCCGCATTGTGATGACCACTCCTGATTGGATTACGGATGAGTCTGGCCGTGAAATGTTTGAGAAAATTGCTGGTAAAACCACGTTCTCTGCTCGCAAGGAAGTTGTTGAAGCTTTGCAAGCTGCTGGAGATATGGAAGGCGATCCAAAGCCAACAAAGCGTATGACGAACTTCTACGAAAAGGGCGATAAGCCTTTGGAAATCGTCACTTCTCGCCAGTGGTATTTAAAGAACGGCGGCACGGACGAAAAGCTGAACGCTGAGCTTATTGAACGTGGCAAGGAACTTAACTTCCACCCAGACTTTATGCGCGTGCGCTACGAGAATTGGGTTCACGGCTTGAACGGTGACTGGCTTATTTCTCGCCAGCGCTTCTTCGGCGTACCATTCCCACTTTGGTATCCAGTAAACGAAAATGGGGAAGTGGATTACGAGCATCCTTTGACTCCTAGCGAAGATCGTTTGCCAATCGACCCAACTATTGACGTTCCAGAAGGATTCGACGAATCTCAGCGAGATCAGCCAAACGGCTTTACTGCTGAGCAAGACATTATGGACACTTGGGCAACATCTTCCTTAACTCCACAAATCGTGACTCGCTGGGAAGAGCCGGGTGAGGAAAATCAAGCTTTGTTTAAGGCTACTTTCCCAATGGATTTGCGCCCACAAGGTCAGGATATTATTCGTACATGGCTGTTTAGCACAGTTGACCGCGCGCATCTTGAAAACGGCTGCTTACCTTGGAAGCATGCTGCGCTTTCTGGCTGGATTCTTGACCCAGACCACAAGAAGATGTCTAAATCTAAAGGCAACGTGGTCGTGCCAAATAAGCCAATCGAAGAGTTTGGTGCGGATGCTGTACGCTACTGGGCAACTTCTGCAAAACTCGGCTTGGATGCAACTTACGACGAAGGTCAGATGAAAATTGGCCGACGCCTTGCGATTAAGCTTTTGAACGCTACGAAGTTTGCGCTCGCAATTGGCCGCGAAGATGGGGAACATCAGGTTCTTGAGTCTGCTACAGCGGACTGGAATTTTGCAGACGTTACGGAAGTTTTGGATTGCTCTGTTATGGCAAAGCTTGCATCCGTTATTCGTACTGCAACTGATGCGCTTGAATCTTACGAGCATTCTAAGGCTTTGGAAGCAATTGAAACCTTCTTCTGGGAGTTCTGCGACGACTATATTGAGCTTGCAAAGAATCGTGCTTACGGTACTGCAGAATCCACTGGACGTACTCCAAGCGAAGCTGCTGTAAAGTCTGCTCGCACAACTCTTGGCCTTGCGCTCGACGCATTGGCTCGCCTGCTTGCTCCTTACTTGCCTTACGCTACGGAAGAAGTGTGGAGCTGGATGCATGACGGCGAAGGTTCTGTGCATCGTGCAAGCTGGCCATGCGCTAAGGCTTACGAGGCTGCTGCAAACGGTGTTTCTGCAGACACTTTGGCTTATGCAGGTGAGGCTTTGGCTACTTTGCGCAAGATTAAGTCCGAAGCAAAAGTTTCTATGAAGACTCCTATTTTGCAAGTGACTTTGAACGTAGCAGAAAACGCTTATAAGGCTGTTGAGGCTACTTTGGATGACGTTGCTGAAGCGGGACGCGTTACCGGAGAAGTAAAGCTTAACGCTGTTAAGGCAGCAGATGCTGGAGATTCTTCTGAATCTGAATCTGCGGAATCTGATGCAGCTAACGTAAACGTTTCTGTTGCTCAAAGCGAACTTGGCGAAGCTCCTGCAAAAAAGAAGTAATTGCCAGTAATTGCAAGTAATCGAAAATAATTAATTGCAAAACAAAAGCGCTGGAAGTCAATCTTCGACTCCAGCGCTTTTTGTGTATTTAATCGCTAAGCATCGCGCGGTAACGCTAGACTGTAAACCATGAATCCAGAAAGCTTAAGTGAATTAATTGAAAAAATTGCTAAAGATTTAGTAGCAAACGGTAAAGCTGGCAGTCTAACAGAAGATTTGATTCCTGCTGCCGAAAAACTTGCAGTTATGAGGCCAAAAGATCGCGCACACGGCGATTGGTCTACGAACGTTGCTATGCAGCTTGCTAAAAAAGCTGGTATGAAGCCTCACGATTTAGCTGAACTTTTTGCAGAGCGCTTGCAAGAAGCGGAAGGTATTGCATCTATAGAAGTGGCAGGTCCTGGCTTTATTAACATAACGCTTGATTCTGCTTCTGCGGCGGCAGTCGTAGACGAAGTCTTAAAGCAGGGTGCGGATTTTGGTAAGAATGCTCACTTGGGCGGCAAAACCTTAAATCTTGAGTTTGTTTCAGCAAACCCAACTGGTCCAATTCATATTGGTGGAACTCGCTGGGCTGCAGTTGGTGATTCAATGGCTCGAGTTTTGGAAGCAAACGGCGCAAAAGTTGTGCGCGAATACTACTTCAACGATCACGGCGAGCAAATTAACCGTTTTGCAAAGTCTTTAGTTGCGGCAGCTCATGGCGAAGAAACGCCTGCAGACGGCTACAAAGGCGCGTATATTAACGAAATCGCGGACGCTGTTATAAAAGAAGCGAATGCGGATGGCGTTGATATTCTTTCTTTGCCTAGAGTCGATCTTGGAAAAGACGAGGAAGGATTGCCGCTTGGCGAAGGAGATTCCGAGCAGCGCGAAGAGTTCCGCAAGCGCGCAGTGCCAATGATGTTTGCCGAAATTCGCAAGTCCATGCGCGATTTTCGCGTTGGTTTCGACGTGTGGTTCCACGAAAACAGCCTGTACGAGGATGGCGAAGTCGAACGCGCTATTGCAGACTTGCGTGAGCGTGGAGACATTTTTGAAAAAGACGGAGCAACTTGGTTTGAATCCACTAAGCATGGCGACGACAAGGATCGCGTAATTATTAAATCCGACGGCAACTACGCCTACTTTGCTGCAGATATTGCGTACTATCGCAACAAGCGCCACCGCGAACAGAATCCTGCAGACGTAGCAATCTACATGCTCGGCGCGGATCATCACGGCTATATTGGTCGAATGATGGCAATGTGCGCTGCTTTTGGAGATAATCCTGGCGAAAACATGCAGATTCTTATTGGCCAGCTTGTAAACGTTATGAAAGACGGCAAGCCAGTGCGCATGAGTAAGCGTGCTGGAAACGTTATTACTATTGACGATTTAGTTGATGCAATTGGCGTTGACGCTTCGCGCTACTCTCTTGCTCGTACAGACTACAACACAAGCGTTGATATTGATTTGGATTTGCTCGCTTCTCACAGCAATGATAATCCTGTGTACTACGTGCAATACGCTCACGCGCGCAGCTGCAATGTGGCTCGAAACGCAGCGGATGCTGGAATTACGCAAGATGGCGCTGATTTAAGCTTGCTTAACACCGAGGCAGATGGCGAAGTGCTGGCTGCTTTGGCGCAATGGCCTGCAGCTTTGGCACAAGCTGGCGATTTGCGCGCTCCTCACCGCGTTGCGCATTATCTTGAGGATTTGGCTGCCAGCTACCACAAGTGGTACAACCTTGAGCGCGTGGTGCCAATGGAGTTGAGCGACCCAGAAAATCGTTTGCCAGAAGCTGAGCGCGAAGCGGCTCGCATTGCAAAGTGTCCAGAGCCAGCTCGTGCTGCAGCTCGCTTAAAGCTTAACGAGGCTGTGCGCACAGTAATTGCAGAAGGCCTTGATTTGCTTGGTGTTTCTGCTCCAGAAAAGATGTGATTTTGCTTATTTTATATAAGATTTAGAGCAAAAACGTATAGCATTTTTTGATTAAGTAGGACGTTGGTAATATGCCAGCGTCCTACTTATTTTTTGATAAGAAGACACGCGCGAGATTGTAAATTTATGCCGATTAAGTACATGTGATTTATTAAGATACCCCCTAATATTATTTTCGCTTTAAATCCACAAGAAAGTCAGGGATTTGGCTGAATAATATGCTTAAACAATTTTTCACCATATAGGAGGTGTAAGCATGAGCGTCACAACACAAAGTGTCAGCACAGACAGTGCCCCGAAAAAAAGGAACCTGACAATTATTGAATCCGCATACGTGGCGGTCATGTTGTTTGGCATGTTCTTTGGCGCAGGAAATCTGATTTTCCCTGTGTTTCTTGGAGCTAATGCAGGCACTAATTCTGCGCCTGCAGCATTAGGATTTATTGTTACTGGCGTTGGCTTGCCATTGCTTGGCGTTACAGCACTCGCAATGAGCCGCGCAAACGGCCTTTTTGAGCTTTCAAGCAAAGCTAGCAAAAAGTACGGCATGTTCTTCACTTGTGTGCTGTATTTAACAATCGGCCCGTTCTTCGCAATTCCGCGCTGCGCAACAACTTCGTACACTGTTGGCTTAGAGCGTGTTGTTCCGCAAGATGGAAACGGTCAGCTTTACTTGTTCTTGTTCTCAGTAGTGTTCTTTGCGCTTGCGTTCTTCTTTGCTATGAAGCCAAGCGGCATACTTACGTGGGTTGGTAAAGTTCTTACGCCAATCTTCCTTGTGTTCCTAGCGATTTTGGTATTTACAGCACTATTTTCTCCTGTAAGTGGCGCTTCTGCGGATGCTGCTCCTATGGGAAATTACGTTAATAAGTCATTCTTTACAGGATTCTTAGATGGCTACAACACAATGGATGCTTTAGCTAGCTTGGCATTTGGAATTGTGGTTGTTAGTACTATTCGCCAATTTGGTGTAAAGGATCCTAAAGATGTGGCAGTGAATACTGCTCGTTCTGGATTCTTTAGCTGCTTGCTTATGGCAGTGATTTATGTTGCGATTGTTGTTGTTGGCGTGCGTAGCCGCGCGCTGTTCCCACCTGCGGAAAACGGTGGCGTAACTTTGGCGCAAGTTGCACGCTACCATCTTGGTAACGTTGGCTTATTCGTGCTTGCTGCAACTGTAACTCTTGCATGCTTAAAGACTGCGGTTGGCTTAATCGTAAGCTGCTCGGAAACTTTCTCTAAGTTATTCCCTAAGGGCCCTAGCTACCGTGTTTGGGCTGTGTTGATTACGCTTGTTTCGTTCGGCCTTGCAAACTTTGGTTTGAGCGCAATCATCGAATACGCTGTTCCAGTATTAATGTTCTTGTATCCACTGTCAATCGTGCTTATTCTTTTGGCTTTGTGCGGTCGACTTTTTGGAAATTCCAAAGTCGTGTACGCTTGGACACTTGGTTTTACTGGCGTTGCAGCTGTATTTGACTTTTTGAATAGTTCGCCAACAGCTTTGCGCAACGCATTGCATATGAACGATATGTTGATTGTTGCTCAAAACTGGTTGCCGTTCTCGGAATTTGGCATGGCTTGGGTTTGCCCAGCTGTTGTTGGATTTGTTGTTGGCTATGTGCGCATGGTTTTATGTGACAACAAAGGCATGGAAGAAGTGGCTCGTGCAGCTTCTGGCCCAGATCTTGAAGGCAGCGTTGCTAGCGACGATGATTATTCTTCAAGCAATGCTGAGTTTAACGAGCCTGCTGACTTCGCTAAGTCGAACGTTGATGAACCTAATTTTAGTGAGCAATCCTAAAGTTTTGTAGCGTCGCGTAGACGTCATAATAATCGCCATATTTTGATGCGTATTTTACGTAACAAGATATGGCGATTTTTGTTAAAACGCGCACTTGACTTATTTATTGGAACGATTTAGTATATTTCAATAACGAACAAAATAATGTGCAATCTAAAGTAATTCTCGCTTAGCCAGTAAAGCAAGATACAAAAGGCACGCGTCTAATGCTCGATGTTGAGGCATTAGCAAAAGTGGTTGTTCATGAGTGAAAGGAGTAAACGACGCTGTTTGCAGCATAAGTCTGGCGTTGCTATATATCAAATGATTCATTGGGCGGTATGTCCAAGAACCTTTAAGTTTCTCTAAATATTTCTAAGGAAGAACAACGATGTTGAAACTAAAAAAGTTTGGAGCAATCTCTATGATGCTCGCTGCTGCGCTGTCTCTTACTGCATGCGGTGGCGGCACAAGCTCTACAAGTAATACTCAAGGTAAAACAACCGTTTCTGTTTGGCACTACTGGGATGGTGCTAATGCGGATGCTTTTGATAAAAAAGTAAAAGCATTTAATGCTTCGCACAAGAACATTGAGATTAAAACTACAAATGTTCCTAATGCTGATTTCTTAACAAAATTACGTGCATCTGCTACGTCAAATACTTTGCCTGATATGGCCATAGGTGATTTGATTTGGATGCCTCAAATGGCGCAAATTGGCAAATCTGCAGACTTAAAAAAGCTTCTCAAGCCTGAAGTAATTGATAATATTAACCCAGCATTAAAGAATTTCGGTTCAATTGACGGTCATTTAGTATCAGTTCCAATGTCAGTCAATAATCTTGCGTACATGTACAATCGCACAGTATTTAAGAAGGCTGGTTTAGATCCAGATAAGCCGCCAAAAACTTGGGATGAATTAAAGCAAATGGCCAAGCAGATTAAAGATAAGACTGGTCTTCCAGGTTACGATTTGCCAACTGAAGCAGGAGACAGCGGTGAGGCTCTTACCTGGAACTTCCAAGTCAATCTTTGGCAAGCTGGTGGCGAATTCTTAAAGAAAGATAACTCTGCTGCAGCATTTAACACTCCTGCAGGTAAGAAAGCTGCAAACTTCTGGATGGATCTTATTAAAAGTGGAGTGAGCCCATATGCTGGATGGGGCAAGTTCGAAAAAGGTCAAGGTGGTTCTGCACAGGAAGGTTCATGGATGGTAGGTATTTGGGCTGCTGATCCGCCGTTTGATTTTGCTGCAGCGCCATTGCCAACCCCTGAAGGTGGTAAGCCATCTACCAACCTTGGCGGAGAACAAGCAATGCTATTTAATAATGATGATGCAAAAGTAAAAGCCGCTGCTGAATTTGTGACTTGGTTCTTGCAAGATAAACAAGTTCTTGATTGGTGTGAATCTACCGGCTTCCTGCCTGCAACAAAGAGTGCAGCTAGCAACGCAGAGTATCGTTCTTGGGTTGAGAAGAAAGAGCCTCGCTTGCTGCCATACATTGAACAAATGGCAACTGCTCATACTCGCCCGAATACTAAGCTATATCCACAGATTTCGTTGGCATTCGCAAAGGAAATGGAAAAAGCATTTTCTGGCGAAGTAAATGTTGATACTGCATTAAAGAATGCAGAAAAAGCAGTCAACGACGTAATAGCGCAAGGTAAGTAATCATGCGTAACCCGATAACACAGCTAAAAAATAAGCAGACAGATGCTATTGACAACGTAAAAAGTGGCAGTAGTAAGCTGATGCGAAATGGTCGTAAAACTGTAGGAAAATGGGAGCAAATTCTCACAGCATGGGGATTGTTGCTTCCGGGATTAGTGATTCTCGTCATCTTCACTTTTTATCCAATTGTTTCTGCAGCGTACACGAGCTTAACGAACTGGAACGGTTTTTCTGCAAATCCAGATTTTATTGGAATGAAGAATTATGTAAAACTATCTCAAGATCCAGAATTTTGGAATAGTCTAACTGTGACTGTTATATATGCGTTTGGCGTAGCTGTGTTATCGGTTGTTTCCGGCTTGATTTTTGCGGTATTACTAGATGCGCCAATTCGCGCTCGCGGATTGTATCGCACCATATATTTCCTTCCTGTCGTTACCTCCTCGGTGGCTGTAGCAATTGTGTGGAAATATATGTTGGATCCATCGGGTCTTGTAAATTCTGTACTCTCATCCCTAGGTATTGCAGGACCCGACTGGCTCCACGATAAGTGGCTAGCATTATTTGCTACTATATTTCTTACGGTTTGGAAGAACCTCGGTTTTAATATCATTCTATATTTGACTGCTTTGCAATCTCTTTCTAAGTCAACTTATGAAGCTGCAAGTCTTGATGGTGCTACGAGCTGGCAACAGCTGCGTTATATTACAGTTCCTCTGTTAAGACCAATGACATTCTTCGTGGTTGTGCAAGCGCTGATTAGTAGTTTCCAATCATTTGATTTAATTTACGTGTTTACTGAAGGTGGTCCTCGAGGGGGCACTGACGTACTAGGAATGTTTATGTATCGTCAAGCATTTAGGTTAGGCAATTTTGGTTATGGCACAGCAATCGCAATAGCGTCGCTGGTATTGGTACTTATCGTAACTCTTGTGCAATGGAAGGTAAGCAATGCAGAAAATAAGTAAAGTCTTTACGAGATTGCGTTCATTGCATCTTGCTCGACATATTGTGCTCATTATTGGTGCAGCTTCGGTACTTATTCCATTTATGTGGATGTTTACAACCTCGTTGCAAACAAAAGCCGAAACGTATGCTGTTCAATCAGTAATTCCAACATCATGGCATTGGGAAAATTATTTGCATGCTTGGCAAAGCGCTCCATTTGCAAACTATTATATTAATAGCTTGATTATGTCGGCAATTATTGTAATTGGTCACCTTGCGTTTGATGCTATGGCAGCTTTTGCTTTTGCGCGATTAGAGTTTCCTGGAAAGAAAATATTATTCGTGCTGCTACTTTCTGCTTTCATGGTTCCAGCCTTCGTAACAGTTATACCTATGTACGGTATTATCGCTCAGTTGCGTTGGATTGATACTATGGCAGCCTTAACAGTTCCACGTTTGGCTGATGTATTCGGCATTATTTTGCTGCGACAGCATTTTACTACTATCCCGCGTGAGTTGGATGAAGCTGCACGAATTGATGGATGTTCAAGTCTTGGTATTTTTATTAAAGTTATTCTGCCGCTTTCTAAGCCTGCTCTTGCAACTCTTGGTGTATTCTCATTCCTATTTGCATGGAATGATTTCTTGTGGCCTCTGCTGGTTACAAATGCAGAAGAAATGCGTACTATTCAAATCGGATTAAGCGGTTTTGTTGGACGTTATGGTACTTCATGGAACTATTTAATGGCTGGAACTTTGACGTCAACTTTGCCATCAATTATTATTTTCTTCTTCTTCCAAAAAGCTCTTGAACGAGGAATAGCTTCTACGGGTCTTAAAGATTGAAGAAGTGATAAAACTTTCGTAATTTGTAAAATTTACTATTTGTTAGGAACAAGTCATGCAACCTGAATGGGTAAAATCAAGTGTATTTTATCAGATTTTTCCGGAGCGTTTCGCAAATGCAAATGCTTCTATCAACCCTAATCCTGTAGAATCATGGGATAAATCTCCAACTAGAGATAATTTTTTCGGTGGTGATTTGAAAGGGATTGGGGAGCATCTGTCATATCTTGCGGATATGGGTGTCAATGCTTTATACCTCACTCCAATTTTCCAAGCAGATACGAATCATCGCTATGACGCTACTGATTATTTCAAAATTGATTCTCGACTTGGGAATGACGCAGATTTTGATGAATTTATTAAGCGCGCTCATGAATTGCAGATTCGTGTAGTTTTAGATGGTGTATTCAATCATTGTGGAATAGGCCACTGGGCTTTCCAAGATGTTGTGCGTAATGGCGAACAATCGCAATATGTTAATTGGTTTTCGGTAGAGGGATTTCCTGTAGTGTCTCATCCGGAACCGAATTATAAAACATGTTCAGGTTGCTACTATTTGCCAAAATGGAATGTATATAATCCAGAAGTTCGTAGACATCACTATAACGTTGCTAAATATTGGTTGAATCGTGGTATTGATGGTTGGCGTTTAGATGTTCCATATTTCGTAAATAAAACATTTTGGAAAGGTTTCCATAATATAGTGAAATCTTTTGGAGATGATAAATACTTAGTAGCTGAAGAATGGCGTAACCCTTCTCAATGGCTTACTCCTGAACTTATGGATGGAACCATGAATTATACTGTTCGTGATTTAGTCCTAGGTTTTTGCGCTGATGAAACTTTGGATGCTTATGATTTTGCAGATGGCATGAATGCTTTGTATAACGATATTCCGGAAGAGCATCGCTCTTGTATGTTGAATTTGCTTGGTAGTCATGATACTGAGCGCTTGCTTACGCGCACAAAGGCTCATGAATATGCTTGGGATACACCTGCTGAAGACGCTGAGAATTTAGCTTACGTTCTGCTATTTGCTGCTGATGGAGCTCCTATGGTGTATTACGGCGATGAAAATGGCATGGAAGGAGAAAATGATCCGGGTTGTCGTGCTCCTATGATTTGGGATGAGAATGCTTGGAATTTATCTGTTCGTAAAACAGTTTGCAAATTAATGCGTCTGCGTAGAGAAAATGCTGCTCTCCAATATGGCAGGCAGCATGTAGCTGCTTTAGGTAAACATACTGTGTGTGTTACGCGTACTTTGCCTTCAGGGCGTGCGTGCTTATGCTTAGTGCATCGCGGATCTGGAGCTTACATCAATTGTGATGATTTGCCAGTGCGTATGGATCGTGCGCTATTTGGTGTGCCAAGTATAATAGGTAATCAATACCGTATGGGAGAAAAATCCATCATAATGTATGAAGGTGAAGCAGTGGGGAAGCTATGAATGTTCGTAGAGTGACTATTAAAGATGTTGCAAAGAAAGCTAATGTTTCCAAGTCTGCAGTATCTTTTGCATATAATGATCCGTCAAAACTGTCTGAGGCGACGGTTGAGCATATTATGCAAACTGCTGAAGAAATGGGATATGTGCGAAGTGCAACAGCTAGAGCGTTGCGTACAAATTCTTCGAATGCTTTGGGCTTGTTGCTTCCGCAAGGTATTGATACGATTTTGCAAAATCCTTATTATTCACTTTTGATTCAAGGCATTGGGCAGGTTTGCCAGTCGGAAGGCTACACTTTGATGCTTGTCCCTCCATTAAGAGGTTCAATGTTAAAAGCTATTCCTACAGCTGCAGTAAGCGGTTTTATAATTTGCGGCTTGGAAGCTGAGCGTGCAGAAGTTGTTGAAATTTTGAATAAGCATGTTCCTGTAGTGATTGTTGATCCTGCTCAACCTATTAACGTTCCAACTGTAGAAGTCGACGACGAGCATGATTTTGAAGATTTAGTAGATCGACTTATTGATTTAGGTCATAGGAATATTGGTATTGCAGCAATTGAAACGAAATCGCATACTGATTATCCGGGATGGCAAGGAATAGTTGGTAGACGCATGGCAAGTGTTGTGCGTGCGCTTAGAAAGCACAACTTATCGCCGGAAGATAAAGAGATTACCGTTATAGAAACGCCTTGCACATATCAGGGTGGGGCTGATGTTTTCAACAAAATGTGGAATGACATTGATATTGAATGTAGGCCTACTGCGATTGTGTCGTTTAGTGACATTATTGCGCTAGGCGTGCTTGGAGCAGCTCAAGCGCAAGGATTACGCGTTCCTGAAGATCTTTCTATTACTGGTTATGATGATTTGCCTTTGTCTACAATTTGCACGCCTAGATTAACTACGGTTCATCAGCCAATTACTTCGAAAGGACGTTTGGCTGCAGAAAGTTTGATTGATCAAATACGTTTTAATGAAGAAGCTTTGCCTGTTTCGCATAAAAAACTAGGAACTGCCCTCATCGTGCGTGAATCTGTTGGGGCAGCTCCTACTAAGAAGTAATTGGCTTTAATATATTTTGCAGTTTTTACCTAGAAGTTGCCGCCGTTCCAACCCCAGTCGGTGGTTGCAGTGTAACGAATGTAAGTGCGGTCTTGTGGCACTCCAAGCTCGCTCTCCAAAGCCGCCATAATTTGCTCAGTTAACTTTTCCCAAGCCGAACCAGGCACGCTAGAGCCAAAAACGTTCACTTCAACGTAAGCTGCAGGTTTGGAATCGTCTCCTGCAAAATAAATCGGCATATTATCTTCGAACGGGCACATAAGCCAATGCTCACTTTTGCCTGGAACTGCGTTAATCGCCTTGCCGTAAGCAGCTTTTAATGCGTCGCGCTGGGCAGGTGTTGTGCTTACGGAAACATGAGTATGAATAACTGGCATAATTGCTCCCTTGCTAAATTTAGTAAGTTTTATTACGTAACAATTATATGTTAATTGTTAGCCGTCGCGTGTTTAATGGAATATATGAAAAAGCTTATTGAACAGGTTGTTAAATTCGGAATTGTAGGAATTATCGCGCTTATTATTGATGTTGCGCTTCTGAATTTGTTGCTTCTTGTGCACTTAAATAATGTTGCTGCAGGCACTATTTCGTTTATTATTTCGCTTATTTTTAACTACATTGCCAGCATGAAATACGTGTTTAAGCACCGCGAAGACATGGCTCGTTGGCTGGAATTGCTGATTTTCGTTATTTCCGCGGTTATTGGCTTGCTTATTAACGACGCGATTATTTGGGCTAGCACTTTTGGAATGGCACAAACTTTGCGCGGCACTGCAATTTACATGCTTCGCACAAACATTGGCAAGCTTATTGCAACAGTAGTTGTAGCTATATGGAATTTTGTTATTAGAAAGTGGCTTTTAGACGATACAAAGTCGCAAAAACCTGGTTATGATGCCGCTAAAGACAATACTTTTGCGCATAAGTTGGGTGAGTGGTCGCTGAATCATACGCCAAAAGGTTGGAAGTAAAAGTAGGAGTTAGTAATGCCGGCTACAACAATTCATTTTGTGCGTCACGGGGAAGTTGATAATCCGAATCATGTGCTGTACGAGCGTCTGCCGGGATTCCATCTTTCTGTGCGAGGCGTGCGAATGGCAAGAGCTACTGCGCAATATATTGCAACTGTGCCGCAAATGCGTGGGATTAGCGCAATCTACTCGTCTCCTCTTGATCGCACTCGCGAAACAGCGCGCGAAATCGAGGATGCTTTGCGTGCTGTTCCTGATTCTTGCTATGTAAAAGCGCACTGCGGTGAGGATTCTGTGCAATCTTCTGTGCAATCTTCTGTGCAATCTCATGAAAGCGACATTATTTTAGATAAGCGCTTGATTGAAGCTGGTAATAATTTCCGCGGAAAACGCATCGGCTATGGTGAAGGTGCATTGTGGAAAAACAATAATTGGAAGCTTGTTGCGAATTTGTGGAAGCCAAGTTGGGGAGAAAGCTACCGCAGTATTGCTACTCGTGTTGGTGATTTTGCGCGCGAGCAGGTTCGTAAGCATCCTGGCGAGCAAATTGTGGCTGTAACGCATGAGTCGCCGATTTGGTCTTACCGCCATCTGCTGGAAACTGGCCATGCTGAGCACAATATGCTTCTTCGCCACACGGCGTTGGCGTCAATTACTTCTATTACTTACGATTGCAAGACTTTGCGCGTACTTTCTATTACGTATGTAGATCCTGCAGCAAACGTTAAGTAATATAAAGGAATTGTAAGTAAGCGATGAAGGTAAAGGGACGTTCGATGGTAGATTCTTTTGAAAGCGCGGAAGTTGAAACCGCAAAAAATGAAAGCGCGGAAAATCTAAAGAACGCAGCTCAATCTGCCGCAAATTTGACCGCATTGTGGCCGTTAACAGAAGCGCGACACTTAGATAACGACGCAAAATACGCGGAAAATCTGGAAGTGCGCTCAATGCGAGCAATAGCGCGAATGCTTACGAATCTTGACGTTACTGTGCCGGATGCTGAATTTGTGTACGAAGGTGCGGATGAAATTCCGGGCAGACCTCAAGAAATTGTTGACGCTTTGCTCGCGGCTGCGGACGCCTACGATGAAATGGATTCGTGCTACGAGCCTAATTACGATGAAGCGGAAGCGGAAATTTTAGAAAACGACGTCAATAATAACGTCAATAATATAGAAACTATTTTTAATAAACTTGCCTATCACTCTTCTGCGGATGCTGATGCAATTAATAGCGCTGCAGATATGCTGGGAGTGCAAGGAAATTGGGTTGCTGAAGATTTGCAAAACGCTATCGAATACGCAAAAAAGCAATCTTCTAAATACATGGAATCTGTAGAGTCGCAAAAAATTATGCTGGTTTTGTGTATTCTTATCAAGCTAGTTGCAAAAACTAGTGATATTAAAGAAACTTTACCGGTTTTCCTTTATATTAACGAAGTATGCGAGTGTGCTGGAGTGCCTCGCATGATGTTTAAAGATACTCAGTGGTGCGAGCTTGTTGATTACGTGCGCAATTCGCAAGTAGACTGCAACGAAAGTAACGAAAGTAACAAAAGTAACGAAAATAGTATTAGCGCTTTAATTAATTTTGCGTCGCCTTTGTTAGCTGCGGAATGGCAAAAGCATCGTGAAGATGTGTTGTGGGATCCAGAAGTTGCGAAGAAGCTTGCGAAAGAAGAGGACGATAGAAAGTCTCGCGAAGCGTTAGCAGCAAAATTTGCGCATGTAGAAGGAAATAAGGAATCTACGCAAGCTTTGGACTGATGTAATCCGTCCGTAACGCGCGGCACAATGGAACTTATGACTGATACAGAGGAAACTCAAAACGCTGCGCAAGTTGCAGCAAAATCCGAAAAGCCTGAACTTCCAAAGAATGTTCGTGTGCGTTTTTGCCCTTCGCCAACCGGCACACCTCACGTGGGTATGGTTCGTACTGCGCTGTTTAATTGGGCAGAGGCTCGCCATACTCACGGCAAGTTGCTGTTCCGTATTGAAGATACCGATAATGAGCGCGATAGTGAGGAAAGCTACCAGCAGATTATTGAGGCTCTTCGTTGGCTAAATATTGATTGGGACGAGGGTATTGATGTTGGTGGAGATAATGGTCCATACCGCCAGTCCCAGCGCATGGAAATTTATAAAGACGTAGCACAAAAGCTTTTTGAAGCAGGATACGCTTACGAATCCTTCTCTACTCCTGAAGAAATTAAGGAGCGTAATATTGCTGCTGGTCGTCCAGCTGAGTTTGGCTACGATGGCTACGATCGCAATCTTACTGAAGAGCAGAAGCAAGCTTTCCGCGACGAAGGCCGTAAGCCTGCGCTTCGTTTGAAGATGCCAAATGAAGACATTACTTTTAACGATTTAATTCGTGGCGAAATCACTTTTAAGGCTGGTTCTGTTCCAGATTATGTGATTGTGCGCCCGAATGGCGACCCGCTTTACACGCTTACGAACCCTGTTGACGATGCTTTAATGGATGTGAACGTGGTTTTGCGCGGTGAGGATATTCTTAGCTCCACACCTCGCCAGATTGTGCTTTACCGTTACCTTATGGAAATGGGTATTGCTAAGGAAACTCCGCTTTACGGACACATGCCTTATGTTATGGGCGAAGGTAAGAAGAAGCTTTCTAAGCGAGACCCTGAGTCCAACTTGTTCTTGCATAGAGATAACGGCTTTATTCCAGAAGGCTTGCTGAACTACTTGGCTTTGCTTGGCTGGTCGATCGCTCCTGATCGTGACGTGTTCACTATGGACGAAATGATTGAAAAGTTTGATGTGCGAGACGTTAAAGCAAATCCTGCACACTTTGACTTGGATAAAGCAATTTCGATTAACGCTGAGCATATTCGTATGCTTGATCCTCAAGATTTCTTGAACCGTTCCGTGCCTTACTTGCATAAGGATGGCGTAGTTAGTGCGGATAATTGGGATGCCTTAACTGACCGCGAGCGTGAAGTGCTAACTGCTGCAGCTCCTCTTGTTCAGCCTCGCGTGCGTTTGCTTGGTGAGGTTGCTGGAATGGTTGGAAGCCTTCTTAGTGAAGATGGCTACATTGCTCCAGATGACGACGCTCGTAAGCAGCTTAAGGAATCTGCAGGCGAGGTTCTTGACGCTGCGCTCGCTGCCTTGAAGGACGTTGATGCTTCTGATTGGCATACTGATTCCTTGCATGAGCTTTTGAACAAGAAGCTTGTTGAGGAAGCTGGTTACAAGCCGCGCTTGGCGTTTGGCCCTGTGCGAGTTGCTCTTTCTGGCCGTCGCGTTTCGCCTCCACTGTTTGAGTCCATGGAAATTGTGGGCAAGGACATGACTCTGGCGCGTTTGGCTGGATTGCGTGAGCATTTGTAAATCACAAATAATTTATAATCGCAAATAAAATTTTAATAAGGCGGGAGTGTGGCACTATTGCTACGTTTCCGCCTTTTTATTTGTTTTATGTTTTAATATATTTTCGACACGCCGCGGTTGCATGTATTTGCTTTATGTTGTAAAGTCGCTATTTGTTGCGTCAAGAGGCGTAGCGATAAATGAAAGCCCCCGTCGTCTAGCGGCCTAGGACTACGCCCTCTCACGGCGCCAACACCGGTTCAAATCCGGTCGGGGGTACGAAGACGGAACGGTTCCAAGAGCCGCGAAGCCTGCCAATTGGGGTATGGTGTAATTGGCAACACAGGTGATTCTGGTTCATCCATTCTTGGTTCGAGTCCAGGTACCCCAGCGAATAGCTCTCGTAGAACGAGGGCTTTTTTGTTATCTATATAAATTTCTGAGAATCATACGTTTAAAAATCACATACGTTTAAAAATCAAAAACCCCGGCGCGTGACCGGGGTTAGAGAAAAGAGAAGAAGAGAGGTTAAGTTCTTTAAGGTTTCGTAACTACTTGTTTGTAGTTCGTTTTCCTTTTGATGTATCTATAATAAACACATTATGCTGAGTGCAATAATGCGATTGCCTGTAAGTTTCCTGTGAATTTGTAACTATTTTGCTGATTTTTGCTGATTTTTGCTGATTTCCACCCATTCTTCACCAGTTTGCACCTGTTTTTTCGTTGGATCAACGAGTTTTGCTAATCTCAATCATTTTGCAAGCAAACCGATTTTTACAAGAATTAGCGAATTTTTGAAAACACTGCAAAAAATTTAGTGAGTCGTTTCGTATCTGCCGTATGCTTAAAGTATGAGTGATTCTGCACAATCTGAAGTTACTGCAAACGCAGAGCTTCCTTTATCAATTTCAGCGCGATTGGGACGCTTACAGTTCCATCTTTCTGGTAAGTTTCGCGTACTTCAATGTGCAGATGTTCAAGATGTTCCTAAAGTGTCGTCGGATACTATTCGACTAATTGAATCTGCTTGCGGCGCCGTGCGTCCCGATTTGGTTGTGTTTACAGGTAATCAGATTGCTGGCTACGAAAAAGTTTTTTCGAGCACTTTTACGCGCAGACGTTGGCAGAAGTCTGAAAATATGTCTGACTTTGATAGGAAGCAGCTACTTCAGCAGGTTAAAAACGGAATATCTCGCTTAGTTGAACCATTGGAAAAGCGCAAAATTCCATGGGTTGTAACATATGGTAATCATGATTTTCAGTGTGGATTAAGTAACGAGGAGCTTGACTCACTGTATCGTGAATTTTCTTGCTGCATGAATCGTGTTTCTAACTATACGTCTTCATCAAGCGCAATGCAGTCAACGAATTGTATTTTACACAAGCAGATTATATTGCCTTGTGAGCCTGGTACTTTCGCTCTTCCAGTTATGGACGAAAGTCAAGAAAATGTTGTTTTTTCAATTGTTTTAATAGATTCAGGAGATTATTCTCAATCGGGCGGCTACGGCCAGCCTTCTAAAAAGGCTCTTAATTTTGTAGAAAAGCTTCCGGATTCTTTGCCGCCTCGTTTCTTCGTGTTTCAGCATTTTCCGTTGCAACAGTATTATCGTGTTCTTCGTGAGGTTTCTAAAGATTCTGCTGCACAAGAAAGCGCAATTGAAGGGTATCGTACTTTTTCTGGACGTTACTACGCTCTTGACGAGAATCGTGTTCTTCCGGACGGCTATTTGGGAGAGGGTATTAGTTGCCCAGATGTTGACAGCGGCGAGTTTGCGCTTTTAGCTAAAGTTGGCGCGTTTGCTGTTGTTGCTGGTCACGATCATCTAAATGCTTTTGCTGGTAAAGAGCCTGAAAAGAATATGCTTCTTATTGCAACTCCTACTTGTGGATTTAGTTCATACGGCCCGGAGCCTGCAAAGCGTGGTGTACGTTTGCTTGAATTTGATATTCGTCACCCATTTGAACCGCGCACGCAAATGCTGGAATTTGGCAATCTTGTTGGCAAACCATCAACTAAAAAGGCTTATACGTATGGTCTTACCGCAGAATCTGAGCATGATTTACCTGAGGTTGATTTATTGCGAAAACCATCATTGCTAACTAAGTTAATTCGCAGATGGCGTCAGCATCAAACCCATTAAAATGCGAGTTTAGCGGAGTTAGTATTTTATTAAGCAATATATCTGAGCGCGTTGGCAAGTATGCCGGTATGATAGTTAATAGTTTTTTAGCGCGAACGAAAGAGGTAAACGTGTCCGCACATAATACGGCTGAACAGAACAACAATAGTGGCATTGATGCTGCAGACGTGTTGCATGTAGAAGGTGGTAAGCCGCTTAATGGCACTATTAAAGTGCGTGGTGCGAAGAATTTTGTAAGCAAGGCAATGGTTGCTGCTCTTTTAGCACCTGGAAAGTCTGTGCTTAAAAATGTTCCAGAAATTCGTGACGTGCATGTTGTTTCAGATTTATTGCGTTTGCATGGTGTTTCTGTAGACGTAAATGGTCCGGAAGGAATCGTTACAATCGACGCAACAAAAGTGCAGCTCGCAGATGTTGCAGACGTCGATACTCTTTCCGGCTCTTCGCGTATTCCTATTCTTTTCTCTGGTCCTCTTCTTCATCGTCTTGGAGAAGCGTTTATTCCAGCGCTTGGAGGCTGTAATATTGGCGGTCGCCCAATTGATTTCCATCTTGAAACCTTGCGAAAGCTTGGTGCAAATGTAGATAAAGATCACGAGGATGGCATTCATATTACTGCACCTAACGGTTTGCACGGTACTAAAATTCATCTGCCGTATCCTTCTGTTGGAGCAACGGAGCAGACTTTACTTGCAGCAGTTCTTGCAGAAGGTCGAACTGAGCTTTCGGGTGCTGCAATTGAGCCTGAAATTATGGATTTGGTAGCTGTTTTGCAAAAAATGGGTGCGATTATTTCTGTAGACGTTGACCGTACTTTCCGAATTGAAGGCGTAAAAGAATTACAAGGCTATACGCATACTTCACTAACCGATCGAATTGAAGCTGCTTCTTGGGCTTCGGCGGCTCTTGCTACTCACGGAGACGTGTTTATTAAGGGCGCAACTCAGCCGGAAATGATGACTTTCTTAAACGTGTTCCGCAAAGTTGGCGGACAATTCGACGTTACGGATAAAGGTATTAGATTCTGGCATCCGGGTGGAGATTTGCATCCTGTTGCTATTGAAACCGACGTGCATCCTGGTTTTATGACGGATTGGCAGCAGCCGCTTGTTGTTGCGCTTACTCAGGCGAAGGGCTTGAGTATTGTGCATGAAACGGTTTACGAGAATCGTTTTGGTTTCACTAAGCCTCTTGTCCAAATGGGTGCTATGGTTCAGCTGTATCGTGAGTGCTTGGGTTCTCTTCCTTGCCGCTTCCAGCAGCGCAATTACAAGCATTCTGCCGTGATTTTTGGACCTACTCCTTTAACCGGTCAAGATATTGACGTTCCGGATTTGCGAGGCGGTTTTAGTCACTTGATTGCAGCTCTTACTGCTAAAGGTCCATCTAATGTTCGCGGTATTTCGCTAATTGATCGCGGTTACGCTGATTTTCGCGGAAAACTTCTTGCACTTGGCGCGGATATTGACTAATTAATCCAAGTATTTTGTAGGATTCTAAGCTTTTAACCACAATAGGTAAAAAAGCTTTTTTATGCACGAAATTATCGATACAGTAGTCGCAATTGTAATTTAATTGCTCAGTAAATTAACCAAATTTTGCCGAGCAATTTACATTATTTAGATTGCGAGGCTTAACGATGGTTTGTGTAGGAGGGCGATACCAGTTACTAGGAGAGCTGGGTTGCGGTGGTACTTCAACCGTATTTCTTGCGGTTGATACCGTGCTGCACAAACAGTGGGCTGTAAAAGAAACCTTGCTTCAAGGTGACGAATCGTATCGCAAAAATATAGTCCAATCTTTACGTGCTGAAGTTGATGTATTAAAAGAGTGCGATCACCCTGCAATACCTAGAATCGTCGATTTTTTTGAAGAAAATGGTCGAGCTTATGCCGTACGAGATTATGTAAAAGGACGTTCCCTTAAATCAATTGTTGACGAAGAAGGTTTACAAAACCCTGCAACGGTTAAAAACTGGGGAGTGCAATTATGCTCGGTTTTAGCTTACTTGCACTCGCATTATCCTCCAATTATTTATGGTGATCTTAAACCTTCAAACGTTATTATTTCGCAAGACGGAACAGTTCGTCTAATTGACTTTGGTGCCGCAAGCAAATTGTATACTCGCGAAGGATCTGTTGATTTTCAATCTGCTAGTATGAGAGGTTTTGAGAAATCGGATTTGCGTTTTGCAACTCCACGTTTTTCAGCGCCTGAAGTTTTAGATGGTAGTGAGGAAATAACTCCTGCTAGTGACGTTTATGCTCTTGGAATGACATTGAGATACGCGTTATTTCCTAGCGATGCTTCTAAAGCAGGTCTGCAAGCTGTAACTGTAAGTAGCGAAAATCGCGAATTGTTTGAGAATCTAGTATCTGTTATTGCACTGGCAACTACTTCTAACCCTTCCCACAGGTATAAAGATTGCGAAGAGATGCTTTCTGCGCTAGAGTCATGCGGATTAAGCAGCAATAGAAGTTCATTAAATAATAAAAATTCTGTTATTAGCAGGCGAAAAAGTCGAGAATCTTCTATAAAGAGACGAAAGCGTAGCCTGCAGATTAGCACTCCTGTAAAAACTGCAGGCTTATCTGCATTGCTGCTATTTTTTGTGGTCGTATTATTCAACTGCCTGCCTATTTTTAGCAGCAATGCAGCGGTTAAGCCTACGAACAAAACTTTAAGTGTAGAAGAGAAAATAAGTCGCCTGAAATTAATAAAGAAAAATAAAGCAGATTACGATTCTCTAATACGTATGGCAGAACGTGAAAGTAGCTCCGATTTTGCTAAACGCTATATTTCGCGCGCTATGAAAATCCAAAATAGTATGTTGCAAAAGCATTACGTTCGGCAAATGTCTTTTAGACCTTTGCGCGTTTTGCTGCGCTCGCAACTTGCAGATCAGCAGTGGAGTGCGGTTGAGGAGCGCGATTTTATGAGCTTAATAAGTAAGTATGATCATCAGCTGCGTTCAAATAGCAACGATTGGGCAAGTATTTCTGGCGATATTGGTAAAGCGTATTGGTACTATTTTGCAGGATTTTCTGGGAAAGTTGCGAATACGGAAAGGCTTTCGCGCATGCGAGTGGCGAGGGCTTGGTTTGTTGACGCATTGGCAGCTTCCAAATCAGCTTTAGTGAAAAATCAAGTGCACGAAGCACACAAGGAAGCAAGTAATAAAGCAAGTATGTTTAAGGCTTATGTTGCTATTTCTGATTGCTACGCTCGTCTTGTTGATGTTAGTACAGATGCTCCAAATGAAGAAACGTATAAACAGTATGTGAACTATTTGCTGAATCTTATAAAAATATCGAAGCAGAATAATGTGAACATACTTCGCATTGATACTGGTGAATTGGTGCTGCAATCCTTACATTCTTGGATGCGGATGTTGCGCGGAAGTGGTTTTAGTAAGCAAGAAGTTCAACAGTTATGTGATGATGCGAAAAATCTTCTTGATCAGGCACATGCTTCGAATGATGATGTTGCAAAAAGGCAAAAAGCTGCGCTTGATAGTGTGCGTCAAATTCAAGATGAAATCAACTCAATTTTTTCAGAAAAATAATTTAAGTAATAAAAATTAATAAAAGGTAATAAAAGTAGAACAAAGTAACAGCAAAGTAATAACAAAATAAAACAAATAAGGGATTAACAAAAGGGGGAATATATGAAACAGCAAAATCGAGAAGGGTTTGCTAAGGTGAAACATTCTTTGTGGGGGAAGGCAGAGATGTCTTTTAATAAACTTATTAAAAGACCTTTAGCAAGATTTATTGCAGGTGTTTGCATCTCTGCATTTTTCTTTATGAGCATTGTTGCAGTATTGCTGCCGATTAATGCTTCCTACGCTCAAACAAAGAATATTAGTGTAACAACAGAAAACCATGTAAAAACGCAGAATGTCAACACTGATCGCAATTTGCACATACGGCATATTTCTGTTATGCCAAACCAGCGAACAGTTCGCTCTAAAGCTAAGTACATGTTTACTAAGCGTCCAGTTTTGCTAGTTGTTACGGTTGACGGAATGGATGCGTCAACAATAAAGCGTATTCACAAAGTTTATGTAAATATTGGACGGTACAAAGTTGCTAATTCTAAAGCTGAGTTGGCTAAAACAGAAGTATTGTCGTCTTTAGTTAATTTCCGCTACCAACTACGCCCTATCCCGGTAGGAGTAGTAAAAGTTGAGTTGAAAAGTCGCGGAATTTACGATTTGCGCGACGTTTCAGTGCGAATTGCGCCCGTAGCAATTCGGCCGCATCGCATATGGGGCGGTAGTAATGCAAATAAAAAGAACGAAAATAAGGCGTCTAGTGTTACTCGCGTAGCAAAATCTTCTACAAATAAAATGAATTTTAAAGAGCCAATACTAAATATTCCTGCTTTAGCTGTAAATATTTCGGATTCAACGCAAAGTAGCAATATGCTAGACTCTGCACGCTTTGTGGTTATTGATAATACTGAGCCGCGTTTAAAAGTTACTTACGACAACAATACTGTTTACGGAGGTAAATATTTTAAGGCGAATCGTTCAGCTAGGGTAATAATAGACGATGATTCTTTTGCTTTTTCTTATCTTCTTAGAGACTCTTCGCCAATAGCAACTGTTAAAGCGAACGGAAAACAAGTTATTAATCTAACTGCTCAACAGTTTAAAAACGACAGTTTGCATCCAAATATTTGGTATGCAGATATTTCGTTTAATAAAGATGCTTTTTGGGAAGCTAAATATGCTGCTCAAGATTTGTCGGGAAATTTCAGCTCTTCGCGTAGTGACAATTTTGTTATTGATACTCGCATTCCAACTGTTTCAATTACCGGTGTTAGTAATGGTGGAGCTTATTCTCGTGGAGTAAAACCAACGGTTGTTATTAGTGATAATTATTTGAATCCAAAAAGTGTAAAGTGCTGGCTGCATCGCGTTCGCGGTGGTCAGAATGTAAATCCGGCTTCTGCAAAATTTAGTAATAACAGTGCAAAAGTCCAGTACGAAGCTTTTTATAGCGGTCCAAGCGATGACGATATTTATCAGTTGCAGTGGAGTGCAAAAGATGTGGTAAATCATGAGATTCACGGAAGTATGCAATTTTCTATTAACAGCTCCGGATCAACGTTTAGATTAGATGGTTCAACTGCTGCAATGAACAACAAACAGTTGCAGCATGCGAAATATGTTCGTATTGAAGAAGTTAATGCAAGCTCTTTGGCACATCCTGCAAAAGTAAGCGTTGTGCAAGACGGCGTTGAAAGAAACTTAAGCAAAAACGATTTTTCTGTAGCTGTAAGCACAGATCGCGGTTGGCCTCGTTTAACATACACTATTTTTCAACGCAATTTTGCGGATAACGCAAATTACAGAGTGTTAATTAATTCCGTAGACAAAGCAGGTAATCATTCCTCTAACGAGCGAGTAGCAGGTGAGTCTAACGGAGCGCTACGCGCATCTTCTGCGTCTTTGCGATTTACTGTAGATCATCTTGCTCCTCTTGCAACAGCATTTGATATGCGTAAAAATTCAGTTTACAAAACTGAAAAAGATGGAAAATTAGTGAGAATTAGTGCAAAAGATAATATGGCTTTGAAATTAGTGTCATTTAATGTTGACGGCAAAGCTAAGCATATTTGGCGAGGAAAGTCGGCTAATAAGCCAGTGCTGTCTTTGAAAATGAAGCCTGATGGGGTGGCACACGATGTTCTTGTAAAAGCTGTAGATTATGCAGGAAACATAACAGAGTTAAGATACAACAATGTGAAAGTTGTGCAGATTTCACACAGTTTAAAAAAGATTTCTGCATTAGAAAAGAAGAAAAATGGGAGCAAAAAAGACAATAAAAATGATGATGTAGCAAGTTCTCAAGTGCAAGATTCTAATGCAAATAATGCAAATAAAGCGGATTCTAATGGAGTATCTAATGATGATTTGAGCAGCGATTTGAATGATAAAAACACAAGTGGAAGAAGCTCGTCAAATCTGCTAGTAGTGCTTGCGTATGTTGGAATAATCGTTGTGGCATTGTTATGCGTGGCTCTTGGAGCTGGAATAATCTACAAAAAGCATAAAAGTAGTAAGGAAGATGATTAAGTGCGCAATAGGGGTAAGCGAATAAAAAAGCCCACTGCGGTGGAATGAATGCAGTGGGCTTCGTGGAGCTAATGGTAATCGAAACCACGACCTCTTCGATGCGAACGAAGCGCTCTACCAACTGAGCTATAGCCCCAAAATTAAAAAATATATTGTCTTACGACTCTGCACACTGTACTACAAATCTTGTATAAAAACAATATTTCTTATAGTGCAGTGTGCATGAGTGTCGTAAGTACAGTCTATTTAGATGCCTTTTTTGCTTTGTGTGCCTTGTATAAGCCAATAAAAGTTGGAACAAGTGAAATAAGTAAAATGGCAACAATCACTAATTCAAAATTCTTCTGTACGAAATCAATCTTTCCAAAGAAGTATCCAAGAAGCGTGAAAAGTGAGGACCATATAATTCCGCCAAGAATAGAAAATGGTGTAAAACGAACCCAGCGCATTCCGGATACGCCGGAAATAAACGGCATGAACGTGCGAATAAATGGGAAGAATCTGCCCAAAAATACGGCTAAAGGCCCCCATTTTTCAATCATTGCTTCGGTTTTAGCAACGCGCTCTGGAGTAAGAGCCTTAACTTTACCGGATTCTACAATCTTGCGGCCGAAGAAATGGCCAATAAAATAGTTGCACTGATCGCCAATAATAGGCGCTAGCCAAACAACCGCAAGCAACAGTGGAAGAGGCAGTGCGCTGTGACCGGTTTGAGCATCGGGAGCTGCAAAGAAACCAGCCGCAAAAAGCAAGGAATCTCCCGGCAAAAATGGGAAGAATACTACGCCTGTTTCAATAAAAATAATTAGAAAAATAAGACCTAATGCTGGAGCTGTACCCATCGCAATCCAACTTGCAATAGCGGAGCGTGGATCCTTAAGTAAGTTGACAATAAAATGAATAAATCCCATGATATCCCGTCGTATTTTTTGCGACTAAACGCCGCTTTTTAAGCAAAACGCATGCAAAACATGCCTTTACAATGAGACTAGCAGTCGGCATAAACGGCAAACATGTTAAGTGCACTACTTCTTGCGCAAGTTATTGAATACAATAATAAAGTATTGATAAAGTATTATTACTGTTACGCAGGTGTGCTTAAACTTGCGAAGGATTGGGCGAATGCTAAAGATTGGCAGGAGAATTATCTTATGACATTGAACGATGAACATAGTGAGAGTCCTAAAAGCTTTACGCCAATAAAAGTAAGACGACGTCCAACATCTTCTACAAGTGCTGCGCCTGCAAAAAATGATGTTCCCGCAAAAAATGACGCGCCCACAAAAAATGCTGCGCCTGTAAAAGAAGTATCAGATGAGTATTTAAGCTCAGATTTGCCTGAAACAGAATTATCAATTGCCGATTTTTCGCGTAAACATGCGAATCCTAAGCGTTGGTGGATATATTTAGGAATATTATTGCTCGCAATTGTTCTACCGTATTGGGTTGGGCGCACTCTTGCTGTTCAATATACGTCGTGGGTTGTTTCGCATTGTGCAGGACTGTCTGCTCAAGGAGTAGTTTTTATTTCCTGGGTTATTACAGTTGCTGCTTTTACAAGTCTTGCAATGGCTTTAATTGAATCAAGTAGCTGGGTTTGGAGATTTATTTTTGTTGTATTTCTAGCTTTTGAACAGCTTATTGCGGGATTGTGTATGTTAAGTATGAGTTTTTGGTATTCAACTTACGTAGTTTATGGTCCTGCTTCCGGGCTTGCTAACGCAGCTAATCTTGGCATTATTTCTGCAGGATTTGCTGTGGCCGTTTTTGCTGTATTATTCGTTGGTTTGCTTGTTATTATTCCTAAAAAATCGCGTCTAAATGTACTAACTCGCAGCTGGGCATCTTTTATTATGTTTTACGCTGTTGAAGTTTTGGCAATTATAGTTGTGATATTTGGTGGCTTTATGGCCGCAATGTAATATTCTGTACGGCAAATTTTGATTAACGATAACAACTTGTTGACGATAATCGTATCTAGTGCTATACCGGGTGATGTATACGCTCTTCTTTAAAAGAAAGTGGCTTTATTATGAAGCGATATAGCAAAAGCATTGTTTGTGAATAGGCATGATTGGCCTTTTTCAACTTCAGTAAAAATGGCTAATAAACATTATGGTGGGAAGACTCGTTGGGTTGGTTTACAGAGTCTTTACTAAAAGATTTTTAGATATAGGTGTATATGAAATTACATATTGGTTTATTTCACAGTAATCGAGACAATAAGCGCTGGTATATCGTATTGCGATGCGTGGCAGTGTACATCATTGTATGGCTATGCGTTTTTAATATGTTAAATGGCGCAAAAGAATCGTACTATCAACAATATTACGATTTGGATTATGCTCTTGATATTGATGGGTCAATTACAGAATCGTTGGAAATTGCTCATAAAAAATCTCCTGGCCATGAACCTAATATACAAGAATCTGCTCCACTTTCATGTAATGATTGTCAAGATAAGCTGTCGGACGAAGGCATACCGCTGATAACCACAATGCTTTTTGATTATTTTAAATTTAAGAACGCTACGAGCAACATTACAAAAGCAAAATATGAATTGTTTAATCACGCACTGTCTATATCTGATATGTATGTGACGCATAATTATGAATATGATTAAAAGATGTCATATGTGTAGTTCAACTTGTTGACGAGTGGTTGTATGATAGAAATTCGGCGTGTAACGCCCGCGGATTCACAAGCGCTACAACAGAAGGTTGTGGCACCGCGCAGTGATATTAAGGAGGACGCCGTGGCATTAACGGCTGAAGATAAGAAGAACATTATCAACGAATACGCGACGCACGAGGGTGACACGGGTTCCCCAGAAGTGCAGGTTGCTTTGCTTAGCAAGCGCATTTCTGACCTCACTGAGCACTTGAAGGAGCATAAGCACGATCATCATTCTCGTCGTGGCTTGTTGCTCATGGTTGGTGATCGTCGTCGTCTTCTAGATTACTTGAAGCGTGTTGACATCAATCGCTATCGTTCTTTGATTGAACGACTCGGCTTGCGTCGATAGTCTTTTAGCCCGGGCTTAAGCTCGGGCTTTTGTATATACATAATTGAAAGCATAATTTAAAATTGAATCATAACTAAAGATTGAAGAATAATTTAAGATTAAAATAATTTAAGATTGAAGCATAACTAAATACGGATGATTGAAGTAACCGAAACAAAAAACACTACGAAATATTGGCGTGAAGGATTGCGAAAAATCGTTAGGGATAATAACAACGCGAAGTCGCCAATGTTATTACGCATGTTGGTTGATTAGGTAAGTTAAGAAAAGGAGGAACCCGTGGAGGGTCCCGAAATTAAGGCTGTAGAAGCCGTTATTGATAATGGTTCATTTGGTAAGCGCACGCTGCGCTTTGAAACTGGTCGACTCGCACAACAGGCAGACGGTGCTGTTGCTGCCTACTTGGATGACGATTCCATGATTTTGTCGACGACGACTGCAGGATCTAGTCCGAAGGAAAATTACGACTTCTTCCCACTTACTGTTGATGTGGAAGAGAAGATGTATGCCGCTGGAAAGATTCCAGGTTCATTCTTCCGCCGTGAAGGACGTCCTTCTAACGAAGCAACATTGGCATGCCGAATTATCGACCGCCCATTGCGCCCACTGTTCCCACACACTCTTCGTAACGAAGTGCAGGTTGTGGAAACTATTTTGTCTATTAATCCTGACGATGCTTACGATGTAATCGCTTTGAACGCGGCTTCTGCATCTACTATGATTTCTGGTTTGCCATTTGAAGGCCCAGTTTCTGGTGTTCGTTTGGCTTTGATTGACGGCCAGTGGGTTGCTTTCCCACGTTGGAGCGAACGTGAGCGTGCAGTATTTGAAATTGTTGTGGCTGGCCGAGTGATTGAAAACGGCGATGTTGCTATTGCAATGATTGAGGCTGGCGCCGGCAAGAACGCTTGGAATTTGATTTATAATGAAGGTCAAACTAAGCCGGATGAGGAAGTTGTAGCCGGTGGTTTGGAAGCTGCAAAGCCATTTATTAAGGTTATTTGCGACGCTCAAAATGAGTTGAAGCGCATTGCAGCTAAGGAAACCAAGGAATTCCAGCTCTTCCCAGAATATACGGACGAACTTTACGCGCGTATTGACGAAATCGCACACAAAGACTTGGATGAGGCTCTTTCTATTGCAGAAAAGCTTCCTCGTCAAGATCGCATCGCTGAAATTAAGGAAGGCGTGCGTGCTGCAATCGCAGAAGAATTCACTGATATGGACGAAGCTGAGAAAGAAAAGGAACTCGGCAACGCGTTTAAAGAATTGCAGCGTCAAATTGTTCGTCGTCGTATTTTGACGGAAGATTACCGAATTGATGGACGTGGTTTGCGCGATATTCGTACACTTTCTGCAGAAGTTGATGTTGTGCCTCGCGTTCACGGTTCTGCACTCTTCCAGCGCGGTGAAACCCAGATTTTGGGCGTAACAACTTTGAACATGCTTAAGATGGAGCAGCAGGTGGATGCGCTTTCTGGCCCACAGACTAAGCGCTACATGCACAACTACGAAATGCCTCCATACTCCACTGGTGAAACTGGCCGCGTTGGCTCTCCAAAGCGTCGCGAAATTGGCCACGGTGCTTTGGCAGAGAAGGCTTTGGTTCCAGTTTTGCCAGGCCGCGAAGAGTTCCCATATGCTATTCGTCAGGTTTCTGAGGCTATTGGTTCTAACGGTTCCACTTCTATGGGTTCCGTTTGTGCTTCTACGCTTTCACTTCTTGCTGCTGGCGTTCCTTTGAAGGCTCCAGTTGCTGGCATTGCTATGGGCTTGGTTTCTGGAGATGTTGATGGAAAGCATATCTTCAAGACTTTGACTGATATTCTCGGTGCTGAAGATGCATTTGGTGATATGGACTTTAAGGTTGCTGGTACTTCCGAGTTCATTACTGCTTTGCAGCTCGACACTAAGCTCGATGGTATTCCTGCAGACATTTTGGCTGCCGCTTTGCAGCAGGCTCACGAAGCTCGTGCAACTATTCTTGAAGTTATTAACGAGTGCATCGATTGCCCAGCAGAAATGAGCCCATTCGCTCCACGCATTATTACAACCACAATTCCTGTTGATAAGATTGGCGAAGTCATTGGCCCTAAGGGCAAGATGATTAACCAAATTCAGGAAGAAACTGGTGCTGAGATTGCTATTGAAGATGATGGTACAGTTTATATTGCTTCCGAAGGCGGCGAAGCTGCTCAGAAAGCAAAGGAAATCATTGATTCTATTGCAAATCCTCGCGTTCCAAAGGCTGGTGAAACTTTCACTGGTAAGGTTGTGAAGACTACGAGCTTTGGTGCTTTCGTTAATTTGACTCCTGGAACTGACGGTTTGCTTCACATTTCGCAAATTCGCAACTTGGCTAATGGTGAGCGAATTGACACTGTGGAAGATGTGCTTAAGGAAGGCGATAATGTTGAGGTTATCGTTCAAAGCGTAGATGAGCGCGGCAAGATTTCCTTGGCAATCCCAGGTTTTGAAGATCAAGAATCTTCTGCTCCAGCTCCTCGCGAAAATCGCGGCCGCGGTTCTCGTGACGATCGCGATTCTCGTAATGATTACCGCGGTGGACGTGGCCGTCGAGATGATCGCGACAGCCGTGATCGTTCGGATAGAGATGATCGTCCACGTCGTCGCATGCGTGATGATCGCGATGATCGTGACGACCGTGACAGCCGTGACAGCCGCTATTCCGATCGTGACAACCGTTACGAAGATCGCAATTCTCGTCGAGATGATCGTCGTTCGGATCGTGCAGATCGTTCGGAGCGCGACGACCGTTACGCTGACGGCGATTTTGATGACCGTCCGCGCAGGTCTTCTCATCGCGATGACCGTTACGAGGAGCGTGACGAGCGCGACAATCGCGACAATCGCGCAGATCGTGACGATCGTGCAGAGCGCGACGAGCGCAATAGCCGACGCAATTCGGAAGCTCGCCGTGGCTCCGATCGCAATCTTCGCTACGCTGCAGATGACGATCACTATGATGAGTATCGTTCTGCTCGCGAAGAGCGTACCGAGCGTCCTCGTCGTCGCGTGCGCCGCGATTTTGACCCATTTGAGGAAGATTAATCGCATAAAATTATCGAAAAGTAAATGCTAATCGGTAATAAATAAATTAATAACTTACGAAATGCCTTCAAATTGCGCTTGCATTTGGAGGCATTTTAAAACTGTTTAGATAAGAGGTAAATATGGTTATGCATCGTACACTGGGGTCGTTTGACACAACAGCCATTGGCTTTGGTGAAATGCCGCTTACAATCGAAAACAATCTTGGACACAGCATGGGCATTGAAACCATTCATGCAGCTCTTGATGCTGGCTGTACGCATATTGATACCGCATGGGCGTATTACTGCTCTGGTGGTGAGGAGCAAACTGGAGAAAAGCTTGTTCGTGAGGCTTTAGAAAGCTGGAAGGGCAATAAATCTTCTATTTTAGTTGCAACAAAAGTAGGTCATTTCCGTAACTTTACGGATGGCCGCCCAACGTGGGGCAAGGATGGCAAGCCGGAGCATTTAATCCGTCACGCAAAAGAGTCAGCTATGGCACTTGGCGTAGATACTATTGACTTGCTTTATTTCCACAGGCCAGATCCAGAAGTTCCATACAACGAATCCATTGAAGCAATGCAACAGCTGCTTGATGAAGGAGTTGCTCGAGAAATCGGAATTTCTAACGCTTCTGTGGAACAAATCGATATTGCGCGCAATATTTTAGGAGAAAAGCTAGTAGCAGTGCAAAATCAATATTCTCCAGTTCATTTAGAGAATGAGGATACTTTGCAATATTGCGAAAAGCTTGGAATTGCTTTTGTTTGCTGGAGTCCTCTTGGTGGATTCCGTCATCCGTATGACGAGCATCTTTTCGATCCATTCCGCAAAGTTGCCGAGAATCATGGCGTAAGCTACCAGCAGGTAGTTTTGGCTTGGGAGCTTGCAAAAGGTGAGCACGTATTTGTGATTCCAGGAGCGCACAGGCCTGCAACTATTCTCGACAGCTTAAAAGCTTCAGATTTGAACTTAAGCGATGAAGAATTGGCTTATTTAGGGTGAAAGAAAGTAACATATGCAACAAACAAGCGTAACTGGCATGCCGCTGCCGCATGAAGATAACGAAGGCAAGCCAATTCCTGTAACTATTCCAGTTGCATTAGGAACTCGCGCTCATGCAGTTTTTACTACTAGATTGGGTGGCATTTCTGAAGGTTCATTTGCTTCGCTTAATTTAGGTGGTCGTGCAGGAGATAGTGAGGAAGCTGTTACAAGCAATCGCGCAGCATTACAGTGTGCGTTACAAGCGGACTTATCTTTAGTTGCTCAAGTGCACGGAAATGAAGTTTTTGACGCGGATACAGTAGTTGATTCATGGAATACGCCTTACGGATTCGACGCAACTGGTTTTGCGGATTCTCAATTGCGTATTGAATCAGATGCTCAAGTTTCTACAGCCTACTCGCTTGCTTTGGGAATGTTTGCAGCCGACTGCTTGCCTGTTCTACTTGCGGACGACGAAGCTGGAGTAATTGCAGCAGCGCATTGCGGAAGAAAAGGGTTAATGGCTGGAGTTCTTGATTCTGCTATTGAAGCAATGTGTAAAAAAGGTGCTGAACGCTCGCGAATAAATGCGGTTTTAGGCCCATGTATTTGCGGAAACTGCTACGAAGTTGGCGAAAGTATTGCGCTCGATTTTGAAAAACGCTACCCACAAACCGTAACAGAAACTCGTTTCGGCGGAATCGGCATTGATATTGCTGAGGCTGCTCGAATTGACTTAGCTCTCGCAGGAGTTGCAAATATTGTTGACGCAATGCCTCGAGTTACTGCTGCAACGCAATATTTGCGTGAAGATGAGGAATTGCGCACAATTTGCGAAGTAGACGGTGAAGGAGAATCTTTGCCGGAACGTTTGCAAAATTTGCAAAACCCAATATGCACTTTGGAAAATCCTCTGTGGTATTCGCATAGGCGCGCTCAACTTGCTGGAAAATCGCATGAAGGCAGACTTCTTGCGCTTGTAATACTAGACAAGTAGCTAAAATCTTCAGAAAGTAGGCTAATATTATGAATCAAATTAACGTTGTAATTTCAGGATTTGGTCCATATGCAGATTTAGAAGTCAACCCTTCTTACGAAGTTCCATCTGCACTAGAATCTGCGGAAAATCTTGCTAAAATGCAGCCTTCTGAAGATATTTGTGTAAAAGTAACGTCTGTTATGCTTCCGATTAGTTTTGCGAATGCTTGGCCTAAATTATTAGAAACAATTGAGCGCGAGCAGGCAAATATTGTAATCGCCACCGGCACAAAGCACACTGCGCGAGGTGTGCAGCTTGAAAGATGCGCAACTAATGTTATTGATGCTAAAAAGCCGGATGTAGATAATAGTCGCCCGCAAAAAATGCCGATTGTTGAAGATGGTCCTGCAGCTTACTGGACGAGGCTGCCTTTGCGAATGATTTTGCAGCGTTTTGCTCACGACTCAATTGCATCTAATTTAAGCTCCGACGCAGGAACGTACGTGTGCAATTCTTTGTTTTATCAGCTTTTGCACTGGGCGGCTAAAGATAATAAGCGTGTTCTTGCCGGTTTTGTGAGTTTTCCTCCGGTTGTAAGTTTGCACGATGCTAGAAACGGTTTGCCATTAAAACAGCAGATTGAAGCAGGGCAAGATATTGTGCGTGAAGCAGTCAGATATTATATGCAACCTTCTGCAGAAGGAATGTTATTAAAGTAGTTGTTACTAAATTATTTGTTACTAAATAGGTGATGATAAATTAGTTGTGTGAGCTTAGCAAAAACGTGCGCAACACACGAGTATTTTGCGCTCTTAAGTGATAGCGTTGATGCTGATGGCGTAGGCACACAGTCGGTGCAGCTTACTGGGGGCTTGTGAAAGGAATATTATGGCAACGGATTTATTCCCAACCGCGTTGCGTGGTTACGATAAAGACAAGGTAAATGAGGCCTTTGCTAACTATGAGCGTACAATTTCGCGTTTGCGTGAACAAGTGCGTTCCAGTGACGAATCAATTTTGCAATTGCAAGCTCAATTGCAAGAAGAAAAAAATAATGTAAAGCGCGCAAAAAGCGGAAATACTTTCGCATCTTTGGGTGCAAATGCGCAACAATTACTAGCATCTGCAGAACAAACAAGTGCACAATTACTTGAGCGAGCAAAGCAGGATGCTGCGTCAATCAAAAAGAATGCACAAGCTCAGGCTGGAACATTACTTAATAACGCTAAATTAGATGCAGCTCACTTAATGCAGGAGGCACAAACTAAAGCCGACACAATGCTTTCAAACGCTACGCAAAAGTCGACTCAAATGATGCAAGCTGCTCAAGAAGATTCTGCGCGTTTGCGAGATACTACAGCAAAAGACGTTCAAGCGCAAAAAGATGCTGCAGAATTAGCTTTGCAAAATGCTCAAGAGGAGCACACTAAGCGCATGGCTTCTGAGCGCGCTCAGCAAGAAAGCAGTATTTCCAAGCTTAAGTCGGAAGCTGCTCAAAAAATTGCAGAACAGCGTGCGGCTGCAAACGAAGAAATTGCACGCGCAAAGGCTGAAACTAACGATCAAATCGAATCTGCGTTGGCAGAGGCGAATAAAAAGTTGGCAGATATGCGCGAACATGCTTCTAAGATGATGGCGGATGCTCAGCGTAAGGCTGGCGAAATTACGGATGCAGCTAGCGCAAAAGCTCAGGAAATTGCGGATGATGCTCAAGTTGAGCGCACTCGTACGTTAAGCCAAGTTAGTGCAGAAGTTGAGCAGATTCGTGCAGATATTGCTGCCCAGCAGGAAGAAGCAACTAAGAAGGTTGACGCTTTGCTTTCTGGCTTGAAGGAAAAGGAGAGTGCAGCTCAAGAAGAAGCCGATGCTTTGGTAGCTCGCGCGAAAACTGTGCATCAGGAAGCTGACGAATATGCGGCGCAAACGCATCAGGCTGCAGATAATCAGGCTGCTGATATTGTGCGCAAAGCTATGCAGGAAGCGACTGCTCAGGTTGAAGAGCGTAGGGCTGCAGCACAGCAGGAATTAGATGGTATGACTGCGCGCTTGAGCCAATTGCAGCATCGCGAGGCAACTATTACGCAGCGAGTTACAGAATTACGTTCGCTGTTTGCAAACGCGTTCTCTGGTTTTGATTTTGGAGATGCTCAGCCGGATCAGCATGTTCAGCAGGCTTCTGACGATGTTGACGATTCTGCGGATGCGAAATCTTCTGCCGAAGCAAAGCAGGCTCAGCGAGATGTTCAGGCTGCGCTTGCGGAATCTGAAGAATCTAACGAATCTGACGAATACAGTGAATCTGACGAATCTCAAGAAAATTAGTAAAATAAGTTTTCTAAACAAATTTTCTAAATAAATTTAACTAAATAATTAATAGGAAAGGTAAGAATAGTGACTGAGATCACCGCTTTAACTGATGAAGCATTGCAAGGTTTGCGTGAGGATTTTGACGCAAATCCGTTAAACCGTTTAGCTATGAATGGTGTGACTGCTGCTGGTATTGATAAGGTTGCGCGTAATTATGACCGCGCTCGCTTGTTGCAGCGTCGTTTTTCCACGATTGTTGACAACGGTGATGCTACGCATCAGGATCGTTCTGGACGCTGCTGGCTGTTTAGCTCGTTGAACGTGGCTCGTTTTATTGCTAAAAAGTCGCTTGGTTTGAAGGAATTTGAGTTTTCTCAGAACTACGCAATGTATTACGACAAGCTTGAGCGAATTAACTACTTCTTGAAGGATGTTGCGGCTTTGGTTCGCGCGGGCGAGCCTTCAGATTCTCGTTTGATTCAGCATTTGTTGCACGACGTTATGGGCGATGGTGGTCAGTGGACCATGGCTATGAACGTTTACAAGAAGTATGGTGCTGTTCCTAAAGATTTGTTCCCAGAAACCGCTTCTTCTAAGAATACTGGCGCTATGAATACGCAGTTGCGTGCGCTTTTGCATACTGCTGTGGCTCATATGTATGCTAATGCTACTGAAATTGATGAGATTATTGCGGATGCTACTGCTGCAGGTCATAGGATTTTGACGATCCACTTGGGCGAGCCACCTAAGAGTTTTGACTGGGAGTGGACTGATAGCGACGGCAAATTCCATCGCGATGGTGAAATTACGCCAGTTGAGTTCTGGAAGAAGTACGTGAACGCTGGTCTTGAGGATTATGTGTGCTTGGTTGACGATCCTCGCGCTGAGCATCCTAAGGGCAAGAAGATTGCTATTGAGCACTTGGGTAATGTTGCCGGCGGAGACGCAACCGAGTATTTGAACGTGCCAAACCAGTTTATGAAGGATTGCGTGCGTAAGATTTTGGTTGAGAAGGGCATTCCAGTTTGGTTTGGTGCCGACTGCCATCCTATGATGGATCGCGAAAATGGCGCTTGGGCTACGGATTTGTTCGAGTACGGACGAGTTTATGGCGTTGATTTCGATTTGGATAAGGAAGAGCGCGTGCGCTTTGCTGATTCTGCTATGAATCACGCTATGGCTTTTGCTGGCGTGGATGTTGCTGACGATGGCACGACTACTCGTCGCTGGCGCGTTGAGAACTCTTGGGGCACTGACATTGCGGATAAGGGTTACTTTACGATGAGTGACGATTGGTTTACTGAGTATGTGTATGAGGTTGCAGTGCCGAAGAATCTGCTTCCGGAAGAATATCGCAAAGCACTAGAAGAACCAGCAATTGTATTGCCGGCGTGGGACCCAATGGGCGCATTAGCATAGCTTGAAATCATTAGGATTTCAAGCTAACCTAATGTGCCGAGCTTGCTCAAAGTTGAAAGCACGGTGTGCTTTCAACGCAAGCTCGGCGGTGTTTGCATCTTTATTCAAGATGCAAACACCGGCCACATCAAATGTGGTTGTGCTTTCAACGCAAGCGCGGCGGTGCGCGTTTTGTTTTTATAGGATGGTGAACAAATGTCTTCTACGGCTGAGCAGCGTACTTCTCGCGCGGTAAAGAAGGAAGTTGAGGAGGGGCGCAACCCTCTTAACTCTGCGAAGTTCCAGCGATGGGAAGACCAGGTTGGTGTGGATCGCATTATCAACCGCCGCGTGCTTGAGCTGGAGCCGCTGCCGACTCCTGCTCAGGTGCTTGGCGAGTTGCCGTTGTCGCCGTATGCGCAGGATATTGTTGCTGAGTCTCGCGATGAGATTCGTGGATGTTTGAATGGCGACGACGACCGTTTGCTGGTTATTGTTGGCCCGTGTTCTGTGCATGATCCTAAGGCTGCTCTTGATTATGCGAGTCGTTTAGCTAAGTTGCGTTCGGAGCTTGAAGATGAGCTTCTTATTGTTATGCGCGTGTATTTTGAAAAGCCGCGCACGGCTCTTGGCTGGAAGGGTTTGATTAACGACCCAGATATTGACGGAACGCATGATATTCATAAGGGTTTGCTTCTTGCGCGTAAAACTTTGCTTGGTGTGTTGGATGCTGGTTTGGCTGCTGCTACTGAGTTTTTGGAGCCGACTAGCCCTCAGTTTATTGCGGATGCTGTGAGTTGGGGCGCGATTGGTGCGCGTAATACTGAGTCTCAGATTCATCGTCAGCTTGCTAGTGGTCTTTCTATGCCGGTTGGTTTTAAGAATGCTACTGATGGTTCTGTTTCTGCTGCTGTGAATGGTTGCTTGGCTGCGAGCCAGCATCATACGTTCTTTGGTATTGATCATCTTGGTCGCGCTTGCGCTGTTCAGACTCTTGGTAACCCGGATTGTCACGTGGTTTTGCGTGGTTCTAGTAAGGGACCGAATTATGATGCTGCGTCGGTTGCTTCTGCTGTGGCTTCAATTCGTTTGCGTTTGGGCACTGGTTGTGTGGCTTCTAACGGCGTTGTTGTGGATTGTTCTCATGGTAATTCTGGCAAGGATGAGCATCGTCAGATTGAGGTTGTGCGCGAGATTGCGGATCGTTTGGCTGCTGGCGAGCAGGGCATTAAGGGCGTTATGATGGAAAGCTTCTTGCAGGGCGGAAGCCAGGATCCTGCTCCTTTGAGTGAGCTTGAGTACGGCAAGTCTATTACGGATCGTTGTATTTCTTGGGAAGATACTGCCGATTTGTTAAGAACTTTAGCTAAATCTGTTGCAACACGCCGTAGAGATTAGAGACTAGAGATTAGAGATTGTAGTAAGATAATCTCAATTTACTTCTACTAGGCTTATATTTTACTGTATTTGCCAGTTAAGTTTTGCACTATATTTTGCGTACAAGGGAGTGTGTTGAAATGTATAACAAAGACTTGAATAAAGCGAATAAAACAGATAAAGCGAATAAAGGTTTTGCGTGTAAAGCGTTTCCGATTGTGAAATATGTGCTGTTTGCTTTGATTGCAACTGGTGTCATTTTGCTTGCTTTTGCTTGGTATCGTGGCACTCATAGTGCTGGGTATACGCTTGTTACTGATTCTGCATTGTGGTTTAGCATTTTTATGCCGTTTGTAACTGGAATCGTTTTGCTTATTTTTACTCGCGGATGGCGTCGCATTGTTGGCACTTTAGTTTGCGTGCTTCTTATAGCTGGATTTGTCGCTTTTCTTGCTCTGCAGAATCAAATTATTGCGTTTTTCAATGTTCCTATTACGAATCCGTGGTTTGATTTTACGTGTGACGCATTGCTGAAGATTGCTACTTTAACTTTTGTTATTATGACTTTAGTATGCGTGTTTTTGGTTAAGAATAACGATAAATGCGTAAGTAGCGAAGTAAAAAAAGGATGATTCTTAATGTCTAATACTGAAAAACTTGCGGAAACTGATATTACTAAAGTTGCTATTGTTGGCGCTTTAGAGGAGGAAGTTGCGCATATTGCTAGCGCGCTTGAAAACGTGACTCACGATAAGTCTGCAAGTCTTGACGTATCTTGCGGCACTCTCGACTCTGCGGATGGTAGAAAAATCGAAGTCGCGGCTACGGTTGGCGGAATGGGCTTAGTAAATGCTGCTGCAACTGTGCAGTATCTTATTGACGCATACAATCCTCAAGCCGTAATTTTTTCGGGTATTGCTGGAAATCTTAATAAAAATTTGCATACGAACGATGTTGTTCTTGGAAAAACTGTAAAATATCTCGATACTGATATGCGCTTAATTGGCCAGTGGAAGCCGTTTGCAAGCGAGTTTCATTCGGATGATTATCTTCTTAAAGTAGCTAGCAAAGTGCTTACCGATATGAAAATCACACATATTGCTGGAACGATTGCGTCCGGCGGATATTTCGTTGATTCTCCAGAAAAAGTTGCGGAAGTAATTGCAGCTACTCAAGCCGATGCTGTGGAAATGGAAGGCGCTGCCGTCTTGCACGTAGCTGCGCGTAACGATGTTCCTGCTTTGGTTGTGCGCGCAATGAGCGATAATGCAGACACAAAATACGAGGATTTTCACACTTTTGACATTTCCGAATATGCAGACACTGCTGCAAGAATTACGGTAAATATTCTTCGCAATTTGTGACATTTCGACACGCCGAGGCGGTCGCCGACCTTCATTTTGATTAGCTCGCGTTAAATATAGCGCCAAATACCGCCATTTTTGATACCCACTTTGTTTTTGCCGGTGCGGTTTAACCCACCTATTTATGATGGTTGCGTTAATAAAAAAAGATAGGGATTAATTAAAAGAATGCGCCCAATTCGCAAATATGGCTATAGGAACGCGAAAATGTGGTGGGGTGCAAGGCAATTCTTCGCGAAAGGAAAGAAGAATATGCGTAACAATATGAATAAGTCAAATATGAACAAATTGAATATGAATAAAAGCGCACTTAAGTTCCGTAGTATTGCTGCTGCGGCGCTCACTTTCGGCTTGTGCGCAACTTGCGCTGCTTGCGGCGACAATAGTCCAGCAGACAACAACAACGCAATCGGCGCGCAGAATGCAAAAATTTCCGGCAATTTCCAAGGCTCTGGCGCTTCTTCACAGCAGGTTGCAGTAGAAGCATGGATTGCAGGATTCCAATCAAAAAACAACGGTGTAAAAATCGCTTATAATCCAACAGGATCTGGAGCAGGAGTTACAACTTTTATGACTGGTGCTACGGCTTGGGCTGGTTCAGACAAGCCGCTAAGCGACGACGAGGTAGAAAAGTCAAAGTCGGTTTGCGCAAATGGTACTACAGCTTTTGACGTGCCTGTGTATGTTTCACCAATTGCGATTATTTTTAATCTGAAAGGCGTTTCGGATGCTGGCAAGCATATTAATTTGGACGCTTCGACGATTGCTAAAATTTTCGACGGGAAAATCACGCGCTGGGATGACGACGCAATTAAATCGCAAAATCTTAAGCTAAAACTTCCTAGCACTCCAATTACGGTTGTTCACCGCTCCGATAAGTCTGGCACAACGCAGAATTTCTTAAGCTATGTGAAGGATGCAGCTCCAGACGATTGGTCACACGATCTTTCTGAAAACTGGCCAAATAGCGTCGGTCAAGGCGCGAAAGGCACTTCCGGTGTTGTGTCAACAATTCGTATGGCTGACGGTGCTATTGGCTACGCTGATTTTTCGCAAGTTGGTAAGCTTGGCACTGTTGCTGTGAAGGTGGGAGATACTTATAATGAGATTTCTCCGGATGCAGCGTCGAAAACTTTGGCTGATTCCGAGATTGATTCTGACGCTTCGGCAAAGTATCCTAACCGCGTTGTTATGAAAATTAATCATAATACGCAAACTAAGGGTGTGTACCCGATTGTGTTGGTTTCTTACGATATTTCTTGCCCGGTTTATAAGGATTCTTCAACTGCTCAGTTTGTGAAGTCTTGGCTGAGCTACGTAACTAGCGCGGAAGGTCAGAATGCTGCTTCTTCTGCTGCTGGAACAGCACCACTTCCGCAAAACTTGGTTGGCAAAATTAACAAGTCAATTCAAGCAATTAAAACCGGAAAGTAAAAACTAGAAAATAAAAAATAAAAATCGAAAAGTAAAACTGTAAAGTAAAAACTTTTCGTAACTGATATTATGAAAAATATCAGTTAAAAAGGAGAATGATTGAGTTCTACGAAAAATGCAGCAGCAGTTGCGGATAGCGCAAGCGAAGCTACTCAAGTTTCTGAGAGTAATAGCAAAAATTGTGCAGGCACTCATTTTGCAGACCGTCTTTTTAAAGGCGTGGCTGCAAGCTGTGGCATGCTGATTTTGCTTGTGCTGACTGCAGTTGCAGTATTCCTGCTGTTTCGCGCGTGGCCGCTAATAAGCGGGAATCATGCGCAGGTAAGTCGCGTATTTTCCGACTTTACTGGCGGTAAAGCGCACGATTTTATAAGCTACGTAGCTCCGCTTATTTTTGGTACGGTGCTTATGTCTGCGCTCGCGCTGCTGTTCGCATTTTTTGTGGCACTCGGCATTGCTCTGTTTATTTCGTATTATGCTCCTAAAAAGATTGTTCCGCTTTTAAGCGGAGTTGTTGATTTGCTTGCCGCAATTCCGTCCGTAATTTATGGTTTGTGGGGCGGATTAGTTTTGGTTCCAGCAATGTATCCGTTCTGGGATTGGGTTTCTAAACTTTTTGGCTGGATTCCGCTATTTTCTGGTCCTGCGGCAAATCCTTCCAGAAGTTCTGCAACAGTTAGCTTAGTTTTAGCTGTTATGATTTTGCCGATTATTACTTCTATGGCTAGAGATATTTTCCAACAAGCTCCGCGCTTGCAGCAAGAAGGTGCGCTGGCGCTTGGTGCTACAAAGTGGGAGATGATTAAGTTAGCTGTTTTGCCGTTTGCAAAGTCTGGTATTGTATCTGCTTCTATGCTTGGCCTTGGTCGCGCTCTTGGTGAAACAATGGCAGTTTTGATGATTTTGTCTCCTGGATTTACTTTTGGAATCAATATTTTCAAGGCTTCCCAAAATCAAACTATTGCCGCAAATATTGCAGCGCAGTATCCGGAAGCGAACGGTCTTGGAGTAAGTGCGCTTATTGCAACCGGCTTAGTTTTGTTTGTTATTTCTTTTGCAGTCAACTTTATTGCTCGCAAAATTACCGGAAAGGCGGGCGCATAAATGGAGAATCAAATTAATAAATCTGCCGCAAGTGCTGTAGATTTTGCTGAAAATAGCGCCGAAAAATCCACTGAAAATCGCGCCGAAAAGTCCGTCGAAAATTCCGCAGCTCCGGTTATTGACTTCAACAAATTCCGTCCAACTAGATCTTCTATAGCCGCGCGTAAACGCAAAGATATGCTTATGCGTGTGCTGATTTTTTTGTCTTTTGTTGTGGCGCTTATTCCGCTTGTTTCTTTGCTTTTAACAACAATTATTAACGGTATTAAGCGCTTAAATCTTGACTTTTTAACGCATAACATGACTTACGTTGTGGGCGGAAATGCTACTGGAACTGGCGGTTACGGTGGCATTTTGCACGCAATTATTGGAACGCTCGAAATAACTTTAGGAGCTATGGTTATTTCGATTCCAATTGGCCTAATGTGTGCTGTTTATTTGGTTGAGTATGCTAGCGGAAATAAAATTTCGCGCATAATTAATCTACTTGTTGACGTTATGAGTGGTATTCCGTCTATTGTCGCCGGTCTGTTTGCTTTTTCTATGTTTGCTCTTCTTGCAGGTCCTGGCACAATCAATGGTTTTGAAGGATCTGTAGCTCTTTCTCTACTTATGATTCCAACGGTTGTTAAATCTTCTCAAGAAATGCTAAAAATTGTGCCGAACGATTTGCGCGAGGCTGCCTTAGCTCTGGGCGTAACCAAGCAGCGCACAATTACGAAAATTGTTTTGCGCACTGCTCTTCCGGGAATTGTGTCTGGCTGTATTCTTGCAGTTGCGCGAGTTATTGGCGAAACTGCGCCACTTCTTATGGCTTCAGGCTTTATTGCTTCCACGAATTTCAACTTATTCGACGGGCAAATGACTACTTTGCCTGTGTACGTTTACCAGGAATATTCCAAACTTTCTGCAAATTGCCCAGCTAATGCTCCGGCTTCTTGCGTTACAACAATTCCAATGGAGCGCGCTTGGGCTGCGGCTTTAACGCTTATTGTGTTGGTGTTGTTGCTAAATATTTTGGGGCGAGTTGTAGCTCGAGTGTTTTCTGTAAAAGCGAAATAAGGCGAAATAAGGCGAAATAAGGCGAAATAGATTTTAGAAAGCGAGCATAAAATGGGTCAACGAATTGATGTTAAGAACTTAAATATTTACTATGGTGATTTTCTTGCCGTAGAAGACGTAAATATTAATATTGAGCCAAATAAAGTGACGGCTTTTATTGGACCTTCTGGTTGCGGAAAGTCAACAGTTTTGCGCACTTTAGACCGTATGCACGAGATTACGCCGGGAGCGCGCGTAGAAGGCCATGTGCTTCTTGAAGGCCGCGATTTATACGGAAAAGACGTTGACCCTGTGGCAGTTCGCCGAGATGTTGGCATGGTTTTTCAGCGCCCAAATCCTTTCCCAACAATGTCTATTCGAGAAAACGTGCTTGCTGGAGTTCGCCTAAATAATCGAAAAATTGCTAAGCAGGATGCTGACGATTTAGTCGAGTGGGCATTGCGAGGTGCAAACTTGTGGAATGAAGTTAAGGACCGCTTAGATAAGCCTGGAATTGGTCTTTCGGGCGGTCAGCAGCAGCGACTTTGCATCGCTAGAGCTGTGGCCGTGCATCCGCAAGTTTTGCTTATGGATGAGCCTTGCTCGGCGCTGGATCCTATTTCTACGTTGGCTGTAGAAGATTTGATTAACGAGCTTAAAAACGATTACACGATTGTGATTGTGACGCATAATATGCAGCAGGCTGCACGTGTTGCGGATTATACGGCATTCTTTAATTTGAAGGCTGTAGGGCAGCCGGGGCATTTGGAATACTTTGCAGACACGACTACTATGTTCAACAATCCGCGCAATGCCGAAGCTGAGCGTTATATTTCCGGCCGTTTTGGCTGATTTGTTATATACTTTTTTGATTTAAGTGTATTTCCTTGGTCAGCACGTGCGCGTAAGGTCAGAGCTGTTCGGTTGTTCAAAGGTTTCGCAATTTTCATAATTTTATGTGAGATTTTGTGATGCCTTCGTTCTTCCGACGAGTCGCAGTAACCTCTGCGTGAATGCCCAAATGTAATTGCGTACGCGATTGCTCAAGTGCTTTCGCCGCGCTTTTCTGGTCTTTTGCGCTTGTAAACCAAGGAACAGAGAGTATATGGAAAAGTTCTTCCATCTCAAAGAAAACGGCACGAATGTATCAACGGAGATCACTGCAGGTCTCACTACATTCTTCGCAATGTCATATATTATCGTTGTAAATCCAATGATTTTAAGCCAAACTGGAATGCCTAAAGGTGGCGTTTTCCTCGCTACAATCATCGCAGCAATCATTGGTACCCTTGTTATGGGCTTGTTTGCTAACGTGCCTTACGCACAGGCTGCCGGCATGGGTCTTAACGCATTCTTTACTTACACAGTTTGCTTCGGATTGCACTTTACATGGCAAGAGGCCATGTGCATGGTGTTCTTGTGCGGTTTAATTAACATTATTATTACCGTTACAAAAATTCGTAAAATGATTATTCGTGCCATCCCGACTTCGCTTCAGCAAGCAATCGGTGGTGGCATTGGTTTATTTGTGGCCTATGTGGGCATGATGAGCGTTGGTTTGATTACTTTTACTTCCAAGGATCCTGCCGCTGCTGCAAAGAGTAAGCCAACTGCTGCTATTCCAGGTCTTGCTGTTATGAATAACCCTGTGCTTTGGTTATTCCTTATTGGACTTCTTTTTGCTATTGTTCTTACAGTTCTTAAAGTTCGCGCAAGCTTGCTTATTACAATTATTGCAACTTCTTTAATTGGTATTCCTTTAGGCTTGACTTCTTTGAACAATGCAGTGTCTGTTACTGACGCTTTTGCTCAGCTCCCAACTACTTTCGGCGCTATTTTTAGCGATAAGGGTTTTGCGTCATTGTTTGCTGATCCTGCTCGTTTGCCGCTTGTGTTGGTAACTATTTTCGCATTCTCAATGTCGGATACTTTTGACACTCTCGGCACCTTTATTGGTACCGGCCGTCGCACTGGTATTTTCTCCGAGGAAGACGAGAAGGCTTTGGAAAACGGCTCCGGCTTTAGCTCCAAGATGGATCGCGCATTGTTTGCTGATTCTATTGCTACTTCCGTTGGCGCAATTTGCGGTACTTCTAACACCACTACTTATGTAGAATCTGCTGCTGGTATTGGTGCAGGTGGTCGTACTGGTTTGACTTCCGTGGTTGTGTCCGTGTGCTTCGCGCTTTCTATTGTTCTTGCGCCTTTTGCTTCTGCTGTTCCTGCAGCAGCAACCGCTGGCGTGCTTGTGGTAGTTGGCTGCATGATGGCAAGCTCTTTGAAGGAAATTGCTTGGGATGATATTTCCGAAGCAATTCCTGCATTCTTTGCTGCTGTATTTATGGCGTTCTCTTACTCCATTTCTTACGGCATCGCTGCAGGCTTCATCATGTACTGCTTAGTTATGACTTGCAAGAAGCGTGCTAAGGAAGTTCATCCAATGCTTTGGATTGTTTCCTTGCTGTTCTTGCTTGATTTCGTTGCTAACGCTGTGCTGTAAAAGTTGCTGATATGTAAGCAATAAACTTACGTAGTAGAAACTTACAGAGCAGTGAAATGATGCATTTGAGGGTGTGCAATTGCACGCCCTCTTTTTATTTATAGTTTTCATATAAATTTTTATTGACATTGTCTTGATTTTGTATTAAACTTACCCAACGTAAACCACAGACCGTTGGTGGAATCGCAAGATTCCTGAAATTGATGCGTCAGGCCAGCACAGGTTGAGCAAGATTTACAGCGAGTATGTTGTAAGTTTTATTTAGCACTTAGTGTGCTTCGTATGTTGCTCTGCCAGTGCGCAGGGCTTTTTTTATTGCCCTGTTTAATTAAGCTTGATGTGTTTCTTTCGAACTGACGGCCGATTTAGGAAGGAACGCCATGAAGAGGCCCGAAAAGGAAGCGGTAGTTGCCGATCTTACGGAACTTTTCCGTAATGCAGACGCTGTCTACCTTACCGAGTACCGCGGGCTTACCGTTCCGCAGATTTCTTCTCTGCGTGAAAAGCTAGGCCGCGATACTTCCTACTCTGTGGCGAAGAACACGCTTGCTCGTATTGCTGCTAAGGAAGCGGGCATTGAAGGTCTTGACGAGCTTCTCGCCGGCCCAACTGCAATCACCTTTGTTAAGGGTGATTTCATTGAGGCTGCTAAGACCTTGCGTGATTTTGCCAAAGAGAATAAGACTCTCGTCATCAAGGGCGGTTTCGCAGATGGAACTGTTTACGATGCCGAAGGTGCAAAGCAGCTTGCAGACTTGAAGTCTCGCCCACAGTTGCTTTCCGAAATGGCCGGCGCGCTCAAGGGCACCATGTCCAAGGCCGCCTACCTGTTCAACGCATTGCCAACCAAGACTGTGCGTACTATCGACGCTTTGCGCGAGAAGCAGGAAAAGGCCGCTTGATTCCCTTGCAGCTTGCTGCATGAGACCAACCAATAATAAAAATGTTATGGTCGTAAGGCACACCGTGTGCCTGGCCAAGTAAGAAAGGAAGCCAATTATGGCTAAGCTCACTAGTGAAGAGCTTCTTGAAGCTTTTGGTGAAATGACCCTCGTTGAGCTCTCTGAGTTCGTCAAGGCCTTTGAAGAGAAGTTCGACGTCGAGGCTGCTGCCCCTGTCGCCGCTGTTGCCGCTGCTCCAGCTGCTGCTGGCGCTGCTGAGGAAGAGAAGGACGAGTTCGACGTCATTCTTACCGCTGCTGGCGACAAGAAGATTGCAGTCATCAAGGCTGTTCGCGCTTTGACCAACCTCGGCTTGGCTGAAGCTAAGGCTCTCGTTGACGGCGCTCCAAAGCCAGTTCTCGAGAAGGCTAAGAAGGAAGATGCTGAGAAGGCTAAGGCTGCCCTCGAAGAGGCCGGCGCTTCCGTGGAACTTAAGTAGTTCTAGCTTTTTATTGCTTTGCTCGTAACGCAGTTTTGTGCGTGTGTGCATAGTGAATAGGGCGGTAGGTTTTGTACCTGCCGCCTTTTTTGTTGTGCGTTTGCTGCTTGTGTGTGTGGGGGGGGGGGGGCAGCTTGTGTGGGTGCTGCTTGCTGGTGCGATGTGACATAAACTGCTCAGCGGTGAGTAGTTTGGGTCGTGTGTGAAGGCGACCTCCGCGCGTGTCGCGGGGAAAGTGGTGGTTTTTCAAGGGTTTGCTGGCAGTTCGGGGGAGCTGTCGCGAGTTTTCTGAGAGTTTTCTGAGAAAAATC